>DPOH01000260.1 GCA_003539755.1 Clostridium sp.
CTTACTAATAGTGATTATAATCTTGAAAAAAATAAGGTAAATATATCAATGATCTTAAATCAAGCTGTTCTGGAAAGCATGATTAATTTTATAGAAAGAGATATTGAAGTTGTTTTAGACAATAAATATAGTGAGGTTTATTGTTATGCTGATGCTGCCCAAATGCAAAGAGTTTTTGATAATTTAATTAGGAATGCAGAAAAATATGCTGATTCTAACTCCAAATTTTTAGTATCAGTAAAAGTAATAGATAAGAAAGTAAATATTTCTTTTATGAATAAGTGCCAAAATATAAAAGATAAAGATGTAAAAAGATTATTTGAGAAGTTTTACAGGGAAGATAAAGCTAGAAGTAAAGAAGGTTCTGGTCTAGGATTAGCAATAGTAAAGGCGATACTAGAACTTCATAATGGGGATATTACAGCAGAAAAAATAGATGATAATATAAAATTTAATATAACTTTAGAGAAAGTATAGCTAATATGGCTATACTTTTTTGTGTATATAAAAATTTATTAAGAAAAATTAATTTTTTCATGTATATTTTATTAAAGAATTTTATTTATAATTATCTTAAGTTAGTTACCGAGGAGGACATTATTAATGAAATATATTATTGAGACAAAAAATCTTAGCAAAAAATATGGATCAAATTACGGAGTAAAAGATATTAATATACACTTAGAAAAAGGACAGATATATGGTCTTGTAGGAAGAAATGGTACAGGAAAAACAACAATAATGAGAATGTTAAGTGGATTATCTAATCCTAGTGAAGGAAGTTTTTTTATACTAGGAAAAGATGGTGTGAATAATCCGGCTACTAGAAGCAAGGTTGGATGCTTGATAGAGAATCCTGGTATTTATCCTAATATGACGGCTGAAGAAAATTTAAAGCTTAAGTGCATGGCTTTAGGAGTGAAGGATAAATCAGTAGTTAAAGGTTTATTGACAAAGGTAGGGTTAGAAAAGACAGGAACAAAGAAAGCAGGAAAGTTTTCTCTTGGAATGAGACAAAGACTAGGGATTGCAATGGCACTAGTGGGAAATCCAGAGATTGTTATTTTAGATGAACCTATCAATGGATTGGATCCACAGGGGATAGCGGAAGTAAGGGAAACTATAGAAAAACTAAATAAAGAAAATGGAATAACTTTCATAATATCAAGCCATCTACTTGAAGAACTTTCTAAAATAGCTAATAAGTATGGATTCATTCATGGCGGTAGATTGCTACAAGAGTTTACGTCTGAAGAATTAGAAGGAAAATGTTCAAAGAGAGTAGAGCTTCATGTTAATAATGTAGATATTACAGCTAAAGCTTTAGAAAATATGGGTATTAGAAATTATAAAGTGATAGATAAATCACATATTCATATATTTGAACAAATGGATAAAACAGCAGAAATTAATAGACAATTATGTAAGTTAGATATTGAAGTGATTGAAGTAATAATAAAAAATGAAACACTAGAGGATTTTTATTTAAATATGACAGGAGGAAAAGTAAATGCTTAATTTATTTAAAATGGAAATATACCGTGCTTTAAAGTCAAAAGTAACAGCAATAACACTTTTAATAATGGGAGCTATAAGTTTTATTACAATTTATACAGATACATTAGGAAGGTATAGCACAATTATAAATATATGCAATGAATTTACATCAATAATTTCAAGTCCAATGGTATTAATATTATGGGCAATTATGATATCTGTATATATTAGTGCAGAATATAAAAATGGTTTTGTTAAGTCTATATCAGGTCAGATTTCAAAAAGAAGTGATTTAGCAGTATCTAAGATTTTATTAGCTACTGTTTATACTATAGCAATGTTTGCTGTAAGTTTTATATTTATGGTAATATCAGCTTTTATATTTGCTAGAGATAATATGACTTTTGGATTTACATCTCAAATGATCCAGCTATGGGGAATTCAATTTTTATTACATATAGGTTTTTCGAGCATTTATATTTTAATTGCTACACTTACTAGAAGTTCATCATTTGGAATTGCTTTGGGAGTTTTTACAGGCTGTGGATTAACAAGCTTGGTTTATAATGGAATTAATTGGCTAGTTAATAAAACAGGTATTGTAAAAGGATTTTCTATAGGAAATTACATGATTGAAACTAATATGAAATTTATGATACCTGGAATTACTAATGAATATATTATTAGAGCAGTATTAGTTAGTGTTGTGTTTATTGTAGTTATGATGTGTATCAGTATGAAGTTATTAAATAAAAGAGATATTTAATTATTTAGATTATTAAACTAATTAAGAAGATTATAGAGGCTGTGATTAAATGAATGGTTTATCATTTGATCATAGCTTTTTCTTTGTTAAAATTTATAGAAAGTAATTAACATGTATGTTTTAAAGATGATAATATAGTAGTAGACTAAAAAACTAAGGATGGTGATAGTATTGATAGTACTTAAAGTTATTTTGATATTGATTATAGTTGTAATGATATTTATATATGTCAATCCTGTATTTGGGGGCAGGGCTTCAAAAAAGGATAAAGAAGATTATAAAAAACGAGCTGAAAACTATGTGAAAGGAAAGTTTGTGTATCCATCACAATATATATTAAAAGGTGAATCTTATGATAATAGTGTATCAAATAAGGGCAAGTCACCCAAGGTAAATCTGCCTTTAATAAAACCAAGTATAAATAAAACTAATGTGGGTGAATTCACAGTTACATGGTTAGGGCATTCAAGCTTGTTAATACAGATGCATGGAATGAATATTCTTATTGACCCTGTATTTTCAAAGCGTCCATCACCAGTTTCATTTATAGGGCCAAAGCGTTTTACAAAACCTCCAATATTAATAGAAGAATTACCAGACATTGATATAGTGCTTGTTTCACATGACCATTATGATCATTTGGATATGAAGTCAATTAAGAAATTAGACAATAAAGTTAAAAGATATATAGTACCATTGGGAGTAGAAAAACATTTAGAACGCTGGAAGGTTGATAAAGATAAGGTTAAGAATATGGCATGGTGGGAAGAAATTCAGATAAATGGATTGACAATTGCATGTACTCCATCAAGACATTTTTCTAATAGAAGTGTTAGGGATATGACTGCTACTTTATATGCTTCATGGGTATTAACAGATGAAAAACATCAGATATATGAAAGCGGAGATGGTGGTTTTGGAGGCCATTTTGAAGAAATACATAAAAAATATGGTGACTTTGATTTAGCCATTATGGAATGTGGTCAGTATAATATGAGATGGCATGATATTCATATGTTCCCTGAAGAATCAGCAAAAGCAGGAAATATGTTAGGAGCAAAGATAACAATGCCTATTCATTGGGGAACATTTATATTATCAAATCATGGATGGGATGATTCAGTAGAAAGATTTTTAAGTGCTTCAAATAAAATGAATAATGATGTTATTACACCTAAGATTGGCGAAACAGTATATTTGGATAAATATGCTGACTATCAGGAAAAATGGTGGAGATTTCATCAATAAGAATATTTAAATTTAACCATTTCAATCATTTAATATTTCTCACTTTTAAACGTTAAAGCACTAATTATTAAGTAATGATCATAAGAATAATTTAAATGTTGATTTTTTATTTCATGAATAGTAACTACATTTGTGTTATAATACAAATGTAGTTGGTTATCATATTTGGCAGTTAGTTCTGCACTTCAAAATAATAAAGAATTATAGGATATATCAGACATTAACGGAAATTAAAGTTCCATAATAAAAGAAGTGAAAAAATGGGAACAGCATATCTATAACATATGTCTTTAAATTTAGGTAATGAATATAGAGTAGATGTTTTGATTTGAGAACCTACTACATATAAAAGAACTATTGGTAAGAAGTCTTTCTTTGAGAATGAATATATAGTAAGAGGTTACAAATTAAGAAAACGTATTCAATTCATTAAGAAAAGGAGTAAACTATGAAAACAAAATATGATGTAGTTATTATCGGCTTCGGAAAAGCTGGAAAAACACTTGCAGCGAAACTAGCAAAATTGGGGAAAAGTGTTGCATTGATTGAAAAAGATGCAAAGATGTATGGAGGAACTTGCATCAATGTGGGTTGCATTCCTTCTAAAAGACTCATTACTGATGCTGCAAACTCGCCAAAAGGAGAATTCTCAGCAAAAGCGGAATACTACAAAAATACGATTGAAGAGAAGAAAAAGTTAACTGCAGCACTTCGCAAAGCTAATTATGACAAACTTGCTCAGGCTGGCGTAGATGTTGTGGATGGAGCAGCATCCTTTACAGATGAAAATCATATTACAGTTCTTACTGCAGATGGTGAGTTCATTATTGAAGGCGATAAATTTATTATTGGCACCGGATCTGTCCCTGTTATTCCTAAAATCGATGGAGTAGAAAATAGTCAGCATGTATACGTTTCGGAAACTATAATGGATTTAGAAGAATTACCACATTCATTAACTATTGTAGGTGGAGGTTACATTGGTCTTGAGTTCGCATTTATGTATGCAAACTTTGGAAGCAGAGTGACAATCATTCAGGATGGAAAAGAGTTTCTAGCAAGAGAAGATGAAGATGTTGCTGAATGTATTAAATCCGTATTAAAAGAAAAAGGTGTACAGATTGTAACTGCAGCAAATACAACAAAGATTCAAAATGGAACTCTATATTATGAATGCGATGGAGAATCCAAGGTTCTAGAAAGTGATGCAATCCTGCTAGCTACTGGACGTAGACCAAATACTGATGGACTAGGATGTGAAAAAGCAGGCATCATTCTTAATGAAAGAGGAGCAATTGAAACAGATGAGCATCTAAGAACTGGCGTAAAACATATATGGGCTGCTGGGGATGTCCGCGGTAAGCTTCAGTTTACATATATTTCATTGGATGATAGTAGAATTATTCTTGATGACATGATTGGAAATAGTATTCGTACAACAAATAATAGAGGTGCTTTCTCTTATTCTGTATTTATTGAACCACCTTTCGCGCGTGTTGGAATGAATGAGAAGGAAGCAAAGGCAGCAAATGTGGAATATCGTGCCGTGAGTCTTCCAACTAATGCTATTCCTAAAGCAAAAGTACTTCGTGAGACAGACGGAATTCTCAAAGCTTTAATTGCATCAGATGGTACTATCCTTGGGGCAGAGTTGTTTTGTGCAGAGTCACCTGAAATGATTAATCTGATTAAATTAGCAATGGATAATAAGATAAAGGCAGAGGTGATAAGAGATTTCATTTTTACACATCCTACAATGTCTGAAAGCTTAAATGATTTATTCTCATTATAGGGTCGAGACAGTAGTATTGATGTCAAAAGTGAATACTCTAAAAGTATAAAATCTATTGATTTAAAAGGTTTATTCAGGTGCTATCGTATACTGATAGATATAGCCATGGATAAGCTTTTTTTTCATCAATAAGTATTTTTTATATTTTTAGTTTAGCACTTATATATTTCTGGAATAATTAATTAAAGCTACAATTATGTTGGTGAAAAATAGTTATATATTTATTGATTTTCGACAAATATCGATAAAGGTTTATAAATATTTATAAATACTTTATAATATTAAGTATAATTTATATCACATAGGGGGATTAAAATGAAGAAATTAAAATTAGCTCTAATAGGGTGTGGAAAATTAAATGAAATTGTTGCAGAGGCAAAGAAAAATGGATACTTGCAGCAATATGAAATTGTAGCAGTCCTTGGAAGGGATAAAGAAAGAGCAAAAAAATTTGCTGAAAAATATGGATGTGCAGCATGTGAAACTATAGAAGAACTTATTGAATTTAAACCAGAGTATGTTGCAGAAGCAGCATCGATTCAAGCAGTATATGATTATGGAGAAAAAGTATTAAGCGCAGGAGCAAATTTAGTTGTGCTTTCGATAGGAGCATTTGCAGATGAAAAATTTTATGAAGCTATAAAAGATACAGCTTTAAAGAATAATAGCAAAGTTTATATAGCAAGTGGAGCAGTAGGTGGATTTGATGTTTTAAGGACAGCTGCCCTTATGAGTCCTATAAAAACAACATTTAGTGCTAAAAAATCTCCTGAATCTTTAAAAAATACTCCATTATTTAGGGAAGAATTATTAAGCATAGATGAAAAGATAGAAGTATTTAGAGGTACTACAAAAACAGCAATAGGACTTCTTCCTACTAAAGTAAATGTAGCTATTGCAACAGCTCTTGCAAGTTCAGGAACTGAAAATACAGATATGGATATATGTGTGGAACCAAGTTTTAAAGGTGATGAATATGACATATGTGTAGATGGGGAAGAAGTAAAAGCACAATTAAAAATTTACTCAAGAACAAGTAAGATTGCGGCATGGAGTGTTGTAGAAGTACTTGAAAATGCAGCATCACCAATAGTATTTTAGAGGGAGAGATGATATTATGTTTAAAAAATTAGTGGCTATAGAACCAGTAAGTCTTATTGAAGAAGCAGAAAAAAAACTCTATGAATATGCTAAAGAAGTAGTTTTGTTTGATGATATACCAAAAGATGATGAAGAAATAATAAAAAGAATTGGTGATGCAGATGCAGTTCTTCTTAGCTATACAAGTAGTATAGGAAAAAACGTATTAGATGCATGTCCTAATATAAAATATATAGGAATGTGTTGTAGTCTTTATTCAGAAGAAAGTGCAAATGTAGATATAAAAACAGCAAGAGAAAAGGGAATTGTGGTTTATGGAATAAGAGATTATGGTGATCAAGGCGTAATTGAATACGTTTTATATGAACTTATAGGATATTTACATGGCTTTGGAAACAAAATGTGGAAGGATATGCCTATAGAACTTTCAGATTTAAAAGTTGGAATAGTTGGACTTGGTACATCAGGAACACTTATTGCAAATGGCTTAAAAAATCTTGGAGCAGATTTATATTATTATAGCCGTACAAGAAAATATGATGAAGAAGAAAACAATATAAAATATCTTCCTCTTCATGAATTGTTAAATAAAGTTGATGTAGTGTGCACTTGCCTAAATAAAAATGTTATTTTATTTAATGAAGAAGAATTCAAAGCTCTCGGGAATAATAAGATAATGTTTAATACATCCATAGGGCCATCTCATAATATAGAAGCGCTTGAAAAATGGCTTGATGCAGGAAATAATGAATTTTTCTGTGATACAGTAGGAGCACTTGGAGATGCAAGTGGAAAATTGTTAAATAATCCTCATGTAAATTGTAAGGGGATTTCCAGTGGGCGTACTAAGCAGGCATTTGATAGATTAAGTGAAAAGGTATTAGCTAATATTGAAAGGTTTATGAATGAACAGTAATAGTTTTTGCAAGAAGTTGTGAAAGTATGAGCTAAATGTATACGTTTGTTTTGTGTTAATATTTGATGGTATTTGATTCATTGAATTTTATGGTGATTTAATTACTTGTAAAGTGGTGTTAAATTAAGGTTATTAATTTTAAATAAGATGTACAAATGGGAACTATTAAAGCAGGAAAATATGCAGTATTCACTATTGAACACACTGTAGAAGCTGTACAAGAAGCTTGGGAGAAAATATTTGATGAAGTATTAATCAATGGGTATAAGATAGATTTTTCAAGAGATATTCTTGAAAGATATGCAGTAAAAATGGTAAATAATCATAAATGTGAGATTTGTGTTCCAATTTCTTAATAAAGCTAAAAATGTTTAGAAGGGAGAATATTTTTTAATGCAATTAGAAACAGAGAGGCTTATTCTTAGAGAATTAACTATGGATGATTATGATGTTCTATATGAAATACACTAATATTGGTTCTTATTTTATTATTTGATGATTTAATGTTACGAATTTAGTAAAAACTATTATTCTAGACAATATGAATAGGTAAGTAATAACTCATAATAAAATATTTAATAGGAATCATTGACATAATTATATTGAGGATATATAATACATTCAAGAAAACTAGTCCTTTAAATTTAGTCCAGAGAGACTAATAAGGTCAGAGATAAGCGTCACAAAAGATAAATTAGATAGAGTTAAATTAGAACAGAATAATTTTATTTAGAATATTTAATTTTTATATCTAATTATAGATGTTAACGACCTTCTTAAAAAGAATGGTCGTTTTTTTTATAAAAATATAAGTACTAGTTTTCCTAAATAAAAATTTAGGAGGATAATAACAATGGAAGAAAAAGTAATGGGAGTAGGAAATGAAGGTAATGTAGGTAATCAAGATCATGACTATGCATTAGGACATGTGCATCAAAAGGATAAGAAAGGATTCTTTTCAATGTTTGTAGTTATGCTTGGATTTACATTTTTCTCAGCAAGTATGTTGACTGGAGGAAATTTAGGAACAGGCTTATCGTTAAGAGAGTTTTTTATAGCTGTAGCAATAGGTAACTTAATTTTAGCTTGTTATACAGGAGCATTAGCATATATAGGTGCAGATACTGGACTTTCAATGCACTTACTTGCAAGATATTCATTTGGGGAAAAAGGGTCATATCTTGCATCATTTATAACTAGTCTTACGCAAATAGGATGGTTTGGTGTTGGAATAGCAATGTTTGCAATACCAATAGCAAATAGATTTAATATAAACGTATACTTATTAGTAGCAGTAACAGGAATATTAATGACAGCAACAGCTTATTTTGGAATGAAGTCTTTAACAATTTTAAGTGCAATAGCAGTACCAGCAATAGCAGTACTTGGTAGTACATCAGCAATAATGGCAACTAACTCTATAGGTGGAGTTCAAGGATTAATGAATATAGAACCAACAAGTAAGATGACAATGGTAACAGCAGTAACATTATGTGTAGGATCATTTATAAGTGGAGGAACAGCAACACCAGACTTTGCTAGATTTTCTAAGAATAAAAAAGTAGCAGTAGGTACAACAGTAATTGCTTTCTTTATAGGAAACTCTTTAATGTTCTTATTTGGAGCAGTTGGAGCAATGGTTACAGGAAGTTCCGATATAACAGATGTAATGTTTTCACAAGGATTAGTAATCCCAGCAATTTTAGTTTTAGGATTAAATATTTGGACTACTAATGATAATGCAATATATACATCAGGACTTGGACTTTCAAACATAACAAAATTACCTAAGAAGCAAATGGTAATAGTAGGTGGACTTATAGGAACAGTAGGAGCAATATGGTTAAATAATAACTTTGTAACATTCTTAACTTTCTTAAATTCAATGTTACCTCCTGTAGGTGGAATTTTAATAGCAGATTATTTATTCGTAAAGAAAAGAAAATATGATAATATTGAAAATACAAAATTTGAAAAAGTAAATTGGATAGCAATTATAGCTTTCTTTGCAGGCTTTATTGTAGCAAATGTTGTATCAGTTGGAGTTATAGCTTTAAATGCAATATTAACAACAATGATAATTTATGTAATAGGAACAAAAATAACTAAAAGATAAGGTGATATAGTATGTTAATTAAAAATATAAGATTTTTAGATAAAGAAGGATTATTTTGTATAAGAATAGTAGATGGAAAGTTTTCTGAGATAGGAGAAAATTTAGAGGCAGAAAATAATGAAGAGATTATAGAAGGAAATGGAGCTTTAGCTTCTGCTCCATTTATAGAGCCTCATATTCATTTAGATACTACTTTAACAGCAGGAGAACCAGAATGGAATAAAAGTGGAACTCTTTTTGAAGGAATTGAAAGATGGTCTCAAAGAAAAGAGTTTTTAACTAAGGAGGATGTTAAGACTAGAGCTAAAAAGGCTATAGAATGGCAAGTAGCTAATGGTATTCAATTTATAAGAACTCATGTAGATGTTACTGATGCTAATTTAGTTGCATTAAAAGCAATGGTTGAAGTAAGAGAAGAGGTTAAGGATTACGTTACATTACAAATAGTAGCATTTCCACAAGAAGGAATTCTTTCTTATCCAAATGGATTAGAGTTAATAGAAGAAGCTATAAAATTAGGAGCTGATGTAATAGGTGCTATACCTCACTTTGAATTCACTAGAGAATATGGAGTAGAATCAATTAACAAAATATTTGAATTAGCGAAAAAATATAATGTATTAGTAGATGTTCATTGTGATGAAATAGATGATGAGCAATCGAGATTCTTAGAGGTAGTTGCTACAAGAGCCTTAGAAACAGGTCTTAAAAATAAGGTGACAGCAAGTCATACAACAGCAATGGGATCATATAATAATGCATATACATATAAACTATTTAGATTATTAAAAATGTCAGGAATAAACTTTGTTTCTAATCCTTTAGTTAATACTCACCTACAAGGAAGATTTGACACTTATCCTAAAAGAAGAGGGATTACAAGAGTTAAAGAACTTAATGAAGCTGGTATTAATGTGAGCTTTGGACATGATGATATATTTGATCCATGGTACCCAATGGGAACTGGAAATATGTTAGAAGTAGTTCATTTTGGATTACACGTATGCCAAATGATGGGTTATGATGATATAAATGAATCATTAAAGTTTATATCAACAAATAGTGCAAGAACTTTAAATATAGAAGACAAATATGGAATAGAAATAGGTAAGCCAGGTAATTTAATTTTATTAAATGCTGAAAGTGGTTATGATGCTGTTAGAAGAAGAGCAGAGGTTTTATATTCTATAAGAGAAGGAAGAATAATTGCTAAGACTACACCAAGTAAGTCATATGTAAATATGGATGAAGAAAAAGAAGTGACATTTAGACGATAGTAAAATTTTTAATAAAGATTTGAAGAGATAAGCACTATTCTTGGTCGGATGGGTGCTTTTTTCTCTTTGTTTTTATATTAATATATCAATCATATAATTATTAATAATGAAAAAGAATATATTTATATGAGTACGATATATTAGGAGGTAAATCTTGAAGAAGACTAGGCAGGAAGAAAAAGTAATCTTAAAAGAGAAACAAAATCTAGCCAAGAAAGAAAATAATTTTATAAGAAAAAAAGAAATCTTATTCATAAAGAAAAAACTTAATCCTCTAAAAAACAAAGTAGAAGAAAAAATCCCAGACAAGCTTGCAGCAACAATCAATAAAACATTTGAAAAAGGATTTTATTATATATTTGAAAAGGGGACAGTTATAATTGAGAAAAGTTACAATGTAAATGAAATAAAGCTTGAGGCAGATGTAAATCAATATAGGCTATCAAAAGAGTTGAGCAGTAAGAATTTAAAGATAATAGATAAAGGAGTAAATCAAGGAAAGAATATAAGCCAGGGTATAACAGCAGTTGAAGGATCAGCACTTGGATTTATTGGAGTAGGAATGCCTGATATTCCTGTGTTTATTTCTGTAATGCTTAGAATGATTTATGAAATTTCCCTTAAGTATGGCTTTGATTATAATAATGATAGAGAAAAAGTATTTATATTAAATACAATATGTTTTGGAATAAGCAAGCCAGAAAATAAAAAGAAGTATTCTGAAGCATGCGACAAAATAGCAAAATTAATTGATAATAATGAAGAAAGTGATGTAGATTTAAATCTTGATAATATGATAAAAGAAACTTCAAAAAATCTTGTTAACACTTTGCTTGTTTCAAAGTTCATTCAAGGTATACCTTTAGTTGGAACTGTAGGGGGAGCTGTCAACTATATGGTTTTAAGTAATGTAAGCAAAGCTGCAAAAATGAAATATAAAAAGAGGTTTATAAATAAACTGTAAGTGAGAGTCCAAATCTATGATTTGGTTTCTCGAACTTACACCTCTGAACGAATGTGAAGAGTGTGTTTCCTAAGCAGAGAGTCCAAATCTATGATTTGGCCCCTCGAACTTAGCTAACATACTCGTATGTTAGCTTCATTAAAAAGAGATTTGGTGTGGGCTGAGCATACTGATAGATAAGTAAAGAGCCAACTCAACTATAAATATTTGAGTTAACTCCTTACTTTATGTTATATTAATATAAAAAATAAATTCAGTTAAAAAGTAATAAGCAGAGGTAAATATGAAGAAATTAAGTGGAGGATGTACATTAGACTGTTTTGATGCATGTAAGTTTAATGTTTATGTTGATGATAATAAGGTAGTAAAAATTGAAGGGGATAAGAATCATCCTTATACAAAAGGTTTTATATGTAAGAAAGGGATTATGCACCTTGATAGAATGAACCATGAAAAAAGGAAGTACAAACCTCTTTTAAGGGTTAATGGAAAGTGGAATGAAATTTCCTTTGATGAAGCTGTAGATATAATGGCTGAAAAGCTCAAATATTTCAAAGAAAATTATGGGACAAAGTCAATTATGTATTATGAACAGTACGGCAATGGAAGTCTTCTTAAAAGCATTGGAGATTTATTTATGAATTTCTTTGGAGGATGTTATAAGCAGAAGGGTGGTCCATGTTGGAGTGCTGGTATAAAAGCACAAGAAAAGAATTTTGGAAATGTTAGAAGTCATTCTCTTGAAGATATGCTGAATAGTAAAACAATAATAGTATGGGGGAAAAATCCAGCATATACTTCTATACATACTATGGCTGCTATAAAAAAAGCTAAGTATAATGGAAGCTATGTGATAGTTATAGATCCAATAGAAACAGCTACAGCAAAAATGGCAGATTGTTATATAAGAGTAAAACCAGATGGAGATACAGCACTTGCTCTTGCTATGGGAAAAAGAATAATAGAACAAGGGAAATATGATTTAGATTATATAAATAAGTATGTAAATGGATTTGAAGAATACAAAGAATATGTGAAAAGTTTCGATTTAGATGACCTTTTAGAAAGAGCAGGAGTTACAGAAGAAACTTTAAATCTATTAATAGAAAAATATACAGAAAAGTATTCAACTATTTTATTAGGATATGGACTTCAGAAGTACAAGTTTGGGGGAAATACAATTCAACTTATAGATGCACTAGCAGCAATAACTGGGCATATAGGGGAAAGTGGAGGCGGTGTTAATTACGCTAATAGAGTATATCCAGGAGTACTTAATACTGATCCATATAATAGTGAAGAATATGCAGAAAATGAAATATTCCAAACTAGTGAAATAAGTTCATTTATAAAAGAAAAGAATATTAAGATGGCTGTAATAACTAAGAGTAACTTATTAAATCAGCTTCCAGGGCTTAATAATCTTGAAGAAGCTTTTAAACATGTTGAGTTTAAAGTATGCTTTGATATGTTTATGACAGATACAGCAAAAGCTTGTGATTTATTTATTCCAACAACTACTGTCTTAGAAAGTGAAGATATTTTATATAGTTCTATGACAAACCCATATCTTACATATATAGAAAAAGCAGAAGAGCCTAAAGAACCTCTTATGGATGAATATGAATTCTTTAAAAAAGTAGCAGAAAAGCTTGAAATTAAAGAATATCCTTATGTAAGTAAAAAAGAATATCTTACAAAGGTAATTGAGCCTTTAAAAAAATTCGAACCAAGGATAAGCCTTGAATATCTTAAGGAAAATTATTTTACTATTCATGAAAGTATAGCTTGGAAGGATAAGAAGTTTGAAACTGAATCTGGTAAGTTTGAAATCATATTTAATAAGGAAGCATTATTAAGAGAAGATACAAAAGTAGATAATAATTTAGAATATAGGAAGGATGTATTAAGTGATAGTGAAATCAATAATTTTAGAATATTAACTATTCACAGTAAAGATGCACTTTCAAGTCAGCACTATATGGATAATGATAAAATATCAGAAGCATATATAAATAATAAAATGGCTGAAAAACATGGCTTTAGTGATGGGGATATTGCTTATCTTGAATCAGATGAAGGAAAAATAAAAGTTCAGCTGAAGATTGATGACATGGTAGGAGATAATATAGTAATGATGTATGTAGGATGGTGGAAGAAAAACGGAAATCCTAATTATATTATTAATTCTGGAATATCAGATATAGGCGGTCAGGTTACTTACAATGAGACTTTTGTTAGGATTATAAAAGCTTAAGTATCAATGGTTCCCAATAGGTAAAATTAGTTTGAATTAGATTAAAAAAGTCACTATTAATGATAGTGGCTTTTTTAGATTTATAGAATTATAAATTTAATTTATCAATTTCTGATATTAAAGCTTTAATATCATCTTCGTTTGGATGGTGTGCTGATTCTGCAAGATTATCTTTGATTGCTTCATACATTTCAGGTTTATCTTTTTTTATCATATCTTGCTTAGTATCTGATACTTTACCTTGACACATATATGTTCCAATAATAGTGTTAGATGATGGTACATGTGACTTTGCATTAGATAAAATTTCTTCAAAGTATTCTTTAGTATTATTATAGCCAGCAGTACCAAATATAAATAGATTCTTACCTGAAAGCTTTTCTATAAATGATTGCACATCAGGACTACAAGAGTTTTTTGTTGTCCAAAATCCTAAAAATATGGTATCAGCAGAAAGTGCTTCATCGGAAGGTTTACCAAAGTAACATTCTGTAATTTTATTTTTTATAGATTCTGCTAATTTTTTGGTATTACCAGTTATGCTGCTATATACTACTGCGTATTTCATATCAATCACTCCTTATAAGATATTACGAGATTATAATTCAAAATTCATATTAGAAAATATTTTGATATTATTACTTTATATATTATTTCGTATTGGATAGAATTTATACAGAAAAAACTACTATAAGGAAATTGAATTTGGAATTGTGAGAAGAGGACATTAAATTTATAGAAAAATATACATAAGCCATCATTTAAATACAACAATAATAATAAACTAGAATATGTGAAGAATATCTGGCATGTAATAGACTGGAGTAAAGTTGAAGAAAATTACTTGAAAATATGTTCATATGGATACTATTAAAATGGCTATAATTTGAGTATGTTTATTAATGATTTCATCATTAAAGAATATAAATTTATAGAGGAATTTTAGTTGAAATAGATTAGAAAAATTATATAATCTGTATAAATTGATAAATTATAATTCTTATATAAAGGAGATTGTTCCATATGAATTTAAGAGGAAGCAAGACTGCTAAAAATTTACTAGCTTCAGCAGAAGCTGAAAAGGAAGAATGGACAAAGGATTATCAAAACTTTGCAAAAACAGCAAAGAGTGAAGGCTTTATGGAAATTGCTTTAACCTTTAAAAAGATAGCATCAATTGAAAAAATGCATGATAAAATATATAGAAAATTATTAAGAAATATAGAAAATGGAAGTGTATTTAAAAAAGATAAGGAAGTTTTATGGAAGTGCAATAATTGTGGATTTATATATAAAATAAAAGCTGAAAGCTATGCATAAAATATAGTTTTCAGCTTTTTGATATAAGGTTGATTTTAATAAATTTTAGGATTATTATCTGAAGAATTGGTTATATTGATATGATTAAAGAGTTTATTTAATATTGAACGTTTTCTTTTGATTATAGTAGAGTATGATAAATCCTTTTCTTTGGCATAGTTTTTTACTGTTGTTCCTTGAAAAAATATAGAATCTATTAATTCACTTTCTTTTTTATCAAGTTTTGATAAAG
>DPOH01000107.1 GCA_003539755.1 Clostridium sp.
GTTCAACAGATAAGTTATTTTAAAGAAGAATTAACTAGAATTTCCATTCGTGTAGTAATGATAATTTTGCAAGAAATACTTCCAATTATAATTTGTATAATATTATGGAAGGCTTTAGATAAAAAGAGTTTACAGGAACTTGGAATGACAAATTTAAAAAAGGATTGGAAGTGGCTTGTAGAAGGATTAATAATAGGTTCAGTTTTATTAACTGTCGTTGCTATAATTTTATTATTAACTAATTCAGCAGTAATTAAGGGGAGCATATTTGAACCTAACTTTTCCATATCTATTATTGGTGGTTTTATAATATATATTTTTGTTGGGTTTAGTGAAGAAATATTATGCAGAGGTTATTGCTTATCTGTATTAAAACAATGTAAAAAAAGGTGGGTTCCTTATGTAGGTTCAGCTATAATATTTGCATTGTTACATTCTTTAAATTCAGGAATATGTTTTACTGCATATATTAATTTATTTTTGTTTGGACTATTTTTAGCATATGTAGTATATAAGACAAAAAATTTGTGGTTTGGTATAGGTGTTCATATAACATGGAATTTCTTTGAGGGAAGTGTTTTTGGATTTCTCGTAAGTGGCGGAAATATAAGTGAATCAATATATTATTTACAGAGTAGAAATTACGAAATAATTAACGGTGGAACATTTGGTCCAGAGGGTGGACTTGCAGTAACTTTTGTACTTGTGTTATCAATATTTCTAACATATAAATTTTGCCATAAGGTAGAAAGAATATAAAGATTTATTAAAGGTAATTTTAAAGGATAGGTATCATTTCAAAACCTATCCTTTTAATTATTTTATATATTCATCTCTATAAAAATAGTTATTTTTTATAATATCACTTCCTATAGGGTAAGCATCTAAAAGATTTTTCAAAAAACAAATAATGGAATTTGTGGAATTGAACAAATTGTTAGATTAATATTATGGGAAATTTTGCTTTTATATAACATTGTAAATTAAAATTTACTAATGTATAATAAAATAAATTAATGGACATAGAGGTTAAGAAGATGAATAGAGATTTTAAAAGACTTATATATATAATAATTGGTGTCGGTATTTTTGTTGTGGTTGCAAAATTATTTATAAAGCTTCTTCCATGGCTTATAGTAATTGGTGGAATAGCTTATGTGGTTTCAAAGATAAAAAGTTCAAGGGAACAAAAGAAACTAAAAAATAATACTTATGATAAATCATCATATAAAAATAATATAAATGTAAATATATATGAAACTAATCCAGAAGACTATACTAATGGTGAAGTTATTGATGTAGATTATGAAGATGTAGATAACAAATAGGTTACTTATTAAAAATAAGAATAGTTTATATGATATTGTGGCAGGATTAATTTTTTATGATTAATTCTGCCTTTAATATTAGATAATAATCAAGATATAATTATACTTTAAAGGGTTAAACTATAATTGATTGAACTTAAAATAGGAGATATAGTATATGAATTTTAGAAAATTAAAGATATTTTATGAAACTGCAACAGAGTTAAATATGACTAAGGTAGCTAAAAAGTTATATATAAGCCAGCCATCTATAAGTCAGGCTATTCATGAAATTGAAGAAGAGCTTGATGTAATATTATTTGACAGAATAGGAAAAAAGTTATTTCTTACAGAGGAGGGGAATGTATATCTTTCATATGCTAGAAGAATATTAAATCTTTATGAGGAAGGTTTAAAAACTGTAAGTGATATGAGTAAGAATGGAAAGGGAAAAATTAAGATTGGAGCAAGTACTACAATTGGTATATATATATTGCCAGATATAATAAAAGAGTTTTTACAAAACCATGAGGGAATTGAAGTTTCATTAAGTGTTAATAATTCAGAAGAGATTGAAAAGATGGTACTAGAAAATCAAGTAGATTTTGCATTTATAGAGGGAAGATCTTTTTCAGATGAAATAATTAAAGAAGAGATGTGGGAAGATGAGCTTATATTTATTAGCAGTGCATATCATAAGTGGAATAAAAAGAAAGAGTTACAAAAACAAGATATTGCTCATGAAAAACTTATAATGAGAGAAGTAGGAAGTGGAACAAGAGAAGTAGTAGAAGGCTTTTTAGAAAATAATAATATAGATTATTCTATATTTATGGAGCTTGGAAATACAGAAGCAATTAAGAAAAGTGTTGAAGCAAATCTGGGAGTAAGTTGTTTGTCAAAGAGAAGTGTTATTGAAAAGATAGAAAGTGGAAATCTAAAAGGTTTTAGAATTAAAGGAAAAAGAATAACTAGAATGTTAAGTCTTATATATCATAAGGATAAGTTCTTGAGCAATAATATAAAAAAGTTTATTGAATATTCAAAGGAATATTAAATGCATTAAAAATATTATAGGAAAGTTATGAGGATATGCATAAGAAAATATATAAAATTTACTTGACAAATTAATAATGTTACCGTTTTTATTATATATAATTTAATGAAATATATATAACTATTTACCTATTGATTATATATTTGAAAATGTATTTCACTTATATGTGAGAAGTGTTTATAATTAATCTTGTACAGAAGATAAAACGTATTTAAACTTATATAAATTATAAGGTTTTAGACACAAAGTAAATTAGAGGTGGTCTTATGAAAAACAAGATTAAAGATATTATACCAGGTCTTATTATTGCAATTATCGTGGGTATTATTGGAAAGATTCTAGGAGCTTTTATTCCAAGCTTTGGAGCAGCCAGTTTTGCTATTATTGTAGGTATAATTTTAGGAAATACAGTTTTTAATAAACCTAAATATAATAAAGGATTTAATTTTTCAGAAAAAGATTTATTATCATATTCTATAGTTCTTATGGGAGCGACTATAAACTTTATGGAAATTTCCTCTTTAGGGTTTAATGGAATATTATTTATAGCACTTCAAATGACTTTTACTATATTGGTTGCATATTTTATAGGTAAGAAATTAGGCTTTTCACAAAAGTATTCATTACTTATGTGTTCAGGAAATGCGGTATGTGGTTCATCAGCTATAGCAGCAACAGCACCAAGTATTATGGCAAGTGATAAAGATAAAGCTATTTCAGTTACAGTAGTAAATTTAACAGGAACAATCTTAATGTTTGTACTTCCAGTTTTAACATCAATCTTATATGGACATGCGACTCAACAAACATCAGCAATGATGGGGGGAATATTACAATCTGTAGGTCAGGTTATTGCTTCTGCAAAGTTTGTTAATGAGGATGTAGTTACACTTGCAACAGTATACAAAATAATAAGAATAATGTTCTTAGTAGTTGTAGTTATGGTATTTTCAAGAATTAATGTACAACATGAAGATTATGTTTCAAAAGAAGAAATTATACAAAGAGAAAAGAAATCTAAAGTAAGTATTCCTTGGTATATAATCGGATTCTTTATATTCTGTGTATTAAATAGCTTTGGTTTTATTCCTACATTAGTTCAACATACATTTAAAGCTGTAAGTAGCAACTTCGAAATAATTGCACTTGCTGCAATAGGATTAAAAGTTAAATTTACAGACTTAGTTAAAGAAGGACCAAAATCAATGGCATACGGAATTTTAGTTGGAACATGTCAGGTGATAATGGCCATAGTATTGATTAAAGTATTTGTTTAATATAAATTACATATATAAATAAAGTGAGATATATAAGAATTCTTTCTTAATTATATCTCACTTTTTATTTGTTATTATATTAATAATTATTTAGATATTGAGTAGATAATTCGATGTTACAAAAATTGATAAAAAGTGGTATTTAATATATAATTTATAGTGACAACTAATAAGACAAATTAAGATAAGCAATACAGGGGGGCAATATTTGTGAAGAAGATAGAAATGAAGACTCCATTAGTTGAACTTGATGGAGATGAAATGACAAGAATAGTATGGGCTGAAATTAAAAAAGAATTAATAGAACCATTTGTTGATTTAAGATCTGAATATTATGATTTAGGATTAAAAAATAGAAATGAAACAAATGATGAAGTAACAGTGGAATCTGCAAAAGCTATTAAGAAGTATGGGGTTGGGGTAAAGTGCGCAACTATTACACCAAATGCAGCAAGAGTTAAAGAATATGATTTAAAAGAAATGTGGAAAAGTCCTAATGGAACTATAAGAGCTATACTTGATGGTACTGTGTTCAGAGCACCAATTATAGTTGATCCAGTTAAACCTTACGTAAGGACTTGGGAAAAGCCTATAACAATAGCAAGACATGCTTATGGAGATATTTATAAAGCATCTGAGATGAAAATAAAGGGAAAAGGAAAATGTGAGCTTGTATTTACTTCAGAATCTGGTGAAGTTCAGAAAGAATTAGTTCATGACTTTAAAGAAGATGGAGTTGTTATGGGAATGCATAACTTAAACAAGTCTATTGAGAGTTTTGCAAGAAGCTGTTTTAATTATGCATTAGATTTAAAACAAGATTTATGGTTTGGGGCAAAAGATACAATTTCTAAGAAATACGACCATACATTCAAAGATATTTTTGCTGATATATATGAAAATGAATATAAGGAGAAATTTGAAGAAGCAGGAATTAAATATATTTATATGCTTATAGATTCAGCAGTTGCTAATGTTATAAAATCAAAAGGTGGAATGATATGGGCATGTAAAAATTATGATGGTGATGTGATGAGTGATATGATTGCAGCAGCATTTGGATCAATTGCTATGATGACTTCAGTTTTAGTATCACCAGATGGAAATTATGAATTTGAAGCTGCCCATGGAACAGTTCAAGATCAATATTATGATCACTTAGAAGGAAAAGAAACTTCAACTAATTCAGTTGCTACAATTTTTGCATGGACTGGTGCACTTAGAAAAAGAGGAGAACTTGACAGACTTGATGAGTTAGTTGATTTTGCAAATAAATTAGAAAGAGCATCATTGAAAACTATTGAAGATGGTGTAATGACTGGAGATTTAGCTGTATTAGCTGTTCATGATAATGTTAAGAAAGTAAATACATTTGAGTTTATAAAAGCTATAAGAAAAACTTTAGAAGAATTATTATAATTTAGACTAAATAAAAATAAAATATATTAATTAATAAATATAGCAGTTAAGATGTTATAAGTTTTTTAAAGAAATTAATTACTTATAACATCTTCTTTTAAAATATGAATTGTTTCTTAATAAATATAATAATGAGCATTAATTAAGAGGTATATTTAAAAAAATCTTTTTATGTAAAAAAAGTAAAATTTTTGCTTGATTTTTTAAAAAGATTACAGTAAAATATTTATTGTAGATGAGCAAATATTACCGAGTAGTTCAATTGGCAGAACAGCAGACTCTGACTCTGCATGTTGTAAGTTCGAGTCTTACCTCGGTAGCCAATAGCTTAGAGATAGCAACGGTTTAAGGATTTTCCTTAAGCCGTTGTTTTGACTTTTGCCCCTTTTTTACGTCCTATTTTTTAAAATAAAAAATATTGTATTATTTGTTAAGGCAGGAGATAAAAATAAAAACAGCATTTTGATAATGCTGTTTTCTTGTTGTATTTATGAATACCACAAG
>DPOH01000218.1 GCA_003539755.1 Clostridium sp.
GTATACAATATACTATATATCATAAATCATATTTTGTCAACACAATAAACTATACTTTTTATATATAGTGTACACATTTTAAAATTTTATAAATTCAAATCTAATTTTTAGTTTTTTTATTATTTAAAAACATGTAATACGATGCTGAAAATATTATTATATATCCTATAACACTATACTTATCTGGTAATACTCCAAATAAAATTAAACTTATTATTGCAGAAAATATTATATTAGAATAATCAAATATTGATATTTCTTTAGCTGGAGCATATTTATATGCTAATGTTATTCCAAACTGCCCAAGGCTTGCAGCAGCTCCCGCCAATATTAAATATAAAAACTGTAATATAGACATATGTTTGTATGACAGCATCATAAGCGGAAAAGTTACTATACTTGAAAATAGTGAAAAATAAAATACTATAGTATCTGGTTTTTCTTTTCCCCCTAAAGCTCTTACGCATGTATAAGCTGCCGCAGCACTTATTCCACCAAATGTCCCTACAAGAGCAGGTATCATCTGAAAATCTAATGATGGTTTTATTATAAATAATGCTCCTATGAATGCAATTATTACTGCAGTAAATTGTTTAAAATTAATTTTTTCCTTTAAAAACAATGCTGAAAATATAATAACAAAAAATGGGCTTAATTTGTTTAGCATATTTGCATCTGATAATACTAATCTATCAATAGCGTAATAATTAAGTATAATTCCTAGTGTTCCAAATGTAGATCTCATGATAAGTACTTTTTGATTCTTTTTACTTCCAAAAAAGTTTCCTTTATTCTTTATTATTATTATAAATGCAACTATAACTGAAACACTGTTTCTAAAAAATGTTTTCTGAAAAGAAGGTAAATCCCCAGAAAGTTTTATAAATGCCGACATAAGTGCAAATCCTAATGCAGACATTATTATAAAGAATACTCCCTTACTTCTATTACTTAGTTTGTTTATATCCATAATCATCCTCTTTTCTCTATAAGTTCTGTAATATTATATCATTGACGTAATTATTGTACAAAAAAATCAGCATATAAATATGCTGATTCTACTATTCTTTATAATAGTATTTTTTTTCAAATTCCGTAATAGGTATAGGTTTTGAATATAAATATCCTTGTGCCATATCACATCCTATACCTCTTAAAAATTCTTCTTGTTTTGAATTTTCTACACCTTCTGTGATAGTCTTCATGTTCAATTCTTTTGCCATTTTTATTACATGTTTTATTATAATCTTACTCTTTTCTGATTGATTTGCTTCATTTAAGAACTCCCTATCAATCTTAAGAACATCTGCATTTATCTGCTTCAGCATATTTAACGATGAATACCCTGATCCAAAATCATCTATTGAAATTTTAAAACCTATTTTGTGAAGCTTGTCAATAACTCTAATTAAATTATTAACATCACTTGTTACTACAGTTTCAGTTATTTCTAATTCAATTAATTCTGGAGGAATATTATATTTTTTAATTATGCTTTCTAGCCTAGATATATAGTCATCATTTTCTAATTGTCTTTTAGACTGATTAATTGATGTAACCTTAACGTCAATACCATCATCTATCCACTTACGTATACTTTTACAGATTTCTTCAAAAACATAAAAATCTATCTCTACAATAAATCCATTTTTTTCGAATAAAGGTATAAAATCTACAGGAGATATAAACCCTAATTCACTTGAATCCCATCTAACCAGTGCCTCTGCACCTGAGAATTCTAAATTATTTAAGTCTTTCTTTCCTTGAAGATATACTTTAAATTCATTATTCTCTAAAGCATAATACATTATACTTTCCATTTTCTTTTCTTCTATAACTTTATTCTTAATTTTTGAATTATAAAAAATATAAGGCTCTAATGTATTATATCCAAGTTTTGCAATTTTTTGAGCTACATTTGCTTTATCTATCATTTTTTCTATTTCATCTGTATCTTCTTCTACTCTATATATCCCAAAAATAAAGTGTATATTTATTTTATGTCCTTCTTCATCAACTATATGTTTAAATTTTTGAGATATATAATCAATTTTCTTTATTATCTCTTCACGATCTGTTTCATGCAACAAAAGCAAAAAGTTATCATCATAACTCCTTGTATATATTTCATCATCATTAATCAAATTACTTAATGTATCTTCTACTTCCTGTAATATCTTATCCCCACAGCCATATCCATATATTTCATTTATATATTCAAATTTATCAATATCGAATTTTATAATAGAAAACTCTTCTTTAGGATGAGCCACAAAAATCCCTCTCATATAATCTATAAATTCATTAATATTAACAGATATTATAAAATTATTAGTATCACTAGACGATTGATTATTGCTTTTTGTAGACAACCTATTAGCTAATTTATTCATAGCTTGCCCAAGTTTATTCGTGTATACAATATCATAATTGTCATATTTATCTGTTAACTTTCCTTCTGCCATATCATTTAGACCATTAACTATTTTATCTATTTGATTTTGTATCTTTATTTTATAATGATACAACGATATAATTTTCCAAGTACAAAACATAAATATAATTCCAACTATAATTCTATATAAAAAAACAGTATCATACTTGCATACATATATCCACCAAAAGGTTGCAATTAGTAAGGTTAATGTATAAACATATTTTGTGAATTTACTATATCGATTGCTATTTTTCATTCTTAACCTCTGCCTTTATCTATGTATATTCTCATATTACTTTATACCTCTTTTAAATTAAATTTTATTTTTACAAAAAAAAAAATGATCCGCCCAAAACTCCCTCAATTGTATATTAGCATATATTGTTATTATATCTCCATTCGTGGTGAATTTCAATATAATTAGTATTAATTATCGTTGAATAATTTTAATTAGTTTACTTTTAATCTTTTTTATAGTTATAAACAATAATAATTTAAAGGTTTTATTAATAAATCATATTAATAAAACCTTTAAATTATTATTGCCTTATATTAATCAATATCAATCCTGTCTAATAAATAATGTTCTCCAAATTTCTTCCAATCTGTTTTATCTATAAGTATAAATTCTTGTCCAAAAAACTCTATTTTCTTGCTAAATAATCCACTGCCTCCCCCCTCAATATATTTAGCATATTCATTTTCACTAAAAATATTGTTACTTCCTAATTCTTTTATATATACTTTTTCCATATTAACTTCATCAAATGCATACTCTAATAAATTAGAAATTACTATCTGATTAATCCCTCTATTTCTAAAATGCTTCTCTTCTATAATACATTCTACATTACAAGATTTATCCTTAACATCTATATGATTTATACCTGCAATTCCAATTTTTATAGTTCCACTATTTATAACCCAATACTTACAACATTCATCTATTTCTACATTAGCAAACCAATTTTTCTCAAATTCCATAGTCAAACTATGTTCTTTATTTAAATATTCCTTCTTTTTCTTCCAGTTTAATATAATTTTCAAATCATCTTCTTGTAGTTTTCTTAAAAATATCATATTCTCCCTACTCACTTAAAATTTCTATTTTCTACATATAAAACAATAAATTCATATATTCTAATATAAAAGCCGGTTAAATACGCATTGATACATTCTATGAATTCCATATATTTTTGGTGATATTTATTAATAATCCAATTATATCTCCATATAAAAAACTTATTTGCAAAGGTAATCTTTGTGGCAAAGCGCATTGATATTTCTAAATAAATTGTGCATTAATCAAATTGTCCAAAAATAATTCAGTTCAATAACATAAAATTATGAATATAAATAAAAAATGAGCTTACTATGAAAAATCATATAAGCTCATTTTTTATTTCAAGTATGGCATGTTTTAGTTAAAGTAATTATTAGTTAGATACATGTCTACGTATATTTTAATGTAAAATATAATTTCTTTTGTAATGAAAAAAGATAAAATCAGAAAAATTTTATCTTTTAACAACATGCGGTAACTTTTATATTATTCTTAGAACTTTAAACACAACTATATATCAGTTAACATTAGCTTTAATATATTATTTCATACTTTGCTTTTATTTAAGCTCTTGGATGAGTATGCATATAAATATAATTTATTTTATCATTATTTATTATCTCATAATATGTGTCCATATATGTTAATACCTGATTACCAAGAAGCTTCTGTACAGCTCTTACATTGGCTCCATTTTGAAGAAGATGGACAGCAAATGAATGCCTGAACGTATTAAGATTAACATCCTTATCTATTCCAGCTTTTCTTGAGTACTCCTTAACTATTCTCCATATTCCCTGTCTTGTTAATTTATTACCGTTCAAATTAACAAATAGATTTGATACACCACACTGAGCAATTTTATACCTTATGCTTAGATATTCAGATAATGCTTTACATGCACTCCTTCCAATAGGAATTACCCGTTCATAGTGCTTATTATCAGTACACCTTACAAAATTAAGATCTAAATTTACATCTTCAACATTTAGTGCTATAAGTTCTGATACTTTCATTCCTGTTGCATACATAAGTTCTAATAATGCATTATCTCTTATTCCCTTTGGACAATCTTTTTCTACTATTCTTATAATCTTATCAACTTCTTCAATGGTCAAAATTTGTGGCAATTTTCTGTTGTTCTTGGAACTTTTGTACTCTATTTTAGGAACATCTTTAATTAGTGACTCACTTTTCAGATATGAGTAAAAATTCCTTAAGCTTATCACAATTCTATTAATTGATCGTTCTGATTTACCTTGGTTTAAAAGATTCTGAATATATGATGCAACTGTATTCTTATCACTCTTATATATGTCTATCTTTTTTCTATTTAAAAATTTTAAATAAAGAGTAACATCTGTAACATATGCATATATAGTATTTTCACTTTTACCACTCTCTAACAAATAATTTTTATAATTACTGATACTATTTACCATCGTTCTCTCCTATACCATTGATTATAATTAGTATTCGACAAAATTGCCCAGATTCCTTTATTATGATTAATCTTATGTTATTTTTTATTTTTAACAGAACCTTTTAACCGCAAATTTAATAAGATTTGGTGATATATATGTTTCTATAAATATACCTAGTGTGAATAATAAAGCTATTAAAAGATATTTGTATAAAACTTCATTAAAAACATTTTTTTTATTTTTACCACTTTTAAAAAAACGCTCTTTAAACTTATTTGTAGAAAGTTCTATACTTATCACACTAAGTAAAATAATACATGGAATATATATTAGATTTTGAGGAATAATAGCCATTATAGCTAACCCAACACCTTTACCTTCACAAGATATTGTAATAAAAGAAAAAGTATAACTAAGTATGAAACCTCTAAGTAAAACAAAAATTAGTATTATTAGAACTCTTAAAAATTTCATGACAAACATAATAATTCGTCCAATTCATATTATATTTTTCTTAATAACCT
>DPOH01000055.1 GCA_003539755.1 Clostridium sp.
GTAATATCTTGTAAAGTCAACCATAAAAAACTAATATTAAAGTATGAAAAGAATTACATTGGGTGATTTCAATGTGAAATGCAATATTGATTATAAGCATATTAAGTTTATAGAAATATCTGTAGATGTAATAGAGAGAAAGAGGTAGAGAATAATATGGAAAAAATGAGAATGTCACATGAAGAGGCTTTAGAAAAAGCACAAGAACTTGTATCAAAAATGACTTTACAAGAAAAATCAGAACAGCTTACATATCAAGCTGCAGCCAATGAAAGATTGAATATCCCAAGATATAATTGGTGGAATGAAGGCCTTCATGGTGTGGCAAGAGCTGGACTAGCTACTGTATTTCCACAAGCAATTGGTCTAGCTGCTATGTTTGATGATGAGTTTTTAGAAAGAATAGCAGATGCTATTTCTACAGAAGGTCGTGCTAAATATAATGAGAATATCAAACATGGTGATAGAGGAATATATAAAGGAATAACATTTTGGTCACCAAATGTAAATATATTCAGAGATCCAAGATGGGGAAGAGGTCAAGAAACATATGGAGAAGATCCATATTTAACTTCTAAACTTGGAGTTGCATTTGTAAAGGGGCTTCAAGGAAAAGGAAAATATTTAAAAATAGCTGCATGTGCTAAACATTTTGCAGTACACAGTGGACCAGAAGCTTTACGTCATGAATTTGATGCACAAGTATCTAAAAAAGATTTATATGAAACATATCTTCCAGCATTTGAGGCTTGTGTAAAAGAAGGTGATGTTGAAGCTGTAATGGGAGCATACAACAGAACAAATGGAGAACCATGCTGTGGAAGTAAAACATTATTAAATGATATTTTAAGAGAAAAATGGGGATTTAAAGGACATGTAGTTTCAGACTGTTGGGCAATATTAGATTTTCATATGAACCATAGAGTTACAAGTACAGCAACAGAATCAGCAGCATTAGCAATTAAAAACGGATGTGATTTAAATTGTGGTAATGTATATCTTCAAATGATGCTTGCATATAAAGAAGGTTTAGTAAGTGAAGAAGATATTACAAGATCATGTGAAAGACTTATGGCTACAAGATATAGACTTGGAATGTTTGATGATAATTGTGAATATAATGATATACCATATGAAGAAAATGACAGTAAGGAACATAATGAAATGTCATTAAAGGCTGCAAGAAAATCAATGGTATTGTTAAAGAATGATGGAATACTTCCATTAGATAAATCAAAACTTAAATCAATTGCAGTTATTGGACCAAATGCAGATAGTGAACTTATGCTAAGTGGAAACTATTTTGGTACAGCTTCAAAATATACAACATTAATTAATGGTATTCAAGATGCTGTAAGCAATTCTGTAAGAGTATATTATTCTGAAGGATGTCATTTATATAAAGATAAAGTTGAAGATTTAGCAGAATCTGATGATAGACTAGCAGAAGCTGTTACTATGGCAGAACACTCTGATGTAACTATTCTATGTTTAGGCTTAGATTCAGCTATAGAAGGAGAACAAGGAGATGCAGGTAATAGTGCAGGTGCAGGAGATAAATTAAACCTTGAATTGCCAGCTCCACAAAAGAGATTATTAAAGACTATTTTAGATACAGGAAAGCCTGTAATAGTAGTTTTAGGTGTAGGAAGTGCAATGACTTTGAGTGGAATGGAAGATAGATGTAGTGCAATACTTAATGCATGGTATCCAGGAAGCCATGGAGGAGAAGCTTTAGCTGATTTATTATTTGGAAAATATTCACCAAGTGGTAAATTACCAGTTACTTTTTATAAAAACTGCGATAACTTGCCAGCATTTACTGATTACTCAATGAAGGGCAGAACTTATAGATATATGGAAGAAGAAAGTCTTTATCCATTTGGTTATGGACTTACTTATTCAAAAGTAAAAATTGGTAATTTAAAAATAAATAAATGCAGTGATTGTGATAATTATATAGTTGATATCGATATTGAAAATATAGGTGATTACAATGTAGATGAAGTATTACAATGCTATATTAAAGACCTTGAATCAAAATATGCAGTTAGAAATTATAGTCTATGTGCATTTAAGAGAGTGTCACTAAATAAAGGTGAAAAGAAGACAGTATCAATGATTATAGACAAGAATGCATTTACTGTTGTAGATGATTATGGAAACAGAGTTTTAGACAGCAATAAATTTAAAATTTATGTTGGCATATGTGGACCAGATAAGAGAAGTGTTGAATTGACTAATGTAAAACCATTAGAAGAAATGATTGAATTATAATTATAAATTTAAGAAATTTAGATAATTAGTTTTATTTCCGTGGTTTCTGATAGATAATATAATTCAATTTATATGGTTTTCATTAAAATTTAATGAAAACCATATATTAATGTGTATTATATATGAGAGAATGTTAAATAAAATGATTATTTAAATCTTGTTTGATTGGCATTTATGAATAATACTTTGTGTACTTTTAGCTTTTGTCATTTATTTTATAAAGTACAATATGAAAATTTATAACAATGAAAAATATAAATATAATTAAATGAAATTATATTAAATCATATTAAATTATATTAAAATTTTATGTGGAAAATCTAAAAAAAATGTGCTATTATTGAAATATAAATTTTATATATGAAAAGGAGAAGTTACTTATGGAAATGACATTAAGATGGTTTGGAAAAGGATTTGACAGTGTGTCTCTAGAAAATATAAGACAGGTGCCAGGTGTTAAGGGTGTAATTACAACTTTATATGATACTATGCCAGGAGAAGTATGGAGCAGAGAAAGAATTAGAGCAATGAAAAAAGAAGTAGAAGATGCTGGTCTTAAATTATAAGGAATTGAAAGCGTAAACATACATGATGATATTAAAATTGGTAATGGAAAACGTGAACAATATATAGAAAACTATATTGAGACATTAAAAAACTTAGGTGAAGAAAAAATAGATATGGTATGCTACAACTTTATGCCTATATTTGACTGGACAAGATCTGATTTGGCTAAAGTAAGACCAGATGGATCAACAGTTTTATCATATGACCAAGATCTTATAGATAAAATTGATCCTAATAATTTAAAGACTTCTATGGAAACGATGTCGAATGGATTCGTTTTACCAGGATGGGAACCAGAAAGACTTTCAAAATTAAAAGAATTATTTGAAATGTATAGTGATGTTGATGAAGAAAAGTTATTTGAAAATTTAAAATATTTTCTTGAAGCAATTATGCCTACATGTGAAAAATATAACATAAGAATGGCTATTCATCCAGATGATCCAGCTTGGCCTGTATTTGGATTACCAAGAATAATTAGAAATAAAGAAAATTTATTAAAATTAATGAAAGCTGTTGATAGTCCATGTAATGGTGTTACTTTATGTACAGGTTCCCTTGGGTCTAATCCAGAAAATGATCTTTGTGATATTATTAGAAGTTTAAAAGGAAGAATACCATTTGCACATGTAAGAAATATTAAATATCAAGGAAAAGGAAAATTTGATGAAGCAGCTCATTTATCAGCTGATGGTTCATTAGATATGTATGAAATAATGAAAACTTTATATGAAACAGGATTTGATGGAGTAATTAGACCTGACCATGGAAGAAATATATGGGGAGAAGTATCAATGCCTGGTTATGGTTTATATGACAGAGCATTAGGTGCAACATACTTGAATGGTATATGGGAAAGCCTTGAAAAATCATCTAAGTAGTATGCTATAGAAATTAATGCAGATTGAACTATGAGATTTTTACATGCAAACATGGAGGTGTTTTAAATGAAATTAAATTATAAAAGCTTATGTGATAAAGAATTTTGGAAAAGCAGAAATTACAATATACCAGAATTTGATATAGAAAATATGATTAAAAGTACAGAGGAAAATCCAGTATGGGTTCATTTTGGTAATGGAAATATATTTAGATCTTTCCCTGCAATGCTTCAACAGAAACTTTTAAATGAAGGTAAAACTGATAAAGGTATAATAGTTGCTGAAGGATATGACTGTGAAATAATAGATAAGGTGAATACACCATGTGATAATTTAAGTATCCTTGTTATTTTAAAGAGTGATGGATCAATAGAAAAAACAGTAGTAGGAAGTCTTCCAGAAAGTCTTAAGGCTGATCCAGAATTTAAAGAAGATTTTGATAGATTAAAAGAAATATTCAGAAAAGATTCTCTTCAAATGGCAAGTTTTACTATAACAGAAAAGGGCTATTATCTTGTAGATAAGAGTAACAATGTTTTAAAAGATGTAGAAGAAGATTTTAAGAATGGATATAAAAAGCCAATAAGCTATATGGGTAAGATTGCATCATTAGTTTATGAAAGATATTTAAGTGGAAAGAAAAAGATAGCATTAGTAAGCATGGATAACTGTTCTCATAATGGAAGCAAGTTATATGATGCAATTAATAAATTTGCAGAAGTTTGGGAAAATAATGGCCTTATTGAAAAGGGTTTCATGGATTATATCAATAATAGAGATTTAGTTTCATTCCCATGGTCTATGATAGATAAGATAACTCCAAGACCAGATGCAAAAGTTATGGAAGTACTTAAAAATGATGGAATTGAGGATCTTGAACTTAAGGTTACTAAGAAAAATACTTATGTAAGTATCTTTACAAATGCAGAGGAATGTGAATACCTAGTAATAGAAGATTGGTTCCCAAATGGAAGACCAGCACTTGAAGAAGCCGGAGTTAAATTTACAGATAGAGAAACCGTAGATAAAGTTGAAAAAATGAAGGTATGCACATGCTTAAATCCACTTCATACAGCACTTGCAGTATTTGGATGTATTTTATCATATACTAGAATTTCAGATGAAATGAAAGATAAAGAATTAAAGGCTTTAGTAGAAAAGATTGGTTATAAAGAAGGATTACCAGTAGTTGTAAATCCGGGAATAATTGATCCTAAAGAATTTATAGATGAAGTAATAAATATAAGAATACCAAATCCATTTATGCCTGATACACCACAGAGAATTGCAACAGATACTTCACAAAAGCTTTCTATTAGATTCGGAGAAACTATTAAGGCATATGCAAACAGCGATAAATTAAAAGTTGAAGATTTAAAATATATTCCTCTTGTTATTGCAGGATGGTGCAGATATCTTTTAGGAGTAGATGATGAAGGAAATGAATTTGAATTAAGTTCTGACCCAATGTTATCTTCACTAAGAGAATATGTTAAAGATATTAAACTAGGACAGGATGGTTCATTTACAGAATATTTGATGCCTATATTATCAAATGAAAATATATTTGGAATAGATTTATATAAAGTAGGTCTTGGAAAACAGGTTGAAGAATATTTTGAAGAATTAACATCTGGAGTAGGTGCAGTAAGAAGAACATTAAAAAAATATTTAAATTAATTATTTGATAATTTTTGAAGTGATAAAATAAATAAGAAGCTTTATATGTTATAAAAAAGTTAAAAATAATAAATATGCTTATCAACTATAAATTTATTTGTTGAGCACAAAAATGCACACGTAAACAATATGTGTGCATTCTTTTGGTGTATTCAGCATGTCATATACTAGTTGGTAAAAGTATTATTCTTACTTGAGGA
>DPOH01000142.1 GCA_003539755.1 Clostridium sp.
CTCTAATGTAAACCACACTTTACCATCTTCTATATCTATAGACGACATACTAGTTAATGCTCTTCTTATATTATTTTCACATATACTACCATATGCCTCCTCGTCATAGACTTTTATTTCATCACTTATAAAAATACATCTATCATCTTCAAAATACAATTTAATTATTTTATCTTCTCTGACCATTTTTATTTTTTTTATGTCACATATCTTAGTCCACCCAATGCTATTTTCTTTATTTTTCGTAGGAACATATAATTTATTCCATAAATTATTATGTGGTATATTTTCAATATGTTCTCTATATATACTAGTAAGCTTTAAAAATGTTTTTATTTCTTCTACAGTATCAATTTCTTGTAAAATCTTTCCCCATAACATTCCTTGTGCTATATCAATATATTCTTGAATTCTTTGCCATGATGAATGAATATTAGTATAATTTTCATTAGCAATTCGTGACGGGGTAAGCCTAGGCTTTATATCTCCCCGTATATCAACTATAAATGATTCTATCCCAGCTTTTAAAACATTTGTTCTCCATCCTAAGCTTAATCTTCTTTCTCCATTTCCAGGCTTACCACATACAAGAATTCCGTCACAGCATGTTTTATCTAATCCATTAATAGAACCCCTATAATTAGAATCATTTTTTTTAGTAAACTTAATACTTTCTGTTGGATTTTCTTTTTTCCATTTTGCCTCAGAATTCTCTAGAGTAAACTTTCCATCATTATCAACAAGTAAACTTACTCTTATAAATCCATTCAAATTATCATTTACTTCTGATAAATTCTGTTCATATGTTTTATAATTTTTTTCATTTATATTAGCTTTATCTATAAAATTATTACGTGGTATTATTTTGTTAGGAATTATAATTTTATCTTTAATTTCATCTATTGTGCATTCAGCTTCTATATCAAATTCACATGCTAATGCATATCCATTTAAAACCTCTATTAATTTTACTTTATCTTCCCACTCATCTAAATATGGTGGTTTATTTCTTCCTATTATTTTTACACTTGTACCTATTTCTTGATCATATTTTCCTTCTTTAATAACCACAATTCCATTTAACCCATTTATCTCAACTATTAAAGGTTTGCCTTTACCATTTGAATATCCATAATCTCTTCTAGTTTTTATAATTATTTTATCTCCTAACATAAAACAAGACATAAATCCAATTCCAAATTGAGAACATGGATTAAAATCAATTCCTGAAGAAGCTAATGTTTCTCTATCATTTAAAAATTCTGGAGACTTATAATAACTTCTTCCCACTTTAGTCAGATAATTAATAATTATTTTTTCATCCATTCCAATTCCATTATCTGTACAAGTAACAACTTCTCTACCATACTCATCTAGCTCATGTTTAAAGTATACTTTCCCCTTATTCCAGTCCATATCAGTTTCTTTTTTTATAACACATTTTCTGTGCCTAAGGGCATCTAATGAATTTTGAAGTAATTCCCTTATACATATTGATGATGAATCATATAAGTCTTCCATCATTAATAACTTAACTATTTCATCTCTTGAAAGTGTAAACTCTAAATCATGATAAATATAACAATTGTCTTTTGGTTCAATTCTACTTCTATCAACATATGTAGGTAGATTTAACTTATACTGATTAGCATATGTAGGAAATTTATTGATAATATTATGTGCTTTTAATAACTCTTCATCTATCCAATCCATAAACTGTAATACTGCTCTTTGATATGTTGGATGTTCACATTTCATTGTATATCTTATTAAATCCTTATTAATTTCCCATCCTACTACAGATCTATGTTTTTCCCATTCAATCAGACTAATATCACTTGAAAAATTTATAGATTTATATATACAATCAGGAGTTCTATCTCTATCAAAATCCAATATATCTGCTAATCTTAATATTGTAGCTAAAAATTGCATATTTACTTTATATGTACATATATTTTCATCTACTCTAAACCCATTATCTTCATTTATATTTCTGCTATCTTCATTATGTGATTTACATAGCTTACCTACATATTCTGAAAGATTAATGCCCTTAACTGTCCATAAAGAATCCTCTTTAAATTCATCATAAATATAATTCTTTGAGTTTTCTCCATGATTAATTCTAATATAATCAGTTAGTAATGCATCTTGTAATTCAGAATATGCTTTAAGAAATCCAGCTCTTTGTTCTTCACTAAAATTATAATCACTAATTTTCTTTTTTATATCAATAAAATTAGGATGATTTATAATCCAATTATCTTTAAATAACATAAATTTCTCATCATTCTGCAGTTTTTTAATCTTATCATCATCTAAAACCATTCCTTGATCATGATAAAATGCTGATAAAATTAATAATGTTATCTCAATAGGGTTTAACATATTTAACATTTCTTCAGATAACAACATTGACATTATCTCTGTAACTCTCAATAAATGAATCTCATCATGAAGTGTAAATTGATGATGTAAATGTGGCATCTTCTTCATTCTACTGCTGGCTCTTTCACACATTATTAATAAATTACTTGATAATATTTGTGCTAAATCCCTATCAGTTTCTGTAAATCCACTATTTAATCTTTTCCATAAAGTTGTATCTTTTATACTCTTTAAATTATTCATAATCTTCACAAACTTTCTATTTTATTCATAATATCTTATTAAGTTCTTTTAAAATAATTATTATACTATTTATTATATAATATTTTACATTGTCATAAAATAATTTTTGCAGTTGCTTAATAGTCATAAATGCTATAAATAAAAATATTAATTATGCTCTAAGGTATATTTAAAATATTAATTTACAGTTAAATTACCCACTTTAATAAACCTTGCTATTTCAGTTGAGAATAGTATTGATGTTAAAGGTAATCCAAAATTCTCTAAGAAATCTTTTTCTGGAGTAAAGGATACTGCTGCTCCTGCCGATGTCTTAGCTGTTGGTAATTCTATTTCTGCTGTTCTTGAAAATGAATCAAATGGCTGCTACTTAACTGAAACTTCGTTAATAGTTACTGAAGAATAGCATATTCTGACCATTTAAATTATCTGAAAGGAGTATATTTTATCAATGACTTTTCTAACATCAACTGGTACTAAAATCTCTATGACTATAAGTGGAATTAAAACCGATATAACTAAACAAAAGATTTCAGCGCTTATGGATACAATCATAGAAAAAACATTTTCAATACTAAGTCTGGCGCTAATGTTACTTAAAGAAAAATAACTAAATATGAATTAGCATAACAAAAACACAGTCCACTTTATTTTTATAAGGTAGACTGTGTTTTTATTATATAAATTTTAATTATTTTTATTTTTTATTAAATCGTAATATTCCTTTATTAATTTCCTATATAATTCATCAATATCATCACGCGTTACTTTGTTATCTTCTAATCTATTTTCATATACATAATCTAATAAATTCTGGTAATCATTACGTTTTACTATGTTATCAATAAACGAGTCGTAATTATTAATATTTTTTATATAATTACCGTCACTCTTTGTCAATGGAGATATTACTATATTTACTTTATCTTGAACTTGCGAAATTCCATGTGGAATCTTACTAACCGCCAAATCTTTATAGTCTTCCATTGCTGGTATACAGCTTCTTTCACTATTAATATCAATTAATCTATGTGATCTATTTGATTTTTTTTGATCATACACCAACATTTTCACAAATTCATCCCTAGTATATTTATCAGTATTTATAAAATCACTCAAATTTTTTTCATTAATTCTATATATAATTAACGTCTTAGACTTATGAGTTTTTATATATCTAATAGATTCTATTTTGCAATATTTCAACATATTATCAATAAACTTTTCATCTGCTATAATAAAATTAGTATCAATCTCTGTTATTTTTGAATTTAATGCTTTCAATATGCTATCCATATTATAATCTATTTTTTTCAATCCATATACTCTAAAATCTTCAATATTTAAATAATTGAAATTAGGATAATTATCAATAATATCATTTATTGATTTAGTACCTTCCACAAACTTTCCATTGTCCTTTTCTACTACCTTTATCTCATACTTCGAATCTTTTACTAAGTCTTTGTATCTCGAATTATCTACATTAATTTTAAATCTAGGCGCCAATAGCAAAAATACAGTAACAATGTTACTATCAATAGATTTTCCATCTTCTAGTGCTTTATTAATTACTTTCATAAATAACTCACCAGCTTTGTAATATATATCTGCTACTGCTTTTATTCCATACTTTGTAAGTTCCTCTCTATTTAATTTCAATATTTGTTTCATATTAAATCCATGAGTATCAATATAACAATATATATATGGAATCTCATTTATCTCGCTTACTCCTTTATTTACAGCAATCCCTTTATAATATACATCTATTCTGTAATTTGCACTTTTAAAACCCATTTTCATTCTAATATATGAACAGGAATCTTTATCCCATATATAAATTTCATCAAAACTATCACTAATACTATAGTTATAGCTATTGTTACTATTTTTAAAACTCATGTTTTCATATGTTTTTTTGGGTAAATTAACATTATTATAATTAATAGATACAGGAATAAAAATACTATTACAATACTCTTGAACTGAATCAAGTATTCTATATGCTAATAAATCATCATTATTCATTGGATCATATCCAGAACTTATATAATTTGATACAAAACCTCCAAGACTATATTTAAAATTATCTTTTTTTACTAATATGTGAAACTCAGTACCTCTTTGCATTTTATGCTCACTGTTGTTAGCTTGAATATATCCATTCTTATTTCTAGATTCAAATACTATTTCAAGTACCTTATCAGTTAAAGTTGACTTAGTATATGCAATAAATTCTTTATTTATTAGAAATGCAGTTTGAATACCTATTCCAAATCCACCAGTTGGCTTTAACCAAGATGGCATTTCATTAATTTCATTTCTTATAGTCTTTCTTTCTTTATAGCTTTTTGCTACTTCACCCATTGCTTTTAGTGATTCTATTGAAATTCCAGTTCCTCTGTCTTTTATAATTACTTCAAAATATTTATTTTCCTTTGGAACTACATCTATTTTTATTTCATAATTTTCATATATATCTTTATCAATATCAAATGGATAAAGACTATATTTTTCTACATCACTATCTAGCCAAGAATCATATATTCATGATTTTAGAACACTCCACAATTGGATTTTTGTTGCATCTAAAGCATTTTGTATAAATTCTCGCATAAATACAAATTCATCCTTATATAATCCAGATCCCTCTATTAAGTCAAATGCCTTTTCTTGCGATATTTGAAACCTCAAATCAGTAAGATTATTAAAATCCTCTTCACCTTTATAATAAAGTAATTTCTTAAATTTAGGTGCATAACCTGATAAATTCTTTGGTATAATTTCTGTCCACTTCAAAGTCAAATTTTTTATTTCATCATCTAGCCACTTCATCCAGTCTCTTGTTGCTCTATAAACAGTTCTCTTATGACAGTCTGCTTTAACTTCAATTAATTCAGGAGTAATTAATAATTGTGTTATAGAGTTGTGTTTTTCTATATGCACTTCTGAGTATTCTGGTATATCTCCAACTACATTTTTTACATAATCATTATACCTTCCATTATCTAAATCAAGAAGATCTCCCATTCTTAACATTTCTGCTATAAATCTTGGATGAAAATAATCTGATCTAAAGCCATTACTTTCATAATCTAATTTTAAAACCGAGTCAAAGTCTTGTGTATGTATAAATGATATTTGTGCAATTACTTTTATCAATCTATTCTTTATTAAATTATTATGTGATAAATCTATATTCCACTCATTTAGCATAGAATTTAAATATTCTTTTGTTAATTCTGAATGTCTTAATCTAAAATAATTTGCAATTATTCTTGTTACATACTTTCTAATTTTTAAAGGCCATATTACTTCAAATTCTTTATCTTTTAATTTTTCACCTAAACTTTCTATATATTCAGCTGCTTCTTTAATATCTGCATCATAAGATTTTTTTTCTTCAATATATTCCCTAAACTCTGGACTTTGCCAAACTTCTTCTATTTTTTTGTAAAGTATAGCCATTCCAAAATCATGTAAATATGCACATTGTAATAACATCCACGTATCAGTAGCTGATAGCATTTTTATTCTCTCTTCTCCGAGAAGCATTTCTATATTATTAATTATTGTATTAGCATGATTATCATCATGTTCTGTATAATGTGGATAATTGATTATTATAGTTTTTAATATTTCTTTTAATGTTTTTTTATTTAACTTCCATGTAGAAATTAAATCAATATATGATTCATCTAATTTACACTTTATTGCAAGATGGTCTTCAAGTGTATATATCGGCTTTAATTCCTCAGTATTCATATTTTCCTCCTCATTTCATAATACAGTTTCAATAAATTATAAAATTAATTATAAATTTTCTATTTTTTATCTTTAACGAATTTAAGTTCCCAATCATCCCTTTCGTTAGAAATGATCATTTCAATATTGGATAATAATAATTCTTCTTTATTAGCTTCTTTTTCATATTCTCCAAAATTAATTGAAAACAACATACACTCTTTCTTAATTAATTCTGCAGATTTTCTATATCTATGCCATGTATCTTTCATTGTAAATAATGTAATAACACTGGTGAATACTGATGCCAAGGCAGATATTATTGATGTAACATTATTATAATAATGAAACTTTATTTGAATAATTACAGGTATCAAAGCATTTATTGCTATAATTATTACACTTAGAAAATAATATAAATTCTTATAAAACGTTGCTTTACGTATATACCAATCTAATAAGTGTATAATTCTCTTTTTTATTGTGTAGTTTTTAATTTTTTCTAAATACATTCCTAAGGTACTTAATTCTTTGTTTAAACTATTTCTCTCGTACATTAATTCCTCTCCGTATTCCTCATTTTAAATTGAACATCAAATATATGTTTACCACATTATAACACAAATCAAAATAATTATTTTAATATTAAATCAGGATCACCCATGAAACAGTTGATCCTGATTTATTTGTATTCTTTAAAATTTTTCACTACACCCACTATATTTTTCTATCTCATTTTTGAGTTCATTAATATTTTCGCTCTTCTAAGTGCCTCTTCATAGCTCATCCCACTCATATACAATTCAACAGTTTTCTCAGCTATCTCCCTGCTTAGTTTTTCTTTTTCCATAACATAAGCTCCTATAACATTCACTCTCCCCACCTCTCTTATTCCTTCTCATTATGTTACTTCTTACTGCTGCTTCCTATTTTTTTGCTACATTCTTTACATATGCGTATTCCCATATACTCAAAAAGTCCTTCTTTTTCACCACAAAAAACACAGCTTACATGATACTTTTTTAAAACTATGTTTTTACCCTCTTGAAGAATTTCCATAGGATCTCCTTCATTAATATCAAGTTCTTTTCTTACCTCTTTTGGTATAACTATTCTCCCCAATGAATCAACTCTTCTTGTTATTCCTGAAATTCTCATTATAAAATCCCTCCATTTATTAATAATCAATAATTCCTTAATACCATTTCATAGATAATCTATGCTTGTCCCCGTAAATGCTTGCTCCAAATTATCCATTGAATTAATTAGTTTACTCAGTCCATCTTCTGCATTCATTTATAACCTTTAATTTATATCACTTATCTTTTGAAATCTTTCATCATATCCTAGTCTTATAGTTCCTATCCTTCCATTCCTCTGCTTGCCTATAATACATTCAAGTATTCCTTTATCCTTAGAATATTTATTGTAATATTCGTCTCTATAAAGAAACATGACCATATCTGCATCCTGTTCTATATTCCCTGATTCCCTTAAATCTGAAAGCATTGGTCTTTTATCATTTCTCTGTTCTACTGCTCTTGAAAGCTGGCATATTAATATGATGCACACATCCAGTTCCTTAGCCATAATCTTAAGACCTCTTGTTACTTCACCAATTGCTATATCCCTATTCTGGCTTTTTGCAATATTCATCAGACTTAAATGGTCAATTATTATAACATCCAGCCCATACATATGTTTTAATGTCTTTGCCTTTGCACGAATTGTTACAAGACTTTGAGATGCACTTGTATCAGTATAAATGCTGTTTCTCTCTACAAGCTTAGATGTAGAATTTAATATCTTAGATATTTCCTCTTCACTTAGCTTTCCAAATCTCATCTTTTCAACTTCTACCGAAGATGTATAAGAAAGCCTTCTCATGCCTACAGCCTTTTCTGTCATCTCCAGTTCACATAGAAATATCTTATATCCATTATCTCCAAGCCCATCTGCTATATTAAGTGCAAACATTGTTTTCCCCATAGATGGTCTTCCTGATATTATGTCAAGCTCTCCTCTCATAAAACCACCAATATTCTTATCAATAGAATAAAACCCTGTTTTCATTCCTGGTATTATACTTCCTGTCTTAACTCTATTTTCAATTTCAACAAGAGTATTCTCCAATAAATCATTGTCTTTAATAATACTGGTCTTATTTTCTGCCTTATTTATCAGTGATGAAAAAGTTTCTTCTATACTTTCATAAGCATCTGAACTTTCATCATACATATTCTTAACTGCATACTGTAATTTCTTTATTGTAAATCTCCTATATGACTTATCTTTTAATATGTTGATATATTGAAGAGGATCTATTTCAAAACCATTCATCATAATATCAGTAACATAGGATACTCCCCCTACCTTTTCAAGATTATCCTTTTTAATGCTTTCAAGAATCTGAGTAAGATTAATATTCTCTCCCCTTATATAAAGCTCTTTTAGTGCAGAAAATATTATCTTGTGTGATGTTTCATAAAAATCATCAGCTTCTACATTATCCACTACTACAGATAGTATTTTAGGATTATAAAATATCCCACTAAGTAATTCCTGCTCACATGTTATGCTGTGAGGCAAAGCATGTGTATTGTCAGCTTTCATCATTATTCCTCCACACTACTATTACTCATCTAAAATACTCGTCATTGGTGTATATGCTGAAGTATTAGCTTTAATCTCTCCATTTGAATTATCCATGTGTCCATTCCTACTCCAGTTTTGTAGAATTCCTGTAAGATATCCATAGTTATTTGACTTCCCTTTTCTTACACATTCATTAGCTGCTTCAATAACCCATTTCCTGCCATATACATTTATATCCTCTGCTATAAATTCCATAAGTCTACTAGAAACATTAAATCCACACTTTTCAAAATGTTTGTACACTTCTAAATCTGCATTTACATCATTATTTATATTTTTAGAATATTTCTGAGTATTATCATATTCCTTTTCTTCTATTACACTTACAGAAATTTCACTTAAAAAACTACTACTACTCTTTTTCTTCTTTTTATCTCTTTTAGAATTTCTGTTATTTGCTTTCTGGGATTTTAACTCTGTTTCTTGATGTGTATCTTTATTTATATCTGTATCTAGTTCTATGTCTGTCTCTTTCTCTGTATAACAATTTTCTAACATTGTGTTAACATTGTTATTAGGCTGTAAATTCTTAAGTTTATTATTCTTTCTTCGTTCTCTCATAAGTGCTGCATTACTTGTCTCACTTCCAACCATAAGCTCAAGCTGTGTAAGATATATCTCCCCATTATCAAGTATCTGTACAAGGCCTATCTTTTTAAACAGCTCCATTGCAACTATAGCTGTATCAATCTTTACACGTGTGATTTCTGCAAGCTTTTTAATATCATATGGTATTAATATTTCTCCAACATTTCTTATTAATATGCCATCAGTTTTTAATGAACGTAAACATAATTTCAGATAAAAATTTGAGTAATAAACTCCATTCTCCTGTTCCTCTAACCACTCAATAGTATCTTGTTCAAAAAAGTCTTCCTTTAGTTTTAACCAATAATATTTCTTTAACTTTTTCTTTACTATAGTTATCTCCCCTAACACTCTTTCCAATATTTAATTTTCTTATATTTTTTTATAACCTATATCTTTTAACCTCTTATCAAACTATTATCTTTTCAATACTCTTGCAGTACATACTATACATATCTCTATATACTTTAATGTTCCTGTTCTCACTCCCTTACTTACCCTATTAAGTTTTATATAAATATCAGCCTCTTCTAAAATGTTCTTAAATTCTTCGCTGCTGACATTAAAGTTCAGCCATCTCCAAAAGCTATACACCATGGTATTCCTTTTTATCTAACCTCCATATAAAAATCTATTTATTTTGTTTATCAGTAAACCTTTTATAATATACTTCCCTTATTTCCATAATTCTTTTAATACCTGGATTTCCTTTTAGATATCTCTTTAATTAATAAAAACTATGTTGCTATATCATTTAAGGCATGCATGCCTGCTCATCTTTCTGTTCTTTATTTAAGATCTTAATTTACTCTGTTATATGCTGATCCTTATTTCTTATTTTTATCTTTAATTTTAGGAAATATCTTTTCATCATCTTTATGAATTTCATACAATTTTAACAAGCTTGTAGTGACTAATTTTGAAACTTCCTTTGTTACTGTATAGTGTAAGTTATAATGCATGAAACCACCTCAACCCCATCATATGCTTGTACTATTATTTTTGTTAATAAAATATTTCAGGTACAGTTGAGTTAAGTGCTTCTGCTACTTTCTCCATATTCATTTTTGTTGGATTCACTTTCTTATTATTCTCCAAATTAGAAATATAAGATGGTGATAATCCCGTCTTTCTGCTTATGTCATATACAGACATTCTAAGCCTCTTTCTCTTATATTTAATCCTATTTCCCTCCATTAACTCTCCCCCTTTCCTATATATGTATATTACCATCTTTAATTTATTTACAGCAAATACTATTCTCTATTATCAAACGTAGTTAAAATATACATCTACATACTTTTCTTCCATTTTCTGTTGACTACGTGTCTTTTTAGTGTATAATATATTCTATCAGAATACATTTTGGTAATAATGTTAATGAAAGGAT
>DPOH01000075.1 GCA_003539755.1 Clostridium sp.
CATATATTTTATGCAGCAAGATAATTATTCATATGACAGCAAAATAATTATTCATGCTAAGTAAATTTTTATAATCTACATAATATGTTTTATGAAATGCTGCATTCATATCTTATTAAAAACAACAACTATTGAACTCACAAAAATATACTAACGAATTTAATTACAGACTACAGAACACATAATAATTAGCATTAAAAAGTCACTTAAAAAGAGACGCGATGAGTGAACTTATTTTATAATCTAAATTATGTATTTTTAATCAGCATTTCATAAAATCATATAATAAATATCCATAAAAATATTATCAGTTGAATATTATATCATTTTGGTTTTTTTGTCAATATTTACTTCGATTATATTTTTTTATATTTTATATAATATTTTTCAAAAAATATATGCTATCAATTTTGTATATAAAACTAATATAATAAGATATTTAATATTAATTATAATTATCACAAAAAATAACAGTAAATTTCCAGAAAATACCAGCATCATCTTTCCTTTAAAAATATAATTTCCAATATTGTACATATATCAAAACCTTAGTATACTTAAGCTTAATATTTTAAACCCTACAATTTTCTGCATAAAAATAAAGAAAAGAAACATTTAAAACATCTTCCATTCTAAACATTCCTTTTCTTTATTACATTATAATATATTTAAAAATTATTTAAGTTAGATTTTATCTTATTATTCTTCAACCTTGCTGAACATATCCTTGCCTACTCCACAAACTGGACATACCCAATCTTCTGGAATATCTTCAAAAGCTGTTCCTGGTGCAATTCCTCCGTCTGGGTCTCCTACTGCTGGGTCATAGATATAACCACATGGGTCGCATACATATTTATCCATTTTATATTCTCCTTTGTCGTTCATAAATTCACTTATATTCTTTATCATTCGTTTATAATTAATACTAAGAAGTATTTAACAATATTAACAAATAAAACTCCTATAGTATAATTTTTTATTCTTCAACTTTGCTAAACATATCTTTACCTACTCCACAAACTGGGCATACCCAATCATCTGGAATGTCTTCAAAAGCTGTTCCTGGTGCAATTCCTCCATCTGGATCTCCTACTGCTGGGTCATAAATGTAACCACATGGTCCGCATACATATTTATCCATATCTATTTCTCCTTATCATTGGTAATTTTATTTATATAAATTTTTATTTAGCATTATTAATTATTTAAGAAGTTCTGTTACAAGTGCAGGAATTAATTCGAAATCACTTTCATCTGGATTCCAAAGAGATTTAACATTTTCATCTATTACTTCAAATCCTGCTTTATTAAGCATTTCTTGAAGAACTTTTACAGATTCTCCGCTCCATCCATAGCATCCAAATGCAGCTGCTTTCTTATTCTTGAATTTTAATTGTCTTAAGAATTCCATCCATCCAGCAACGCTTGAAAGAACACTGTTACCTACTGTTGGTGAACCAACTGCTATAGCTTTTGATTTAAATATTTCTGTCATAACTTCATTCTTATCTGATTTTGAAATATTAAATACTTTTACTACAGTATCAGGGCTTTGTTTATGAATTTCATCTGCAATTCTATGAGCTATTTTTGCAGTTCCTTCCCACATTGTGTCATAAGCAATAGTAACTTGATCTTCTTGATATTTATCAGCCCATGCACTATAAAGTTCTAAAATTTGAGCTGGATTTTCTCTCCAGATAGCTCCATGTGAAGGTGCAATCATATCTATTGGAAGATTTAATCCTATAACTTCTTTTAATTTATTTGTAACAAGTTGTGCAAATGGATTTAAGATGTTTGCAAAATATTTCATTGCTTCTTTCTTTAATAAGCATTGATCTGCTTTATCGTTGAATAATTCTTCTACAGCAAAGTGTTGTCCGAATGCATCATTTGAGAATAAAATATTATCACCTGTCATGTAAGTAGCCATAGAATCTGGCCAGTGAAGCATTCTCATTTCAACGAAGATTAATTTCTTACCATTTCCTATATCAATAGAATCTCCAGTTTTTACTGTATGGAAGTTCCATCCTCTTTTTCCGTATTGTCCTTCAAGACTCTTTACTGCATTTTCTGTACAATAAATTGGAGTGTTTGGAATTTCTTCTAATAACGCTACAAGAGATCCTGAATGGTCACATTCTCCATGGTTTGCAACTATGAAATCAATCTTATTTAAATCAATTTCTTTCTTTAAGTTTTCTACAAATTCAAATTGATGAGGGCTCCAAACTGTATCAATTAATACAGTCTTTTCTTCTTCAATTAAATAAGCATTTTGACTTGAACCATTTTTAATTGAATAGTCATCACCATGGAATTTTTCTAATTCCCAATCTAAATAGCCTACCCAACTTACATTACCTTTTACATGTTTTCTCATGTTTTTATCCCGCCTTTATATGTTAATAAAAATTTAATAATTCTACGTTCTTAAATACTTAAATAAAATTATATTAAATATTACTTTATTTAAATATTAAATTATTAGAAAACGCTGATAATTCTTAATACTTGATTGTTTCTATCAGTCTCCTCACACTTATCTTATGATTTATTCGACATTTTTTCTGTTGCCTTAGCAACATTTTCTTGCTATTATTTATTTTACTTAAATTATTTATAAAAAAATACATTATATTTGACACAAGAAAGGATAATATCATGAGTGAGTTAGATGAATTTATAAAATACGAAAAAATTTTGAGGACGAGTTCTTTATTCCGTTCTATTCCTGAATCTTCTTACAAAGATTTATTAGAATTTCTTAATGCAAAAATTAAATCATTTAAAAAAGATGAATTTATACTTCATCTTGAAGATTCAGTTTTATATTCTGGAATAGTTTTAGATGGGATACTAGAAAGTTCATTTTTAAGTGAACATTTCAACAAAATAAATATTAACCATATTACTAAAGGTTCCCTGTTTGGAGAATCATTAGCCTGTTTAAAATCAAAAAATAGTCCTATTCAACTTCGTGCATTAACAGACTGCTGTATTCTTTTTCTTGACTTTAGTAAGTTATTTGATGGCAATAGTATAAATTCTAAATACTGTCACCAATTATCAATTAATTTAATTCAAGATTTATCATCACAAAATTTATTTTTAAATTTAAAAGTTAGAATTTTAAGTCAAAAAGGTCTTAGAGATAGACTTCATATTTATTTTAGCAGTTTAAATCCTGATGAAAATGGTTATTTAAATATTCCTTTTTCTAAGACTGCCTTTGCAGAAATAATAGGTAGAAATAGAAGTGCTCTTTCCCGAGAACTTAGTAAAATGCAAAGCGAAAATTTAATTCATATTGAAGGTAAATCTATTAAATTAATTTAATAATTATAAATCGCAATAACTTCATATATTTTTACTAATGCCTAAAAATATATGAAGTTATTACGCTACATTATTTAGAACAATAAATCACAAATAGTAATTTATCCTATTTGTGATTTATTATTTAAATTCAAACTATATTGTTTAGGTGTTATCCCAAAATTTCTTTTAAAAATATTTATAAAATATGATATATTATCATATCCAAGAGAAAACGCTACTTCCGTAACACTTTGATATTTAAGCATCTCCTTTGCCTTCTTCAACTTAAGATTTGTAAAATATTTATTAGGAGCTATTCCCATGGCTTTTTTAAAAACCGTTGAAAAGTTTGTAAGAGACATACCTAATGAATATGATATATCACTAATACTCATGTCGCTTAAAAGATTATTATTCATAATATCAATTGACCTTCTTATTACATTATTAGAATTAAGCTTGGTAATATCATCAAACAATCTGCGCTTATATAGACTATAAGTAATTTCTTGAGCCCTTAAATCAATTAAAAATTCTTTATTACTTTCATTGCTAGTCGATATATTTATTACATCGTCTAAAAGATTTTTTACCTTAATATCTCTGAATATTGAATTATCTTTTAAATCAACGTAAATATTCTCATCAAATTCATCTTTTACTTTATTACTTACATATGACATAAGATCATTAGAAATTTCAAGTACAAGTGCTTGAGTTGATTTTTCTGTTATGACTTCTACCTTAGAATTTGGTTTTAATAATACTAATTCATCATCAGAATATACTAAACTACCACTTTTATTATTAACCTTAATCTTCTTTTCACCTTGTAAAACTTTACATAATCTATTGCATTCATGTGTAGTATAAATATCTTTATCATTTTTTTTATAATCATAATACATTAATTTAACTAAATCTGTTTCTACTCCATCTGCTATTTCTTTAAATAATGATTCAAATTCTTTCATAACTATTATTTCCTCACAAATAATAAATAAAATTCTATTTATTTATATGAAAACTTTCTTCTTAGATTTTTAATAAAAACAATCATACATAATTTAATTCAATTAATATAACTGTTTTTAGGGATTTTTAATTTTAATAATCTATTGATTTGATTCTTTACAATAATATTTTAGCAAATCCCTGTTATTTATTATACAATATATACAATGTTTTTTTAATATGACAACATATTTTTGTTAATTTATAATCAAAATTAATCAAAAAAAATCACACTTTTTTCTTTCAAATTGAAATTAAAGCTACTTTTTTCAAAAATGAGTTAGTTATTTTTTTAACATAGTTGTATTATATGCCTGTGAGGTTTTTAAAACCAATGGAGCAAAACTTAGGAGGAATTATATATGAGTAGTAAATTTTTTATGCCACCATTAAGTTTAATAGGTAAAGGATGCTTACACGATGCAGGCCCACAATTAAAGGCTTTAGGACTAAATAAAGCATTAATCGTAACTGATAAAATGCTTATTGAAACAGGATTAGTTAACAATTTAACTAGCGTTTTAGAAGATAATAATTTAAGTTATGCTATATATGATGGAGTAAAACCAAATCCTACAGTAACATCTGTTAATGAAGGATTAAGAATATTAAAAGAATTCGATTGTGACTTCGTAATATCATTTGGTGGAGGTTCAGCTCATGACTGTGCAAAAGGGATTGCTCTTCTTGCAAGTAATGGCGGAAAGATAAATGATTATGAAGGTGTAGATAAATCTACAAAACCATGTCTTCCACTTGTAACTGTAAATACAACTGCTGGTACAGGAAGTGAATTAACTGTATTTGCTATAATTACAGATGAAGAAAGACATGTAAAAATGGCTATAGTTGATAAAAATGTAAACCCAATCATGGCAATAAACGACCCAGTTTTAATGATGGGAATGCCAAAAGGATTAACAGCTGCTACAGGTATGGATGCCTTAACACATGCAGTTGAAGCTTATGTTTCTACAGCAGCAACACCTGCAACTGATGCATGTGCAGTAAAAGCGATTTCTTTAATAATGAATAACTTAGAAACAGCAGTTGCTGATGGAAGCAACGAAGAAGCAAGAGAAGCAATGGCTTATGCTGAATACTTAGCAGGAATGGCATTCAACAATGCAAACTTAGGATATGTTCATGCTATAGCACACCAATTAGGTGGATTCTACAACTTACCTCATGGTGTATGTAATGCAGTACTTCTTCCTCACGTTCAAAAATACAACATGGAAGTTGCTGCTGATAGATTAAAAGATGTAGCTTTAGCAATGGAATTAGATGTTGCTGAAATGTCTGCTATTGATGCAGCTAACGCAGCCATAGAAGCTATAAAAACTTTATCTAAAAACGTAAATATACCTTCTGGATTAGAAGAACTTGGTGTAAAAGAAAGTGATTTTGATACATTAGCTACAAATGCTTTAAAAGATGCTTGTGGTACTACAAACCCAAGACAGGCTTCAAAAGAAGAAATAATTGCAATTTTAAGATCAGCAATGTAATATAAATCAATCTGACTACCAACAAAAATTAATAAATATATATTTTTCTAAATGCAAATTCGGAACCAGCTATTTTCTCAAATAGCTGGTTCTGATTCTATGTCAATATTTTTAAATATAATTTAACTTGATTCATATTTCCCATCTACCGTTTCCTTATATTATTTTTAAAATTACTAATATTTTATTTATTATTCCACAAATTATAAAATTCTAACCAGTTACTACGAATATTCTTCATTCTGAATTTTAAACAAAAAATATCCACACATAATATTTAATTTAATTCTAATACTATAATTGTAGTACATGCCTGTAAGACTTTTTAAACAAGAACTTGAAACTTAGGAGGGTTTACATATGAGTAGTAAATTTTTTATGCCACCATTAAGTTTAGTAGGTAAAGGATGCTTAAATGATGCAGGCCCACAATTAACTTCTTTAGGATTAAATAAAGCACTAATTGTAACTGATAAAACGCTTATAGAAACCAAATTAGTTAACAACTTAACTGACATTTTAGATAATAATAAATTAAGCTATGTTATTTATGATGGAGTAAAACCAAACCCAACAGTTACATCTGTTAATGAAGGACTACAAATATTAAAAGATACAGACTGCGACTTTGTAATATCATTTGGTGGTGGTTCAGCTCATGACTGTGCAAAAGGAATTGCTCTTCTTGCTAGTAACGGCGGAAAAATCAATGATTATGAAGGTGTAGATAAATCTACAAAACCATGCCTTCCACTTGTAACTGTAAATACAACTGCTGGTACTGGAAGTGAATTAACTATATTTACTATAATTACAGATGAAGAAAGACATGTAAAAATGGCTATAGTCGATAAAAATATCAACCCAATTATAGCTATAAACGATCCAGTTTTAATGATGGGAATGCCAAAAGGATTAACAGCAGCTACAGGTATGGATGCCTTAACTCATGCTATTGAAGCCTATGTTTCTACAACAGCAACACCTGCAACTGATGCATGTGCAATAAAAGCCATTGATTTAATAATGAATAACTTAGAAAAGGCAGTTACTGATGGCAGTAATGAAAAAGCTAGAGAAGCTATGGCCTATGCTGAATACTTGGCAGGAATGGCATTTAATAATGCGAGCTTAGGATACGTTCATGCTATAGCACACCAATTAGGAGGATTCTACAACCTTCCTCATGGTGTATGCAATGCTATACTTCTTCCTCACGTTCAAAAATACAATCTGGAAGCTGCTGCTGATAGATTAAAAGAAATAGCTTTAGAAATGGGATTAGATGTTAATAAAATGTCTGATATTGATGCTGCCAGCAAAGCTATAGAAGCTTTAACTACATTAAGTAAGAATATAAATATACCTTCTGGATTAAGAGAACTTGGTGTAAAAGAAAGCGATTTTGATACTCTAGCTACAAATGCATTAAAAGATATTTGTTGTCTTACAAATCCAAGACAAGGTTCAAAAGAAGATATAATTGAGATATTAAAATCTGCTATGTAATGTAGCTTAATTTAACAATAACAATAAATAAATAATTTTCAAACATTCAAAAATTAGGAACCTGCTATTTCCTCATAATAGCAGGTTTTAAACTTTAATAATTATAAGTAACTATTCTTCACTATTTACAGGAAGAATTATTATAAACTCGCTTCCTACACCAACTTCACTTTCTACATATATTTCTCCACCATGAAGTTTTATAAGCTGCTTAGTTATAGTAAGGCCTAACCCACTTCCACCTTTTTGTTCAGAAGTTTCATCTACAACTTGATGGAATCTATCAAATATTATTTTTTGATTTTCTTCACTTATACCTATTCCATTATCTTTAACAATTATTTTTACTTTATCATCTAAATCATATATCAATACTTGTATTAATCCACCTTCAGGAGTAAATTTAGTAGCATTATTAACTAGATTTATGATACATCTTTCTATATCAAGTTTATTACACTGAATTGATTTTTCTTCTATATCAGTATCAAAAATTACTTCAATGCCCTTTTCCTCAATATAATCTTTCATATCAAGAACCGTTTCTTCAACTAAATAAACTATATCAGTTTCTTGTTTAATTACAATATAATTATTATTTTCAATTTTTGTATAATCAATTAAGTTATTAATAAGATTCAATAATCTATTACAGTTTCTATTCATTATATCCATATAATACATGAGCTTTTCAGCAGTTAAAATTGTATCACTCTTCAAACATGAATTTATTAATTGATTTATGCTGCTTAATACATTTAAAGGTGTTCTAAGTTCATGTGATAGATTAACAAAATAATTATTCTTACTCTTTTCGAGCTTTAATACTTTATTGAATAATTGCTCATTTTTCTCCATTTCTTTTCTAAGTTCACCTGTTCTTATATCAACTAGCTTGTCCATTCTTTTAACTCTATTAATAGATACATATACATAAATAATTATTGAAAGAAAATAAACACATATGGCATATTTACTCAACCAAATAGGAGCATTAATATTAAAACTTACACAGTTGACTTCACTTGCCACTCCATGCTGAGTCATTGTTTTTATTTCTAAATTGTATTTTCCTGGAGCCAAATTTACTAATACAAGTGAATTATGGTCAGTGACATTCCATTTATCTTCATCATTTAACCTATAATAATACTTTGTTATTTTTGTATTTCTATAATCATCTGTAAAAAAGTTTATCTTTATATTATTCTCATTATAATTAAGATTCATATTAGATATATCCTTTTTCTCTATACCATTTACTTCAAAATTCTCAAATATAATTTTGGGCTGAAATACAGATATTTCTATATCATTTATATTAATAATATTAAATCCATTTATACCTCCAAAGTACAAATGTCCATCATTACTATTAAAACACGATCTCCCATTAAATTCATTAGACTGAAGACCATCTCCAACTGTAAAGTTCTTAAATGTTCCCTGACTCATTGATAATTTAGATATACCACCATTTGTACTCATCCATATATCATTATGTTCATCAACTAATATTCCATATACAGTATTATTTATTAGTCCATCATTTTCTGTATAATGAATAAATTTATTTGTATTTAAATCTATAACATTAAGTCCATGACTGGTTCCAACTAATATATTTCCATCTAAGTCTTCAGTTATGTATCTTATTGAGTTATTACTTATACTGTCATTATCATCATCATTATTTTTATATAATTTATATTCCTTAGTATGTGGGTTTATTTTTATTAATCCACCATGTAAAAAACATCCAATATAATAATTCCCATTGGAATCCTCATATACAGCTCCTACATTTTTATCATCTACTCCCATTTTATCAAATATATAAGTTATATCCGAAACTTGTCCACTTTTTATATCTAATATAGCTAATCCTTTATTAGTTCCTATCCATAAATATCCCTTAGAATCTACAAATAAAGATCTTATTCTGTTTGATGGTAGTCCATCTTTATCTGTATAATTGGTTATATTATAGATGAAATTATTACTATCATCTTTTTCTATAATAGATAATCCTTTATCAGTACCAGCAAATATATAATTATCAACTCCAGTTATATCCTGTATTGAATCGCTAATAAGCTTACTATTCTTTGGGTTTAAGTGTCTTATTTTATCCTTAGTTATAATATTTAAACCATTTTTATTAGTCCCTACCCATAATGTTTTATCATTATCTTTATATATACCATTAACCATATTTCCACTTAAACTATTTTTATCATGCAGCTTTGATTTAAAATGATAAAAATTGTTATTAGGATTAAATACAGATATTCCACTATAAGTACCTACCCATATAAGCCCACTATTATCTTTTAATAAGCAATCTGTTTTTTCATCTATTAGACTATCTTTTTCATATGGTTCATCATTATAATTTGTAAATATCTCTTTTTCATAATCAAACTTACTAATACCTTTATTAGTAGCAACCCATAGTTTTCCGTTAGCATCAAGTACAGCATCTCTTACATTACTACTTGATATTGAATGTTCATCTTCAGTTTTTTTATAATTATCTACATTTCCATTGTTTAAATTTATTCTAAACAATCCCTTATCTAATGTACATACCCATACATACCCTTTTGAATCATCATATGTAGTGTATACATCTGCTTTTCCAACTGTATCTTCATACTTATTAACAATGTTTAATTCTTTATCTACTTCAACTACACCTTCATCTGTACTAACCCATATAAAACCACGTGAATCTTCTTTAACTGAATATATATATTGACTTGGAAGTTCATTTTCTTTATCTAAAATTCTATAAAACTTCTCATTTTTTTCATCATACAAATTAAGTCCGTCTTCTGTAGCTGCAAATATCCTATTATCTTTAGTAGCAAGAACATTACATACATTATTATTAGATAAATTTCCTTTATCTTCTTTTTCAGAATAATTCCTTATTTCATCGGTATCAAGATTCATTCTGCTTATTCCCTCTAAAGTAGCTATCCACATAATACCATTTGTATCTTCTGTAACCCCTCTTATGTAGTTGCTTATTAATGAATTTTCACGATACTTATCATTTTTATAATGTTTAAATTCCTTTCCATTATATCTATTAAGCCCGTCTTCAGTACCTATCCATATATATCCTCTGCTGTCTTGATACATATTACCTACTGTAGACTGTGATAATCCATCTTCAATGGTTATATTATTAAATTTTATGCTTGAGTCTATATCAGCATAACTTACATCACACCTTATAAACAAAAACATAATTAAAAAGAATAATCCTCTTAGTTTCATTCTACTGACCAACATAATACCTCATCCTATTCTTTAGCATAATTTCATATGATTTACATAAACTTTACGAATACTATCCTAGTATATATTATTTTGGTTAATTATTCCACACAAAACCCAATTTTTTGTCAAAATAATAAAATCTATCTATATATTTAATTAAATTAGTATTACTTCATTAAAAAAACAAATAAAATATTTTACATTTCTTTAATTAAATATAAAAAAAGCACACTTTGTATCGAAATATATCACGACAAAGTGCACTTAATTATGTGAATTCTACAATATTAATTTTTTTACATATAGCATATTCTTATTTAATAATTAGCAATTAAAATAAGTATACCTAAATTTTTAGAGTAATTACTGAATATATTTTTCTATATTATCTAGTTTGTTTACAAAATCATCAAACTCTTTAATGTATTTTAAGAATTCTTTCTTTGATAAATGAAGATTTTCTGCTATTTTTTCTGGGATATCCTTTGCCTTTTCTTCAAGTTCTAATCCTTTTTCAGTAACAGCTATATATATTTTTCTATCATCATTTTCATCTTTTTCTTTTGCCAGATATCCATTACTCTCTAACTTAGTTAAAATAGGAGTTAATGTACCAGTCTTCATTTTCAGCTTAGAACTTATTTCTTTAAAAGATAATTTCTTATACTCCCACAAAACCATCATTACTAAGTACTGTGGATACGTAAGGCCTATTTCATTTAATAAAGGCCCATATATTCTAACTATACTCTTAGATGCAGAGTATACTTTGAAGCAAAGCTGATTTTCTAATTTTAAATTCTCATACATAATATATGCACCGTTACTGAAAACTTATAAA
>DPOH01000077.1 GCA_003539755.1 Clostridium sp.
CTATTAACTAATAATTATAAAAATTTTCATATTCTTATAAAAACATAGTTGATTAATATGTAAAAAAAGGATATTATTTATATATTTTCACAAAACGCTAAATAATATTCTATCAACGTATAAAAAAATTATTACAAATAATAAAAACTGCCAAATTAGGCAGTCTATTGTTACACACTTATATTAGTTTTATGATTAAGAATTACAATACCACTATAAAACTGAATATGTCTTTTAATACTATCATAATCTTCATTCTTTACTGTTAATTTAAAAGGAGCTGAGCACTAATTTTTTAGTGCGACAGCCCCTTTGATATCTAGTTAATGGATAATTTAACCATAATTTATTCTTTATTTTCATTTAAAACTAAATATTAACTAGTTTTCCTGATTGTTTTGTATATGATATAGCTTATACTATACTCCTGAATAAGCGCTAAATCCACCATCTACTGGTATTACCACTCCAGTAACAAAACTTGATGCTTCTTTAGAAAGTAAGAATAGTAATGTACCTATTAATTCTTCACTTTCACCAAAACGTCCCATTGGTGTGCTATTTAATATCTTTCCTGTTCTTTCTGTTGGAGTTCCATCCTCATTAAATAATAAGCCTTTGTTTTGTTTAGTAACAAAGAAACCTGGTGCTAATGCATTTACACGGATTCCGCTCTTTGCAAAGTGTACAGCAAGCCATTGTGTAAAGTTGCTTATAGCTGCTTTTGCTCCTGAATAAGCTGGTATCTTTGTAAGAGGAGTAAATGCATTCATTGATGATATATTTATGATACTAGCATCATCTTTATTTACTAAATCCTTTGCAAATACTTGTGTAGGGATTAAACTTCCAAGGAAATTTAAATTAAATACAAATTCTACTCCTTTAGGATCTAAGTTAAAGAATGTTGTAATATCATCTCTATCTACATCTCCATCGAAATAATATTCTTTAGTTGTTGTAGCTCTAGGATTATTACCACCTGCACCATTAATTAAGATATCACAAGTTCCAAAGTCAGAAACTACTTTTTCGTGTACTTCTTCTAAGCTTTGTTTATCTAACACATCTACTTTATAAGCTTTAGCTATATATCCTTCTTTAACTATTTCAGCTGCATACTTTTCTGCACTTTCAATATTTCTATCTAAAAGTGCTACTTTAGCTCCACATTGTGCAATTGCTTTTGAGAACATGCTGCAAAGAATTCCACCTGCTCCAGTAACAACAACTACTTTATCTTTTAAATCTACTTGAAATGGTATTTTCATAATTACTTCCTCCAATTTACAAACAATCTATTTCATAACTACTTTAATTTTTCAAGTGTTTCCCATATTCCAGTAATATAACTTGCACCTAATGCTCTGTCATATAATCCATAACCAGGTCTTCCTGTTTCACCCCAAATCATTCTTCCATGATCTGGTCTTAAATATCCTTCAAATTTATTTTTATGTAAAATGCTCATAATCTTTACTATATCAAATGATCCACATTCTGAATAATGTGCACTTTCTTCAAAGCTATCATTTTCTAATAATTTAACATTTCTTACATGCATAAAGTGAATTCTACCTTGTTTGCTGTATTTGTCTATCATTTCATAAATATCATTAGACTTAGTACATCCAAGAGAACCTGTACATAAAGTTAAACCATTATTAGGACTATCCACTAATTTTAAGAAACGATCTAGATTTTCTTCACAAGTGATTATTCTAGGTAATCCAAAGATATCATATGGTGGATCATCTGGATGTATTGCCATATTAATTCCTGCTTCTTCTGCAACTGGAATTATAGCTTCTAAGAAATATTTTAAATTATTCCATAAATCTTCTTTAGTAATCTTCGAATATTCATCAAATAATTGTTTTAAATCTTCCTTTTTATAACTTGAATCCCATCCTGGTAATGATAATTCACCTGTTAAAGGATCCATTTTTTCAAGTTGTTCTTTATAATAAACAAGTGCTGTTGACCCATCTTCTAATTCTCTATCAAGTTGAGTTCTTGTCCAGTCAAATACTGGCATAAAGTTATAGCATATTACTTTTACTCCAACTTCACCAAGTCTTCTAATATTTTCTTTATAATTTTCAATATATCTATCTCTTGTAGGTTTTCCAAGCTTAATATCTTCATGAACTGGAACACTTTCAACTATGTCAAAAATAAGTCCATTTTTTTCAACGTTATCTTTTAAATTCTTTATACTTTCACGGCTCCATACTTCTCCAACTGGTACATCATAAACAGCTGATACTATACTTCTCATATTAGGAATCTGTCTTATATACTCTAATTTTACTGGATCTGTTTCACCATACCATCTAAATGATAATTTCATCTTATACACCTCTTTGTCATTTTTTGTAGCAATTTTAACGTATATAAATTGTAATTGAATATGTCTTCTATTATACGTTTCCAGAAAACGATGTAATCACTGAGTCACATCGTATTTGACAATTTTAATTATAGCTATTTTTTTATAAATTTTATTGCATTTCTTGCTTGAAAAATAATAAATCTTGCTATATTGTATATTTATAATACACTTATATTT
>DPOH01000131.1 GCA_003539755.1 Clostridium sp.
AATATATAATTTCTGCATTTTGCGACACAGGAATTCCATTTTTTATACTTTTTATTTAGCTTTTTTTATTGTTATAATAATACTTTAAAAAGGTCACACATCTTATTACATATCAAAGATATTTACCTCAAATATGTAGGTAAAAAATATGCACTAATTCAATGTTCCTTCTATTGGAATAAAAAATGCACATCAAATCATTTTTTACATATTATTAATATACATTATACATTTAATTATTTTTAATATGTAACTGATAAAAAATACATTTTGGAGGAGAGTTATTACTAATGAAATTTCTTAACAATAATCTTAAATCTAAATCATCTGCAAAAAATACAGTATATAAAAAAAACTTATTAATACCAATATCGATATTACTTTCATTAACGATATTAACATGCTTAACACTTACTATATTAGTAAGAAAAGATATCAAAACTATTATGAATTCCACATCAAAAATAACTACTAAGAGCATTAACTTGTGGAAACATCCAAAACTCATAGGTACTAAGGATACAGACCCTACTACTAAATTATCTAACATTACTAATAAACCTAATATTAATTCTAATAACCGAGGATTAATTTCAAAAATAACGAATAAAAATATTACTTTACAGCCAATATATTTATTTAATAAACAATTACCTTTTTATAGAAAAGTTAATATTAACAAATCTCCTTTTTTAAGCTTCATGAGCACTATTGAGGTTTTCTATTCAATAAGTATTTTATTAATACTTTCTATTATTATTATAGTATTAATTATTGCACTTTTATCTAGACCAGTAATAGATTTTTTTGCTTCTCTAGACCCTATGTATCTATTTAAAAGAAATAAAGCTGCAAATATCATAAGTAACGAAATGGATATAAATTCACATGATAAAATCACAAAAAACTTTTAATAAATTAATTTTAATTATAGAAACGCCCTACAAAATACCATAATATTATGTCTGTAGGGCTATCTATTTATAATACAATTCTCCATATCACACCAAAGTGTAATTTCTATATTTAATCACTTACTTTAAAAATTATTGATATTTATTTTAGCATTACTTATAGGTCCAAAACTTTAATCTCTAAGACTTGCTTTCACTGAATTAATCCAATTTTCAATTGCCTCCGTCAGTATAAATTGTTGTTGTAAAACTTGCTTTGCTGTTTCAGAAATCTCAGAAATATCTTTTTTACTCTCTATATTTTCTTCTATATACTGTTTGCGGATTTTAATATTTTCCTCAATGTTATTTAAACATTGTTCTTGTTCTTCCTTTGAAAGACTTTTTAAATTTACTATTACTGCATTGAAATCAAGAAATATATCTATTGGTTTTTCTGAAATACCCAACATTAATTTTTTTAATTGTGTTTTTCCATCTGATGTTAAAGAATAGACAGCTTTTTCTGCCATGCTCTTTTCTTTAATCATAGTTTTTTTTACGTATCCCTTTTCTTCTAGTTGTATTACCTTTTTGTATATTGAAGGTGTACTAATCTTTACCCACTTAGATATTTTACGATATTCCACTAATTTTTGAACATCATATGCACTTAATGACTGCTCTTCTAACATTCCTAATACTATCAAATCAATTGTTGACATTAAATCACTTCCTTTCAAAAATTTGGTTGACTACTATAATTTATAGTACTATAATTTATAGTAGTGTAATTTATAATACTATAATTTATATTGATATGGGTTATATTATTTCATTTTACACAATATGTCAACAAAGGAGTGTTCTTTATGGAAAAAGTCAACAAAAAATTAAACTTATTAGGAGCTGCACCAATTCCTAAAGCTCTTATAGCAATGGGCCTTCCAACTATGATTGGTATGATGATAAATGCACTATACAACTTAGTAGATGCATATTTCGTTGGTGGGCTTGGCACTAGTCAAATGGGAGCTATATCTGTTGCCTTTCCCATTGGGCAAGTTATTGTAGGTCTAGGTTTACTATTTGGAAATGGAGCAGCTTCATATCTCTCTAGATTATTAGGGCGGGAAGAAAAAGAAAAAGCTAGCAAAGTTGCCAGTACTGCTTTATGTAGCAGCATTTTAGTTGGTGTAATAGTTATTATATGTTCTTTAATTTTCTTAAAACCAATTCTTATATCCTTAGGTGCAACTGAAAGTATACTTCCTTATGCCATGACTTATACAACTATCTATATATCCTCATCTATTTTCAACGTATTTAATGTAACAATGAACAATATTGTAACAAGTGAAGGTGCAGCAAAAACTACTATGCATACTATGATAACAGGAGCTGTTCTAAATATAATCTTAGATCCTATATTCATTTATGCTTTAAATCTCAACATAGCTGGTGCTGCAATTGCCACTGCTGTTTCTCAATTTATTTCTACTTCTCTCTACATTTCCTATATCTTAAGTAAAAAAAGTGCTTTTAAATTTACTACAAATGAATGTTGCTTTTCTAAAGAAATAATGTCAGAAATTTTAAAAATCGGTATTCCAACATTACTATTTCAATTACTAACAAGCCTTGCAATTACTCTTGTAAATATTAAATCTACCGCATATGGAGACTCTGTCATAGCTGGAATGGGAGCTGTAACAAGAATTATTTCCTTAGGAAGTCTTATGGTATTTGGTTTTATCAAAGGATTTCAGCCTATCGCTGGATATAGTTATGGTGCTAAGAATTATAACAGATTGCATGAATCAATAAGAACATCTATATTATGGACCACAATATTTTGTGTAATTGTTGGTCTAATACTATTCTTCTTTTCAACAACTATTATTTCTCAATTTACAAAAGATGATTATGAATTAATAGACATTGGCCAAAAATCATTAAAGGTAAATGGTTTATCGTTTATGCTATTTGGATATTATACTGTATATTCATCACTTTTCCTTGCACTTGGAAAAGCAAAAGAAGGTTTAATATTAGGAATATGCAGACAAGGTCTTTGCTTTATCCCAGTTATTTTAATTGCTCCAATGCTAATAGGCATAAATGGTATTCTCTATGTTCAACCAATTGCTGATGTTCTATCTGCAATTATTACAATATTTATGTCTATATCTCTTTATAAAGATTTAAATACTGAAAAACTAAATACTACTGAAGTTGTTGATGCAAAAGTTAACTTAAACTAATATAATTTAAATTATTATTTCTAATAAAAATAAAGCTTTCATAATATATTCAATAACAAATATATTATGAAAGTTTTTCATTCTATAATAACAAACTCAATGATTAATGATAATTTTCACCTTTACTTATGATATGGTTCTCCGTAACTACTCTAAGTGAGTTTTTATTTATTATTTTTCACTACCCAAAACCATATATCTACATCTACACCAAAGGCTTGTCCAGCAGTTACACTAAATTTCTTTATTTCATATTTTTCTGTTGAAAATTCTTTTCTTATTATATAATCTAAATTTTCAACTAATATATTGCTATCTTCTATATTGCTTATATACTTATTTATTAGTCTATAATATTTCACATAATCTTTGAATTTTTCATTGGGAACTTCTTTAATATGAGTAGCTATTATTATTTCATATTGATCAACCCCATCAATAACTAACTCACTATTTTTATTAAAGTCTTTATTTATTGCATTTATATAACCTCTCATATCAGCTGAATCAAATGTATACATAGATTTTAATTCTATTATGTCTTTAATTTGATTATTTTCTAGTATTGCTAAATCTATTCTAGATTTTATTCCACTTGGATTATACTCTCTAGAAATAATATAATCATTATATTTACTATATAACTCATATGCAATTCTATCTCTTATTAATAATTCATTTTTACCTGTCATTGAAAGATATGCTAATTCATTCTCCCTAAAAGAACTCATACTTTCCTTTATTATTTCAACTAAACTATCAATATTCACCCTTAAAACCTCCTTTGTTAATTCTATAGTTTATTATATAGCAATATCTAAATTTATTTTATTTAATATAAAATCTTTTAAAATAAAAGAAGAAGGAGAAGCCTTTTTTGACTCTCCTTCTTCTTTATTTAGATATTCTATTATATCATCGTTTATCTTTAACTTTATTGATTCTACTTCTCTATCTTTTCCTATTGTTATTTCTGATATCAACATATGAAGTAACATCTTTTTCTTTTCTCTAGTCTTACAATTAGTCAGAACTTTGCTAAAATTTTGTAGTATTTCCTTTACTAATTCATATGGAACTTCTTCATTCGTTTCATCCATTATATTTATTAGTAATGGTTGTTTCTCTTCTTCTAGCTCATTAATTATATCATCTATCTCTTGCTTTCTGTCTTGGAACTCTTTCTTTGTTAATATATCATCTTCATATGCTTCTAGCAGTTTATGTTTCTTATTGTCTAGCTTCTGAAGTTCTTTCTCTATTTTTTCTAATCTACTTTTTGATGGTTGTACATTACTTTTTCTAGTTTTATTGATATTATCTACAATAGTCCTTATCATCTTTTCATTAGATAGAAGCTCTGATATTTTCCCAAATACATAATCATTAGCTTTATCAACTCTTATAGCATTACTATTACAAACTGCTGTACCTTTATTTTTCCAGTTTCCACAAGCATAATATACTAATCTTCTTTTTGTTCCATCAGCTAGTTTATTTGTTGTTCTCATTATTACCATTCCAGCTCCACATACAGGACATTTTAGTATACCTGTTAATGGATATTCACCATCATATATTCTTTTAGGTTTTCCTTTTTTAGATTCCATTATTTTTTGAACCTTTTCCCATAGATTTATTTCTATTATAGGTTCATGTATTCCATCAACTATTATCGGATTAGGATTTATATTACGTCTTCTTTTCTCTGACCAGTCTTGTCTTACATTATATCTTATCTTTCCTATATAAACTGGATTAGTTAATATATCTCTTATAGAACCAACTGAAAAGTTATTGCCTTTTTTAGTTTTATACCCTAATTTATTTAACTTATTTGTTATCGCTTTATATCCTTTACCATTAGAGTATTCATTGAATATTAACCTTACCGATTCAGCTTCCTTTTCATTTATTATTAGTTCAGTTTCTTTTCTCTTCTTATTTTGAGATCCTTCTACTGAAACTATGTCATATCCAAGAACTTTATTTCCACACCACTTTCCTTCTCTTGCTCTTGCAAGCATTCCCATTTTAACATTCTGTGCTATAGTCCCTCTTTCAAATTCGCCTATCAATGCCATCATTTGAAATTGCATTTTTCCTGCTGGTGTACTGGTTTCAAAAGGTTCAGAATAAGATTTAAATGTTACATTATTCTTTTCAAATAGCTCTACCATTTTTAATACATCAGCTAACTTTCTACTTAGACGATTTATCTTCCATACTAAAACCATGTCAAACTTTTTATTTTCCGAATCCTTTAACATCTGTTTTAGTTCTGGTCTATGCTTTATGTCTTTTCCACTTATCCCTCTATCTGAATATACTTTATAGATTTCCCAACCCTGTTTCTCACAGTATTCACTTAACAATCTATTTTGTTCATCGATACTATATCCTTCTTCTGCCTGCTCTATTGTTGAAACTCTACAATATATAGCTACAACTTTGTTTTTACTCATACTAATCCCTCCTTAAATATATATCAGAAAAATAATATATATTTATGAAGTATTTTTATTACTAATTTCTCTTATATGTTGTTCATTTATATATTCTAAAACCATATCTGATATTAAATCTATTATATCTACTATATTTTTTATATTACTATTATCACTCATTGGTTTCCCTCCATTTTATTCTTTATCTGTTACTTAATTTTTTAGTGTAATACCGCACATAGTTTTTTATATTTTCTATAAAACAATCAGCTTCACAGAAACTTACTATTCTAGTATCTGAGTTAATACATGCTTGTATTAATTCAAACAATTTATTGGTTTCAATATCTTCTATACTCCATATTAGCAACACCTCTATATTTGCTCTTATAATGTTATTTATCATCATATCTAAGTCTTTAGTTTCATTTACTTCATCAATATATATCTCATTTATTGGTGTAGCTGATTCTACTTCAAATTTTAGCCAACCTAATCTTCCTACTCCATTATTGATTAAATCTTCATTTAATCTTTCTTTTCTCAAATATATTGCCAAATCTTTTCCTTTCACTTTTTCTTTAATTTGCATTTTTTCTCTTCCTCTCTTTACTTAATTTTAATTATTTAAATCCCGAATTCCCGTGTATTTTCAATACATATCTTTTAAAACTTAAAGTTTTAATTTATCTTTTAACTTTTCCACGGGGTTTCGGGATTTTTCAACTTCTTAATTACACTACTTCTTCTTCAATCATCTCCTTTGTCTCTTCTTTAGGTAGTTTTATTACATATACTTCTTCACTACAGCCAAAAGAATTTTTTCTACTTCTTGTGTATCTATCTTTTTCACAGTTTAGATATCCAGCATCTTTTAGTTCTTTTAGAACTACGTTCTTGTCTTCATACCCACCTTGGTTTATCATTTGCTCAAATGATATTTTATTCATTTGACCTTCCACACAATCTTGCTTAGGTATTATTTTTCCAAAGATATCATTTGGAGAATTATTATTAAATTGAAATTTGTTTATATACTTAGAAACATATTGCTTTATATAATCGATAGCTGAATCTCTAAAATTTCTATTTCTTAAAGATTCTCTTTCTATTTCAACCATAAGACTTTTGATTCCATCTATATCTAAGTTAATGTCCATCATATCTTGAAATAAATATGCAGTTTGAAGTATGATGCCAAATTTATTACATCTTCTAAAAGTCATACTATCTATAACTAACTCATCTTCCATTTTTTTATATATTTCATCTCTTGAAATTTCAAATTGTTTTACTAGTTGATCTTTTTTTCTCTTCATAATATACTCTGCAAATTCAAAGCCTATATGTCCATAGTTTTGCTGAATAACTCTGTTTATTTTTTCTGCGTTTTCAGCATCTCTAGTCCATGTAACATTACTTGCTTCTATAACCCTAATCTGTACACCTGCATTTTTATTTGATGAACCTATTAGTGATTTTTCTCCATTTGATAGTATTGTTGTAAGCCATACCCCCTTCTTTTTTAATTCTGAATCTTTATTAAGTCTTTCTTTATCAGTTCCATTTGCTAATCCATATACAAAATTAGTAAAATTTTGAGTATATGACATCGATATTTCATCTAATGCATATGGAACCCCTTTCAAACCATTCAATTTTTTTAATAATGCATTATTAGTTCCATTATAAGTTCCAAAAAGTCCATTTACTTTTGAATCAGGATTTGCAAACAAAGAAATTCCTAATTTTAATGCTGTAGACTTTCCTGTAGTTGAATTACCAACTAAATGAACTATCGAACTGTCTACTCCAACTCTCTCTCCTATATAACCAAGAACTAAAGCTGATAATGATGTAGCTGTTACAAATTCAAGTTCACATCTTCCTTGAACTTCTTCTCTTAACATTTTTTTATATTCTTCTTTACTACCCTTAGGTTCTATTTTATAGTTACCAACATATTGAGATTCAACTCCTATAGCTTTATATAATTTGTAAATATATTTATTGTTATATTTGGCGAATCCTAATTCCGAATGGACATTTGATATTTTTTTAATGATTTCTTCGTAAACTCTAAAATATTCAACTAACTTTGCTACATTATCATGCCTAACATCCACTCCTAAATTAATTAATTCCAGTAGCTTGTTTTTATTGAGATATACCTCTCTATCAATTTCAATTTCTTGTATTTCAAAAAAAGATTTATATGCTAAAATAGCACTATACTTTCCAGTATCTATATTTTTACGTATACTTTTTATCTCCATATATTTAGAAATAAATTTTTGATTTTTTCCATCTTTTATTTCCCATACACCATTTTCATCAACTCTAAATCTATTTTTGATTATTTTGGATTGTATTTTAGGAACTATATCTTTATTTCCTTCACATTCTTTTGGTTTAATATCACCTTCTTTTTCCCTTTGCTCTATTCTTTTTGCTAACGCTTCTCTATCAATTCCTTTTATTGCCATTTTATATTCCTCCTAGTTATAATTTTTTAGTTATATTTGTGTTATACATTTATAATAACTTGATTTCCTTTGTGTCATTTATTATGTAATTGATTATAGAAATTTGTTCTTTTTTTCTCAAACTTGATTTAAGTCGATTATTCAAAAATATTGTTTTTTTCAAAAAACTTCCTAATTGTATTTTTATTCAATTTAATATTTAATAACTTCTTAATTTGTATATTTATTCATTTTTTATTCATTTATCTGTATTTATTAGATCTCTTGCCCCTCGTCTTACAATAGGACATCCCTTGCCCCTTGTGTTACAATAGACAAAATTTCAATTTTATTTTTCTCTCAAATACTCCATTTTTCTCAAGATTTCAAAAAAAAAAAAATAAACCTTTATTTAAGGTTTATTTTTTTCTGCAATAATTTTAATCTATACTATCTTATCTTCATCTAATAAAGTTACTATAACTGTTAGCACAGTTCCTACTATTTTTATTACTTTTTTTATATCCATATCATATTACCTTTCCTATAATTTTTAATATATCATATCTTCTTAATATTCTTCTGCTAACATCATCGTTGAATATATACCATCATCTATCAGAAATACTTTTATATTTCCTTCAATCTCTATATCTTCTAAAGTTAGAATATATCTTTCTTTATATTTTGGTACTTCTTGACTATGTTCAATTATAACTCCCTCTTTACAGTTTTTAATTCTAAAAACCTGTAAATAATCTAATTGTTTACCTTCTTCATTTGACTTATCAATCATATTCCAAAGTATAAGTTGTAATCTTAAATCTAATTTTTCATTAACTCCTTTGGTTATATATCTATTCTCTTTTTTAAACATCTTAATCCTCCTAAAAATAAATAAAGCTATCTAATTACTTTTTCTTATAATTAGATAGCTACTTTAATTCTTGCTTTAACATATCTATAAATTCATCTGAAAACACTTTTTCCTTAATAGACCTCTTTATCAACTCTATTAATTCAAGTTCTGTTACATCTAAACTTCTTGGAACATAGATATCATCACCTCTTCTAGTAGATTTATATACACAGAATCTTATTTCATTCCTTTTTAGTTCCTTGATATATATCTTTTCTATTGTATATGTATATTCATCATCTCCAACTTTTCCTTGATTTATTATCTTACAATACTTAGTTTCCTTGATTATCTTATCCTCTTTTATATTCTTACTCACATTAAATTAACCTCCATTTATTCTAATAGGAACTTAGAAAGTTCTTCTGTTGTTACTACTACAATTGCATAATCACTTGAAAGCAAAAATAAGGAAGAAGTCCAATTAACTCCTTCCTTACATTCAATAATATCAGTATATTCTGGTATTAAACCTTGTAACTTATCTTTCTTTAACATTTCGATAACAACGATATTTTCTGCTATAACTATATATCCTCCTAAATCTTTCTCTATATCTCTATTAGCTCCATAATTTTCACCTAATACATTAATGACGTCTAAAACATTACTGATTACTTCTATAGGATATCCTTTTAATTGATTTTTTAAATAAACCTTTTTCATTATAAATTTCTCCCTTCTAAGAAAGTAAAAAACTTTTACTTGTATACATAAATACAAGTAAAAGTTTGTTTTTCTAAGTTAATAATATATATTTAATTTATCTTTTAATACAGTAATTAACCTAATTCTAATATTGTAATTTAAAAGTGTTTTTGAAGATTTCTACAAAAAATTTACGAACCTTCTTGTATTGTTCAATCAAATTATCTTCATTTTTAATCCCTTATATTTATGATATTTTTTTATCCATTATCATAGAAATAATATATAACACTAATACTGGTGCTACTAATAATGAAGTACATACTATACCAATACTTACTGAAATATTTGTAGCTATGATTCCTATAATCGGTCCACCTAAAATTTGACCTAAGGAATTCATTTGTCCATTTATAGAAAGCACAGTAGCTCTAGAATTATCATCTATATGCCCATTTAACCACGCACTGAATATAGGTTCATTTATAATTCTAAAGGTATTTGTTGCCAAATAAGCTATTAACATTAAACTAAAGTTTCTTGTAAGAGCAAATATCAACATAGACGATATATAAAGTATATTTATGCATAATAATAGTTTTCCATTTTTCCTATTATCCTCATTCTTAAGATTCTTTGCCATAAAATGCATTACTATGAAGCTCAATATCATTCCTAAAATTCCAAAAATTCCAAACCAAGTCACTGAACTAAGGTTTCCAAGTTTAGGAAGTGTAGTATCTTGTAAAAAATGCGCATTAGAAAGTCTATCATAACCTTCACTTGATAATCCATAAAATAAAGTTACTGCAAGTAAAATCATAATTATAGATTTACTTTTTACAAATTTAAGACCAGATTTAAATGTATATACCATCTTTTTGAATGTATTTAAATCCCCAGGAGCAGATGGTTTAAAATTATTTTCTGGCATATATAACCATAAAAATAATGCAAGAATTATAAATAAAACTCCACTAACTATAATAGGAAGCCTTACAGAGAAATTAGCTATTACAGTGCTTAGTACTATTCCAATAAATGCTCCTATCTGCCCTGCTTGTGCTCCCTTTATATAAATTTCATCTAAATCTTTATTCTTCTCTTCTTCCGCAATCCAAGCTTCAAGCGAGCCACTGATAAAAGTAGACCCTAATCCCCATACAATCTGTGCTACAAGTACGAAAATAAAACTAGAAATAGAACCTTCTAAAATAAATCCCACTCCTGTTAAAACTCCCCCAATAACAATAGATAGTTTACGACTATACACATCTGCAACTATACCTGTAGGAATTTCAAATATAAAGCATGCTAATTCCAAAGTAGTTCCAACAAGTATAAGCTGAAGTGGATTTAAATGAACTATTTCAATGTGATACACTATCATAACTGTAGCTACTAACGAAAAACACATTGCTGTAATAGCTGAAAATAATAAATAAGTTTTATATGCTGAAAGTTTATTAACCATTAATCATCACCATCCTAGTATTTCTTAAAAAATTTGTTTGTTTTTCATAATCTTCATATTTAAATATATAAATCATCAAAATAATCTCCTTAAACAAAAAAAGCTGTAAATGAACATAATTCACTTACAGCCTCATAATCATATAACCTAAATACAAACATAAAATATAGAACTTTAATTATATAACTTATGATTAAGCTATTCAAATTAAAATCTTATACCATATCTATATATAGCAAAAATAGACATAAAAATACCGTGTTTAGAACACGGTTTTCCTATCCTGCAAATAAAGATGTAACATGCTCATTATAATACTGATTATTTTTAGAGTACACAAATAAACATGGTAATATCAATATTATCAATAATTGATTCTACCACAAATAAACCTTGAGTTATTCAAGATTTTTCATATACTTTTAAAAATAATCCTTATTCAGTTAATTTAATTAAAAATTACCTATTTGCGCATATTTACAACACCTTTACATTTATATTTTTTATGCTTATATTTTAGTATAATTATATTATATATAATTATAAAAATTTTTTCAATGCTATAGATTCTGAAAAACAAATTCTAATTTTCTCAAGTAGTGAAAAATGAAGAATCTATAAATAAAATTAAAATACCCAACAAAAATTCAAACTTTAGATTTTTGTAAGTTTCATTGCAAAAATTAAAGCACACCTATCGTCCATTTATATATCCAATTCTATCCAAAACCTCATTTATTTATGATACGGTTCATCATTAATAATTCCAAATCTATATATTAAAACAACGTACACTCTATCTGTTTTGCAAGGTCTATAGAATCCACATCCCACACTCTAGATGGCATGTCCCTAATTTCATATTGGAAACCAGGCTCTCTTATGAATTGTTCAAATTCACAATCAAGCCATGGTGCTGTCCATGCTCCTGATCTGCATATATGTACAGCTTTAACTTTTGTATTTTCCTCAATACTATCAATATCCTTATATCTGATATTGAAATTATGATTTATCTCCTCAAAATCTTCTGGCTTTTCGTTACTATAAGGACTTAATATAATACTTCCCTTATTTAAAATATTCTCTTTAAAAAGTTTTCCTAGCCAGTTAGCACAATTAAGTTCAAAGTTTAATGATTCCATTCCCCCATAACCAAGATCAGTATGAGCATCTATATTATAGACCTCATTACAATCAAACTCCTTTGCTGCATAATAAGCTTCCTTATGAGAATCTGATACTATAAGTTTAGTTTTTACATAATCAAACTCAAACTTAGTACTGATTTTTTCCCAAAATCCCTTTAAGAAATCTGCTGTCTTCATAATCTTTGTTATATCTCTTCCTGAGTACTTATTCTCTAAATACATCTTATACCAGTGATTTTCTATGTTGCTTTTGTTCTCCATATAAGATGTGTTCATCATATGTATGTATGGCATAAAATAATCCCAGTCGATTGTAAGTAATGTATTCATATACCCCCCAAACATATTCAGTTAACAGGTAATGCCCTTTACGGGTAATCTGCGATCAGTTAGCAGGTAACAGTTGTAGCTAATATTTCTGGTGAAATATCTTTTAATTATATTTTCTTCTGAGTCTATATTCACTTAACTTGGAGAGTTCTGCTTCAAGCACAAAAAGTATAAATAAAAAGCCCTAAGGCTTTTTCACCTAAACTGTTAACTGTTCCTTGTTAACTGTTAACTAATTTTTTCACTCCACTCTTTCCACTTTTGTTCATCTACACCTACTACTGCTTCTTTTCCATTTCTGACAACAGGTGTTTTCATTACACTTTGATTTTTGAATAAAAGTTCTTCTTTTACTTCTGTACTTCTTACTTTATCAAAGTTTAATTTCTTGTAATCTTTAGCTTTTTCATTTATAAGGTTATTTACTCCTACAGCCTTTGCTACACTTGTAAATTCACCTTTACTCATTGCTTTTTCTTTTAAATCAATAAATTGATATTTTACTTTTCTCTCCTTAAAAAATCTTTCTGCTTTCTTTGTATCAAAGCATTTTTTTGTTCCAAAAATCTGTATCATAAAAATCCTCCTTGGTTGTGCTAAAAATACTACAATTATTAATTAGTAAAATCAGCATGTTTTAGATATATAATATTCAAAATATTTAACCTTATCTTCATTGTAACTTATAAGTTTTTATTTTCCAAATTGTTATATTGTTATAATATGATAAATTAAATGATTATGAGCCTATTTCATCCTTTCCTAGGCATAAAAAAAGTGAATTAAACAATTATTACTGCTTAATTCACAATTTAAAAATAAAAAATACTATTTAACTTGTAAGAATTCTTCATATGTTTCTATCTTATCCTCCCTATGATTTTTCTTTAGCCATTTATTGTATTTGAGTATATTCCTCTCTACAGTTTTTAATTTAAGTTTCCTATTTTTCTTTTTATTAAAATCTGCATACATATTGATTTTCATTATATTTCCCATAATCATTACCTCCCCTTTGATATATAATACATCCACTTTAACTTTTTTAGGTATATTTTCTTTATTATTAATATTAATTTAAGGTAAAATTTTTTACTTTTTTACTCCTTCCTTTAATTATCAAGTATAGCCCAATAATATCTTTTTATGCTGCTATTATAAAGTTTTACTGTTATTTAATGCTAATTTAAGATTACATACTCTTACAAATCTTTGGATAAAATATTTTTAAGGAAATTAAATGTTTTAAAGGTGTGATGATTATGATTAAACGATTGTTTATATCTCTTTTATGTATAAGTCTTCCGTTAGTACATATTGTAAATACCACATCTGCATGTACAGATAATCAATATGCTGAAAAATTAAATGGAAACATACTAAATGATACTTTAAATTTAACTTCTTTTGATAATAACTATTTAAATACACAAAATTCTATAGTTGCTTTTAATACTAAGAGTACCGCTATGAATTATGACTCAACTGAGCCGAATTATGATACTCAGATGAAACAGGATTTACTAGTACTAATGATTGCATATCCTGAGTATATAACAGGAATTAAAAAGGATGATTCCGGAAATGTTTATATTGTTATGAAGTCTGGAAAGAAATTTATTTATGATGATAAAAAGGAGAAATCTCCTGAAAATAAATTAGATAATCCAGACCTTCAAGATATTTTAGAAGATAGATATCCATTAGAAAAAGATAATAAAGTACCCCCTAAATCATTTGATCCTGGACGCTGTAGAAATTATGATTTTTTGAATGAAGTATATGGTGGTTCAAAATCTACAATTGAAAAAAATCTTGTAAGTCTTAAATGTGGATATCCATCATGCCAGTTCAACAGCCATAACAATGCAAATAAATGCTTAGAAGCTGCACTTAAAGAAGCTACTGCTCTTGCAAAAACTAGTGGTGCTACAAGCAGTCTACTCTACCCTGGATGTGGAACATATAACTATAGAGTTATTGCAGGCACTGGAAAGTTAAGCCCCCACTCATACGGTATAGCATTAGACCTTAATACAGATAAACGTGATTACTGGAAATGGGGTTCTGAAGCTGCTGCTGAATCAAGGCTTAAAGAATATCCTGATGAACTTGTAGCAGCATTTGAAAATAATAATTTCATATGGGGTGGCAAATGGGGACATTTTGATATAATGCACTTTGAATATAGACCTGAAATAATCTTAAAAGCAAAATATTTTGGTAATTGGAATAAAGACAGCACTTGGTATAGTGGAGTCCCTGAAGATGATGAAAAAATTAAGGAATACATAAATACTATTGAGAATTCAATATAGGCTTTATAGTCTTTATTTTTAAAACAACACATCTGCTAAAAGATTAAAATAACTCCTTATTTATTTTTATAAAAGCTTACAAAGTTTAATTCACTCAAGAAAGAAGTTGTATATTATGAATATATCTACTCCATATAGAAAGAAACTATTGCGGTTTATATCTATTTTTCTTCTATGTCTAAGCCTTAGTGCATTCTTTATAAATAAAAATAATGTAATAGCTGAATCTTCTGATGAAATCTGTGAGGATGATATTAAAAATTGTGTTAAAAATCTGTTCCAGATAAGAAATAAAGCTATCCTCACAAAAGATTTAGATTCTATTGAGAGCCTTTATGATACCGATAATAAGTTTGGCCAATGGGCTTATGAATATGAAGAAAAAAAGATAAAATACATAAATAACTGGGCTGAAAAACAAGGTGTACAATTTATAGACATCATACCTAACATAATAATAAGAAAAGCTACGCCTTCAAAGGATAAAGACCGATATTCTTTCTATGTATTATGCAATACTGAATATAAATACATATATCCTGATGAACCTGATAAAATAAACAGCTCAAGAATAGGTACATATCATTCATTAACCTTAAAAAATATAAACAATGACTGGATTGTTTCAAAGGAATGGTATACTGATCCCTTTGCTGATTCTCTTAACTTAGAAAATATAAAAGTAGATTCAATAAAAGAATATATAAAAACACAACCTCCAAGAGATTTTTCTAATTTAAATGAACGCAGAGTAAATGCAATAAAATACGCAAAAATGTACTGTGGAGCTGCTACTGAACCAGAATACGGATACAAATATAATAAGAAATATAGAAACTTCAACTGTGAAGGTGGAGATTGCGCCAATTTTGCTTCTCAAATACTTCATGAAGGCGGTAAATTCAAAGAAACATCAAAGTGGGTTTATGATAAAGGAAGTGCTTCAGGTCCATGGATAAATGCTGATAAATTTACATATTACATGTTAAACAGCGGAAGGGCTTCTGTAATAGCAAAAGGAAGCTATGAAAAAGTATATAAGGCTTCATATAAGCTTCTTCCTGGAGATTTTGTGGCATATGAAAATAAAGGTGATATAACACATATTTCTGTGGTAAGCGGTGCTGATTCAAAAGGATATTCCCTTGTTACATGCCACAATACTGATAGAAATGATGTTCCTTGGGATTTAGGATGGAGCGATAAAAAGATAAAATTCTGGCTTATTCATGTAAATTACTAATAATAAGTCTTATGCTTACTTAGCCTAAAGATTTATGCCAGTAATATTGACATAATCTTATTCATATATAAAATAATGTTTACAATTTTTTATATAGTAGATAATAAATATTGAAACTCTACATTAAAACAATTATTCACACCAAGCCATAAAAAAGCCTGTAGATTAGATTAATTATTAATCAAAAACCACAGGACTTTCAAAACACTTTTTATTTAATAATATTATATAATCCGTACATTATCTTTTCAATTTT
>DPOH01000303.1 GCA_003539755.1 Clostridium sp.
ATGAATTAAATTTTTAATTTAATTTGGGTGGAACCACGGAAATAAAGCATTCGTCCCAAGAGATTGGGGTGTGTGCTTTTTTTTACTATCACTATGGACTATTAGTCTTTAATTCTTAATTAAATATTTGTTGTAATTATATTAATTTATGAAAACTAAAACAGGCTGGAATAGCTTAATTAGAGAGGAAGATTTAAATGAGTATTAATGTAAAACTTAAAGATGGATCTGTAAGATCAGTAGAAGATAATTCATCAGTTCATGATTTAGCTGAATCTATAAGTATAAATCTAGGAAAGAAAGCAATAGTAGCAGAAGTAAATGGAAAGCTTGTTGATTTATCACATAAATTACATGAAGGTGATGAAGTAAATATTTTAACTTTAGAAGATGAAAAAGCAATAGAAGTTATGAGACATTCACTTGCTCATATAATGGCTCAAGCAGTTCAAAGAATTTACCCAGATGCAAAATTAGCAATAGGACCATATATAGAAAATGGATTCTATTATGATTTTGATTTAGAAACTCCATTAACTACAGAAGATCTTAGCAAGATTGAAAAGGAAATGGATAAAATAATAGCTGAAAACTTAGAATTTGAAAGAAGAGACATTTCGAGAGAAGAAGCTCTTAAGTTAATGGAAGAAAGAGGAGAAAAATATAAAATAGAATTAATTAATGATCTTCCAGAAGGTGAAAGAATTTCTTTATATGTTCAAGGTGATTATGTTGATTTATGTAGAGGACCACATATACCTTCAACAAAATATGCAAAAGCATTTAAACTTACTTCAGTAGCAGGAGCATACTGGAGAGGAAATGAAAAGAATAAAATGCTTCAAAGAATATATGCAGTAGCATTTAAGGATAAGGATGTATTAGCTACTTATCTTCATAATATGGAAGAAGCTAAGAAGAGAGACCACAGAAAATTAGGTAAAGAATTAAAATTATTTACTATATTACCTGAAGGACCAGGATTCCCATTCATGCTTCCAAATGGTGTAGTTCTTAAAAATAACTTAATTGATTTTTGGAGAAAGCTTCACAAAGAAGCAGGATACGTTGAAGTAGAAACACCAATAATGCTTAATAAAAAACTTTGGGAAACTTCAGGACACTGGTATCATTACAAAGAAAATATGTATACATCAATGATAGATGATGAAGAATTTGCTTTAAAACCTATGAACTGTCCTGGTGGAATGCTTGTTTATAAAACTGAAAGCCATTCGTACAGAGATTTCCCAATGAGAGTAGGGGAACTAGGAAGAGTTCATAGACATGAACTTTCAGGTGCACTTCATGGACTTTTCAGAGTAAGAGCATTTACTCAAGATGATGCACATATATTCATGCTTCCAGAACAAGTTAAATCTGAAATCAAGGGTGTAGTAGAACTTATTGATAAGGTATATTCTAAGTTTGGATTTAAGTATCATGTAGAACTTTCTACAAGACCAGAGGATTCAATGGGAACTGATGAAGAATGGAGCATGGCTGAAGAGTCATTAAGAGGAGCTCTTGAAGAATTAGGATTAAACTATGTTGTAAATGAAGGAGATGGAGCATTCTATGGACCTAAGATAGACTTCCATCTTGAAGATAGTATAGGTAGAACATGGCAATGTGGTACTATTCAATTAGACTTCCAATTACCACAAAGATTTGAACTTGAATATATCGGTAAAGACGGTGAAAAGCATAGACCAATAGTTATCCACAGAGTTATTTTCGGAAGTATAGAAAGATTCATAGGAATACTTATAGAACACTTTGCTGGTAAATTCCCAACATGGTTAGCACCAATTCAAGTTAAGATATTACCTATTTCTGATAAATTTGCAGATTATGCAGAAGAAGTTAAGAAAGAATTAGAAGCACAAGATATTAGAGTAGAAATTGACCACAGAAGTGAAAAGATTGGTTATAAGATAAGAGAAGCTAGAAATGAAAGAGTTCCTTATATGCTTATAATTGGTGAAAAAGAAGAAAATGATAAGACTGTTGCTTTAAGAAGCAGAGAAAATGGTGATGAAGGAAGCACTACAGTTAAGGAATTAGTAGATAGAATTGCTAAAGAAGTAGCTAATAGAGACATGTAAGCTGTGTACTAACAGATGATTAAGTAAATAAATAAGTGAATGCCATATATAATCTGAATATCAGTTTATATATGGTATTTGTTTTGTTAAAATATTGAAATTGAACTGGGTTAAATGTAATATAGATTTATAATGATTATTAAAAATAATAGGATATGCAATAATATTAGATTTAAAAAATCTTGTTTGAATAGTATGGAAAGAATAATAAATTTTAATATAACTTTAAATAATAATATTTATAGTAAGGAGAAAAATTTATGAATATAGATAGAAGAAGAGCAGAAGAGGCTTTTGCTGAGTATGTAGAAAACTATGATAGTACCAATACAAGAGTAAAATTAAAGATAGACCATACATATCGTGTAGCAGAACTTTGTGAAAAGATAGCACAAAATTTAGACCTTTCCAATGAAGATGTGGATATAGCATGGCTTATGGGATTGCTTCATGATATAGGAAGATTCGAACAGCTTAAGAGATATGGAACTTTCAATGATGCGCAATCTATAAATCATGCTAAACTTGGAACTACAATATTATTTGAAGAAAATAAAATAAGAGATTTTATTGATGATAATAATGAAGACCAGCTTATAAAAGATGCAATAGACTGTCATAATGCTTACAGAATTCCAGAATATCTTTCTGATAGAACAAAGATATTCAGCAATATTTTAAGAGATGCAGATAAAATAGATATATTTAAGGTTCATGTTTTAATTCCTCTTGAAGAAATTTATAATACATCTAAGGAAGAAATATATACATCTTCTATAACTAAAGAAGTACTAGATAATTTTATGGAAAAAGATACTGTTTTAAGATCATTAAAAAAGACTCAAGTAGATAATGTGGTAGGAAATATATCTCTTATATTTGGCCTTGTATATAAAGAAAGTATAAAAATAGCAGCAGAGCAGGGGGATTTGTATAAGTTTATGGAATTTAAATCACAGAATGATAAAGTAAATAAAGAATTTGATCAAATACGAGAATTTGTATGTTCATATATTCAAGAAAGAATTAAATAAACCTAATAACAATAAACCTTAAGTATGGATAATCCATATCTTTAAGGTTTATTTTTTATCAGATTAAGCTGAAAAATTAATTTATACCACAAGCTTTTAATAAGTCTATAAGCTTTGTACTATTTTTTGAATTTGAAATAACTACTAAAAAATTATCATTATTTGAAACATTTAATTCATTGAATATTTTTAGATTATTTATTTTTATTCCATATATATTATTATCTTTTTTAACAAGTGCATCTTCATCTATATTTAAGGAAGAAAAGTTATCTATTGAATTTAAATTTAAAAAGAATTCATTTTCATAATTTTCATTAAAAAAGTTCTTGTTTACTATGGCTAAATCTAGTTCTTTGGCAGCAAGAGAAGCTTGAAATTTAGTTAGGGCAGCAGTATTTGATAAATCATATATATTAAATTCAACAATACTTGACTTATTATCTGGTAAAAGTGATTCATTTAAGTTATTGCTTATATTCTCATATGCTTCTGTAGATATGGAAGACCCTATGTATGCTACATTTAAATATATGTCTTTTTTATTTATTTCAGTTATTATAAGACTTCTATATGCATATACAAGATAAAGACAGATGTTTTAAAGGTACTTGTAGTAATATTTTAATTTTTATTATTTTTATTTTATATTATTATTTGTT
>DPOH01000076.1 GCA_003539755.1 Clostridium sp.
ATAATACAGAGTATTTTCAATTAATAAAAGGGAAATTTTCTTTAAAGGCAGTTTTTTATGATTTTGATAAATATAAATATGAAGAAGTAATAATCAATGATTATGAACTTGTGTCTAGAGAAGAAAAGGAATTTTATGTGACTTATGGGTTTTTAATAAATAATCATGAATACAAAGAGAATGTAAATAGAATTTTTAGAGATTATTCAAATTACGTAAGACTTAAGAATTATGGAATAGATAATGAATATTCTGAAGAAATGGTAGGATATCCAGCAGAAGAGGATTATGATTTCTATGATTTTTATTCTGCTCAAAAGAAAGAATGGATGTCTCAATTAGATTATGCTATAGATTCTTTAGAAAACATAGAACTTGCCATAAGTCTTCATGATGATAATTTATACAAGAAGTTTATTGAATTAAATATTCAGACATTTAAAGACTATTATTTACGTGAAAATTATATAGAAAATCATAAGTTATTTAGTAAAGATATAGATAGAGTGTATATAGGAAATGAATTTTGCCATAACCTATTCCCTGAAATTAATCTTCTTATAAAGATGATGGATAAATCAGAAAGTAATAACTTAAATATTACATTATGCTTTACTTATTTAAGAGATAGCCTTCTTGAAAAGACAGGAGAAATAATAGATAAGGTGTATAGCTGGTGTAAAGAGCATAAAAAGCAGATTGAGATAGTAATAAACGACTGGGGAATGATTAAATTATTAAAAGATAAGCAGGATTATATAAAGATGTGTTTAGGTGTACTTTTAAATAAAAGAAAAAAAGATCCTAGATATATGTATAAAAAAGGATATGAACAAAATAAAAGTTTAATAGCTGAAAATAGTTTAAATAGTGGTGTTTTTAGAGAATTTTTAAAGGAAAATGGAATTGAACGTTATGAGTATGAAAATTGTGGATATAGAATGGATATTGCAGAGGTAAATCACAGTATGCATATGCCTTTTTATGTTACAAATACATCCCAGTATTGCCCTCTTTATGCCATGTGTAAACATCAAAATAGAGGAAAGCAAGAACTTGTTATGAATTGTCCAAAGTACTGTAAAGATTATGTGTTTTCATATCCTAAGCACTTAAAGATGGTAGGAAGATATAATTCTTTATTTGCTTTTGATGATACTCTTTTAAAGGATAAAAATAAGCTTGAATATTATATAAATAGTGGTATTGATAGAATCGTCATGAACTTCATATAATTATTATAAGGATTTATTTAATTTTCATTACCAAATAGTCATGCAAAATTTTAAATAATAGTTCTCATTAAGATAATGGGAGTTATTATTTGTTTTATAAAAAACTTTAATAAAAATTACTCTATGGTAGTTGATGAAGTGATAGTTATACAAAGATTATAATCTGTTGCGAAGTAGAAATGGAGTATAAAATGATATAGGATGGCACAAAATAACTAAAATTAAAATTATCCGCGATATTTTTGTGATAAAGATTAGTGCAATAATTATAGAAAATGAGGTGTCCTATGACAAAAAAATTATTATATATAAGTGTGAATTCAAAACCAGAGAATTTATCATCTTCAAAAACTGTAGCAAGAACATTTATAAATAAATTTTTGGAATACAATAAGGATTTTCAAGTAGAAGAGATAGACTTATATAAAGAACATATACCTAGACTTCAATATGAATATTTTCAAGATAGAAATTGTGTAATCAGTGAAGAGGATGCTAAAAAACTTCCAGAAAAGGATCAAAAGGAAGTTGCAAGAATACGTGAATTATGTGAGCAGTTTATGAGTGCTCAAATGTATGTAATAGCTGCACCAATGTGGAGTTTATCATTTCCAGCACCATTAAAAGAGTATATAGATTGTATAGTTCAAAATCATATGACCATAGATTTAAAGCCAGGAAAAAAGCCTAAAGGACTTTTGGATAATGTTTATAGGGGGCTTGTTTATGTACAGTCATCAGGCGGAAATATACCATGGATTCTTGATCCTGTAATGGATAAGGGGGAAAATTATGTATCAAGTATAATGCGAACAATAGGAATAAGAGATGTTATAGAATTAAAGGTTGATGGTACAGGAACAACTCAAGAGGAAAAAGAAAGTGCTATAAAAAAAGCTGAATCTAAAATGGAAAGTATTCTAAGTGATTTGATTTTTTGATAAATATTATGAGCTTTAAAAAACTGAAGTATATTTGAAATTATAATTATTATTAATTAAATTCTTTTTAGTATAAAACATAAAAAATAACCCCAACAGATTAATTAAGATTTACGTGCAAAGTATACTGTAAGATAAATAATCTGTAGGGTTATTTATTTTGTTATTGTTTATTTAATCCCATTTTTTGAACTCCCCATACTCCAACAATTATCATAATAGAAGATATTATTGAAACAAGGTCAGCGCCTTCATGTAAGAAGACTATTCCAGCAAAAACAGATACAACAGTAATTATATTTGAAAATGCTGTTGTTCTTGCTACTGGAAGATATGTAGTAGAGTAATTCATCATTAAGAATGCTGCTATAGATGAAAGTATTGAAAGGTAGAAAATTGATACTAAGAATGTTGGAGAACTAAGAGGTTCTATAAATCTTTCAAAGTGACCATAATTTTCTACAAGAGCCATTTCACTAAAGAATATTCCACCTAGAACAAACATAAAATATGTACGCTCAAATGCTGAGAATTGTGATGAATACTTTCTGCTTGTAACATTAAAGCCTACTGCAGAAATTATAGCTCCTATTAATATAAATATACCTATTAACTGAACACTTCCTGTACTGCTTTCCTGAAATGCCATAAGAACTACACCTACAATTGATAGAATACTGAATACAACTTGCATGAAACTTGGAATTTCACCAAGAAATAGTGCACCAAATGCTAAAGAAGCAATAGGAACAAGGGCAATCATAACTGCTGAAAATGTTGCAGTAGTATATATAAGGCCATAGCTTTCACATATAAAATATATTACTGGCTGAAATAACCCTATTAGTAAAAGAGGCATTATATTTTTTCCTTTAATATTAAATTTGACTTTTTTTGTAGCAATAAGCAAAGTCATAACTACTACGGCAGTAATAAATCTGTATGCTAATAGTATTGATGGAGAAGTAGCACTCAGTCCCATTTTAGAGAATATAAAACTGAAACCAAAGATAAAATTCGCCATAAATGCCGCAGCCATTGCTTTGTTTGTATTTGTTTTATCCATAATTTGACTCCTTGTTTTAATATATTTAAAGAATAACAAAATACATTTTAGTAACATTAGCTATATAATTGCAAGTAATATTTATAATGATATAAAGAAAATTTTATGTCTAATCAATAAAAATATACGTTTAACTAGCATTAATAAAAAATTAGGGATTAATTTTGTGTTATAAAGTATCGATATTTAATTTAAATATCAATATACAATGTATAAAATTTTGCTAAATATACATTATTATGAAAAATAGATATGAAATCTTGGGAGATTAATTAATTATTAATATTAACAAAAAAATTATAAAAAATAGTCAAAAATAATGCATATTATTGATAGTTATTTAAAAGTTTCTGATGTACAAAAATTAATATTAGTGTATTATTATGTATGAGGAGGGTATATGGAGTGAGCAAGAGAATAAAACTGAGAATAAAAATAGAAAATTTGAGAAGATTAATGCATGAAGTCATTGAAATAGAAGAAAATTTACTTCATTGGAGAGTTATTAAAATCAGTCAAGAACTTGATATACTTTTAAATGAATATAATAAAATGTTACATTTATATGTTTAAAATTTAAATATCAATTATATCTTAATAGGTATTCAGTTTTTATATGAAGAATTGAGTTCTTATTTTTTATATTTGATGATGATAGAGGAATTGTTATAGATTATTTTTTTTTTTTATAATTATTGAAA
>DPOH01000340.1 GCA_003539755.1 Clostridium sp.
AAGAACAGATAGAGCATGTAAAAAGAAGCCTAAAAGAAAGAAAAACAATAACTATAAATTCTGAAGAAATAGGAAATAATAGAAAGAATATAAGTAAAAAGTATAGTAAAGGTGGATATAAAGATAGACAGAGTAAAAAACAGTACATACATAGAAATACTGAAGATGAAGCGAGAGTACAAAAGCAAGATTACAGTAATATTACAGCAAGTAATACAGAAACTACCCCGGAGCAAAGTAACAATATTCCAGTAATAAACAATATTAAAACTAATTTAGAGATAACAAATAATCAAAAAGATAGATTAACATATTTAATGGATAATGCGGATAGAATAAAAGTTTTATTAGATGGATCAAACGAATATTACAAAGATATTACGGAAAGTAATATGGAGACTAAAGAAGATATAGTAAAAGAAATATATAACTTTAAGCAAGGTAAAAGGGATTATAGAGCTAAGACTTTAAAGCTTGATATAGAAGTACAAAAAGGGTTTGAAAGAATAGCAGAAGACTTAAAGGAAAGTGGTGTAACTCAACAAGAGCTACTAAACTATATATTAAATCAATATATTAAGTTTTATGAGAATATAAAATAAAACAACTCAATTAATATCAGCTAATTAAGGTATTAAAAAAATTAAATGATAAGTTATTAAAAGTGTATATATAAATTATACAGCTTTAATAACTCAAAGAATAGGACATATTAAAAAATCTGGAGAACATATGAGTAGAAAATTAAAATTTAAAAAAATTGAATATAATAATATATTTTGCGAAGAATTTAAAGATTTCAGCGTTAACAATGAGATCGAATTTAAAAAGAAAATAGCTATACTATATGGTCCAAATGGAACAGGCAAAACAAGCTTAAGTAAGGTGTTAGGGGCAAAAAATCAAGATGATAACATGAGTTTTGAAGTTGAATTTAGAGGTAGTAATAACGTAAATGAAGATGAAATTTTCCATATAATAAGCGATCAAAATAGTAGAAACATTATAAAAGGAGAAGCAAAAGATTATCTTCTAGGGGATGATATTGAAAAAGAGGAAAGACTAGCAAAAGAGATAGAAAATGGATTTAATGATATGTGTAACTCTATTAGGTCAAAATTAAGGGATAAATTTAAAATAACAGCTAAGTCTCATAAACTAATAGATACAGTTGCAGATAGTGAGATTAAAACTTTTATATCTAACTTTGCAAATAGTAGATTTAAGCCATCTCAAATTGATAAAGATAAATACATAAGTAAGGTGAAAAACTTAAATTTATGTGCATCAGAATTTAATGAAGAAGATGATATATATAAATTTATATTAGAAAATAGCAAAGATAACACATCTATAATATATAAAATATGTAATCTAAAAATAGAAGACATAAAACAAAATGATAAGGTAATGGAAATAGAAGAAAATGATGAAGCTATAAAGATAATTAATAAGTTCTCATACAAAAATGAGTGCATAGTATGCGACAATAAAGAGTACAAAAAAGATGAGCTGTTAAGGCATAAAAAAGACAATAAAGAAAATATTGAAAAACATTTAGATGATAAAACTAAGAAAATACTAGAAGATATAATAAAAGTTGTAAAAGAGAAACATATAGATCCTTTAGGGATAGAATCTATATTGTTGGATGCTATAAAAACTGGTGATACAGATGGGGTGAGAAACTTAAAAATTGAAGTTTATAATTGCATAGAAAATATAAACAAAGAATTGATAAACTTAATAAAAAATAGCTTAAATGACACATTAATTAATAATTATGAAGAATATAAGAATCTTATAGAATCACAGTTTAGACTTTCTGAAGAGGATGAACTATACCTAAAAAATGTAATAAGTGAAAATATAGGCAGAGAAATTAATATAGATAGAGATGAAAATAATAGAATCAAAATAACTTTAGGTAATGAGGAGATTCTAGGTACAGATAGAGATGAACTAGGACTAAGCACAGGACAACAAAACTTTATTTCATTATCATTTGAGTTATTGAAAGCTAAAAAAAGTGACTGTAAATATATAGTTTTAGATGATCCTATATCGAGTTTTGATTCAATATTTAAAAACAAGATAGCATTTTGTATTATAAAGTTTTTGGAAAATAAACAGCAAATAATATTAACGCATAATACAGAGCTAATAAAACTTTTAGAATTTCAAGCTCAGGGTTGTTTTGAGTTATATATGTTTAATAATACAGAGGGTGCATTAAATGGATTTATAAAGATAAATAAGGATGAGCAAGAATTACTACTTAAGTTAAATAAGCTTTTAGATTTATTTAGAGGTGATATATGGCAATATGTAAAAAATAAAAATCTATTTTTAATGTCGATGATTCCATTTATGAGAGGGTATGCCAATATTATTGGAAATAGAGATGTATATAAGCAGCTTTGCAAAGTAATGCATGGATATGAAACTGAATATGTTGATGTAGGAAGCATGTATAAATTATTATTTGGGGGCCAAGAAGAAACCTTAAGGATAAGTACTAAAGAACTATTAGAATTAAACTTAGAAAATATAGAGATAGTGGATAATGAAAAGTACCCATTATTAAATAAATCATTATATCATACACTTAGCTATTTATTTTTAAGATTGAGTGTAGAAGTGAAACTTTGTAGCCTTAAGGGTAATAAGGTGTTAAATGAAATAAACGAAGAAAAGCAAATACAGGGAGATACATACTCAGGAAAGACAATACAACAGATAATAGATGGAGTATTTGATAGAAGAGATCAAACTAAAGTAAAAGAAAGAGTATTCTTTACATCTAGAAAAACTTTGTTAAATGAGTTTAATCACTTTGAAGGAAATATAAATATTTTTCAACCAGCAATAGATATTACAGATAAAGCTTTAGAGGAAGAGATAATTATCTCTTCC
>DPOH01000311.1 GCA_003539755.1 Clostridium sp.
ATCAAAAGTTATCTTAACTTTCTGTTCATTGGGTACATAAATTGCTACCTTATTGTTACTATCCCTAAACCATTTTAAATAATCATAAACACTATATGGTATATCATTATTTAAATCTATTCTTGTATTCAAAATTCTTGGTTTTGCATTATTTAGCTCTTTGTTATATCCAGCAAGTTCAATTTTTTCACCTATTAATGCTATCTTTTCTATACTATATAAAATAACTCTTTTTCCAATCATATTACACATCTCTAAATACTCTCGTAACTGCAACGTATTTAAATGTGAAAAATAAGTAATATCATCAAAAATAACAAGATCATATTTTTCTTTTATACTATATAATTTTTTATATTTTATAAATAACAATTGATATTTTGATGTGTCTTTTTCAATATATGAATGTGTTATTTCTGAATTTAATTCTCTTATAGCCGTTATAAGTTCTCTATTTTCATTGTTTTTTCCCCACACATAAAGAATTCTACCGTTATTTTTTGATAAACTGTCTATAATATTGGCAAATATACATGAAGTATTAAATGGGACTGTAATAATAGTCAGATTCTTAATATTTTTCTTGTACCAGTAATCTATTTTTTCAACTGCATATTTAAGATCTTCTTTACTTACTTTGCATACATTAGCCATAAATTATGCCCCCTTATAATCTATTAAAACTTATCGTTATCTGCATTAAATTCTTCGAGCCCCTTTAAAAATTCTTCATCCATCTCTTCATCTTTTAAAGAATCATCATTCTCAATTTCATCCTGACTTATTATATCTCTTATTCTATATTTTAATGCTGAGTTCCTCTCCATGCTATTAGTATTATTTATCATATACATTAATGCTTTTTGGAATCCCACAACTACAACAAGTTGTTTTGCCCTTGTAATTCCCGTATAAAGTAGATTACGGTTCATTAAAAATGGAGACCCCATAAATACAGGAATTATTACTACCTTAAATTCACTTCCCTGACTTTTATGTATTGTTGTAGCATATGCCAAATCTAGTTCATCTAAAAAATTAAAGTCATATACAACTTTTCTTTCGTCATCAAAAATTATAGTCATACACTTTTTCTCTTCATCTATGCTTTCTATAAATCCTAAATCCCCATTAAATACTCCTACACCTTCATGTTCACCACTTCCACCTACTCTGAACCATTTCAATTTATAATTATTTTTAGTCTGCATTACTTTATCACCTTCTCTAAAGGTAATATCTTTAAGTTCTTTTTCCTTTTTATCCTTATTCTTAGGATTAAACATTTCTTGAAGGCTTATATTAAGATTATTTACCCCAAGAGTACCTTTTCTCATTGGAGTAAGAACCTGCATATCTCTTAATTTATCCCATGACGTATTAAATTTGGGAAGTCGTCTATATATTAAATCTTTTATAGTATCAACTATCTTTTCCTGGTTTTCACCATTTATAAAAAAGAAATCTTTATCCTTTTGATTTAATAATGGCATTTGACCCTCATTAATTCTATGGGCATTTACAACAATCAGACTCTCTGTTCCCTGTCTAAATATTTCTTTAAGTCTTACAACTTTAATATATTCACTTTCAATTAAGTCTCTAAGAACATTTCCAGGTCCCACAGATGGAAGCTGGTCAACATCCCCAACAATAATTAATCTAGTTCCTAGATTAATTGCTTTAAGAAGGCTGTGCATAAGCATTATATCTATCATAGATGCCTCATCTATAATAATCACATCGCAATCTAAAGGAGATCCTTCTCCCTTTGCGAATACTGATTCATCACCTTCATCATCTGATACTCCCATTTCCAATAATCTATGTATAGTTTTAGCTTCTCTTCCAGTAGACTCTGTCATTCTTTTAGCTGCTCTTCCTGTTGGTGCACCTAAAATAACCTTCATTCCGTTATTTTCATATATATGAATTATAGCCTTTATTATAGTAGTTTTACCTGTACCTGGACCTCCTGTTATTATTTCAATCCCATTATTAAATGCTCCTCGAATCGCCTCTCTTTGCGATTCTGCAAAATTTATCTTTTGCTCTTTTTCAAAAACATTAATTTCAAAATCAATATCTGTATTTATAGTTTGAATCTGCTGAAGGCCAAGTGTAATAATCTTGCTTGTTACTCCAAGTTCACAATAATAATATGAAAGAAGAAATCCTGCTTCTTTTCCATCAACCTTTTCTAGTACTATTTTTTGAGATGCAGCCATATCATAAAGATTTTTTTCTATAAGTTCTTTAGAAACAAGTAAGTTCTTTTCGCACTCTTTAATTATATCTGCCTTGAGCATATATGTACTTCCTGCTGCACAGAATTGATTCATTGTATACTTTATTCCACTTTGAATTCTAAAGTCTGAATCATTTTTAATTCCTATGCTCATTGCAATTCTATCTGCAGTTTTAAATCCTATCCCTGATATTTCTTCACATAAAATATAAGGATTTGCCGATACAATCTGCTTTGCATTTGGCCCAAATTTTTTGTATATTTTCATACATTGATTATTGGTTACTCCATGCTTATGAAAATATAATATAACATCTTTAAGCCCCTGTTGCTCAATATAAGATTCATATATTATCTGAAATTTCTTTTCTCCTATTCCCTCAATCTCCATAAGCCTTTCAATATGATTTTCCATTATATCTAAAGTTTCGTTGCCAAATTTGGCAATGATTTTTTTAGCTGTAACTGGTCCAATACCATGAATTACACCTGCACTTAAATATTTTTCTATTCCATCTAATGAATCTGGAAGTACTTCTTCATATTCTTGGATATTGAACTGATTTCCAAACTGTTTATGCACTGTCCAGTATCCCTTAAGCTTTACATTCTGTCCTTCTTTAATAAATGGTACAGTTCCAACTGCACTTATTAACTTTTTTTCATTTCTTATTTTACAAACTACATATCCAGTATCATCACTTTTAAATACAATACTTTCAACAAATCCAATTAGAACTTCCATAGAATCTCTCCAAATCTTTTTATAGCATAATATATTATTATCTTTATTTTAAGTATTTAATCTCTAATTTATCTCAATTTAATCTTTATGAATAATTATATTTTATTATATCATAAAGATTCCTTACTAAATTGTCTTGTTATCTTTACTTAAATACATATATAATTTTTTATCTTTCAATAATATTTATATTTAGAATTTTAATCTTAATCATTATTAACTTATCTCTATAATAAATAAACAGCCATACTAATTAGTATGACTGTTTATTTATTATACCTATATATTATAGATACTTTTTAATTTCTTCTACTTTATTTAATTGTTCCCAAGGTAAGTTAAGATCATTTCTTCCAAAGTGACCATAAGCTGCAGTTTGCTTGTATATAGGTCTTCTTAAATCAAGATCTCTTATTATAGCTCCTGGTCTCAAATCAAATACCTTTTCTACTATTTCAACGATAGCTTCATCAGATATTTTACCAGTTCCAAAAGTATCTACAGTTATTGATACTGGCTTAGCAACTCCTATAGCATAAGCTAATTGAATTTCTAATTTTTCAGCTACTCCTGCAGCTACTAAGTTCTTAGCAACCCATCTTGCTGCATATGCTGCTGATCTATCAACCTTTGTTGGATCTTTTCCTGAGAAAGCTCCACCGCCGTGTCTTCCATATCCACCATAAGTATCAACAATTATCTTTCTTCCTGTTAATCCTGAATCCCCTTGTGGTCCTCCAACAACGAATCTTCCAGTTGGATTTATGAAGTATCTAGTATTTTCATCTAATAATTCAGCTGGAACAACTTCTCTTATAACCTTTTCTAGTAAATCTTTTTCTATTTGTTCTAAAGAAACTTGTTCATCATGTTGAGTAGAAATTACTATTGTATCTATTCTCTTTGGCTTTTCATCTTCATATTCTACAGTTACTTGTGTTTTACCATCTGGTCTTAAGTAGCTTAATGTTCCGTTCTTTCTTACTTCTGTTAATCTTCTAGATAATTTATGAGCCATATAAATTGGTAATGGCATGTATGCTTCTGTTTCGTTTGTAGCAAAACCAAACATCATACCTTGATCTCCAGCACCAACTGCTTCAACATCATCTTTTTCACCTTTTTTAGATTCAAGAGCTTCATCAACACCCATAGCTATATCTGCTGATTGTTCATCAATAGTAGTCATTACTGCACAAGTATCACAGTCAAAACCATATTTTGCTCTATCGTATCCTATTTCTCTAACTGTTTCTCTAACAACTTTAGGAATATCAACATAGCAGTTAGTTGATATTTCTCCCATAACCATAACTAACCCTGTAGTTGTACATGTTTCACATGCTACTCTGGCATTAGGATCCTTTTCTAAAATTGCATCTAAAATGCTATCTGAAATTTGGTCACACATCTTATCTGGATGCCCTTCTGTTACTGATTCTGAAGTAAATAATCTTCTCACAATTGTTCTCCTTTCGAATTTACTCTTTATCACATAATATATATTAATAATAAATTTTTGAAATAAAAAAACTCTTCGATAAGAAGAGTAAGATTCAATAATCCTTTTCTTATCTCGTAGAAAATAACTCTACAGGAATTGGCACCTTGAATATACAGGTTGCCGGGTTTCACAGGGCCCTTTCCCTCCACCTCTCTTGATAAGAGTAACATAATTTAATTTTCGTATTGTATTTTATCATATGTTTATTATATGAGTCAATATATTTTTAATAATACTAGAACTATTATATTAATAGTTTTTTAGAATGTAATTTTCAACTCATTAATGCTACAAATAATTTAAATTACTTAAATCCTCTATATTTTAATAGTTTATAGTTTCTATAAAAAAAGAATAAACTAATGTTTATTCTCTAGATGGTGGAGGAAGATGGATTCGAACCATCGAAACGAAACGTAACAGATTTACAGTCTGCCCCCTTTGGCCTCTCGGGAATTCCTCCAAATTATTTAATAGTAATACATACTTATTAAATGGAGCTGGCAATAGGAATCGAACCTACAACCTGCTGATTACAAGTCAGCTGCTCTACCGTTGAGCCATGCCAGCATATTAAGAACTATATTTCTACTAAACAATATTATATTTATTTTTAAAGGATTTTTATAATGGTGGGCACAACAGGGCTCGAACCTGTGACCCCCTGCTTGTAAGGCAGGTGCTCTCCCAGCTGAGCTATGCGCCCGTTAATTGGTGGAGGAAGATGGATTCGAACCATCGAAACGAAACGTAACAGATTTACAGTCTGCCCCCTTTGGCCTCTCGGGAATTCCTCCAAGTTATTTAATAGTAATATATACTTATTAAATGGAGCTGGCAATAGGAATCGAACCTACAACCTGCTGATTACAAGTCAGCTGCTCTACCGTTGAGCCATGCCAGCATATTAAGAACTATACTTCTACTAAATAATATTATATTTATTTTTAAGGATTTTTATAATGGTGGGCACAACAGGGCTCGAACCTGTGACCCCCTGCTTGTAAGGCAGGTGCTCTCCCAGCTGAGCTATGCGCCCGTTAATTGGTGGAGGAAGATGGATTCGAACCATCGAAACGAAACGTAACAGATTTACAGTCTGCCCCCTTTGGCCTCTCGGGAATTCCTCCAAAGTTTTATTTTGTTTTTTCGCTTTGCTTCATCAGCGCCGCTCAACAATAGTTAGTATATATTTAAAGTCACTTTATTTCAAATTGCATATATACCCATTATAAAAGTTTATTCTCTTTTTTCTATATATATCTCTTTTTTTCTCTATTTTAATATACAATACACAATTATTTTTATCTCTTATAAAATAAGCGAAATATGGCTATTTTACTAAGTTTTAAACATATAACAAGAAAAAAATAGCTATTTTATCAAATAAAAACAGTAAACTTTCTCATATAGAAAATACTATTTTGACTATTTGCAGCATATATTTATTTTATAAGGGGGTATGTCCTTTGATTGAGTCAGATACTAATTATAACAATCCTAATATTTCTTCTTATAGCCTGGCTTTAGATATTCAGAATTATCTTAATGATAATACTATCATTGTATGTATTGGAACTGATAAATGTATTGGCGATTGCTTAGGTCCACTAGTAGGTTCTTTATTAACCGAAAGCTCTTTTCCTTTACCCGTATATGGAACACTAAATTTTCCAATTCACGCACTCAATTTAGATAAGAAATTAGATGAAATACATACCAAACATCCAAATGCCGATATAATTGGTGTAGATGCTTGTTTAGGTAATAAAGATGATATTGGGCAAATAAGAATACGCAATTATGCAATTCATCCCGGAAAAGGAGTAGGTAAAGATCTAACTGAAGTTGGTATTGCATCAATAATCGGAATAGTTGATTCTAGCGAAAATTCAGAATTCTTTTTTTCACGTAGTATCAGACTTTCATTCATTATGAACATGGCCAAAACAATATCTAAGGCTATAATTGAAGCTTATAATATAAATTACAATAATATTAATCAATCTGTTCAAAATAAAAAGAACAATTTAGTATAAACTAAATTGTTCTTTTTACTATTCTATCAATACTATTTGCTGAGAATTAACTTCATTATCAAGTTTATCTATATACCCAAGAACAGCTCCTGTTCCTTTAGCTACACATTCAACTGAATCTTCTGCTATTATAACAGATACACCTGTCTTAAGTTCAATAAGCTTATCTAATCCATGAAGCAATGCTCCACCACCAGTCATTACAATTCCTCTTTCTATAATATCAGAAGCCAATTCTGGTGGAGTCCTTTCAAGTACTTTTTTAACTGTATCAACAATGTTTTGTACGGGTTCTTGTATTGCAAGTCTAATTTGCTCAGTGCTAATCTCAACTTCATCAGGTAATCCTGTAATAAGATTTCTACCTTTCATTATATTTGTTAAATTTCTTGAATCCTTGAATGCAGATCCAATATTTATTTTTAATTCTTCTGCTGTCTTTTCTCCTATCATAAGTTTATATTCATTTCTTACATACTTTATAATAGCATCGTCAAACTTGTCTCCTGCAATCTTTATAGATTCTCTTTCTACAACACCACCTAAAGAAATTACAGCTATATCACATGTGCCGCCACCAATATCTACAACCATAGCTCCATTCGGCTTAGTAATATCCAATCCAGCTCCTATAGCTGCAGCTAAAGGTTCTTCAATTAAGTGTACTCTCTTCGCACCTGAATTAATAGCAGCATCCATAACTGCTCTTTTTTCAACCTCAGTAGCTTGAGATGGAACACAAACAATAACATTAGGTGCACTTATATTCCTCTTTCCACAAGCCTTTTTTATGAATTCCTTCAACATTTTTTGTGTTATATCATAATCTGATATAACTCCATCCCTTAGTGGTCGTACTGCAACAATATTACCTGGAGTTCTCCCAATCATCTTCCTTGCTTCTTCACCTATAGCTAATAAATTATTATTATTTTTATTAATAGCAACAACAGATGGTTCTTTCAGTATGACTCCTTTTCCTTTAACATATACTAAGACTGTTGCCGTTCCTAAATCTATTGCAAGGTCTGTCCCTGTTCTCCAAAAACCCATATCAATTCACTCCTATAATATATATTAACACTTGATTTTACATAATTCTGCCAACAATATATTATAGTCTTAATTAAATTAAGATTCAATAGCCTTATACTTCATTTTAGTAGCATTCCCACCTCTTATATGACGTTCAGCTTTGTTTAATTCTAAAATCGAATGTGTTTCTTCTGCAATTTCAGGATTTATTTTAGGAAGTCTTTCAGTCATATCTTTATGAATTGTACTTTTGCTGACTCCAAAAACCTTTGCAGTTTTTCTTATTGTTGCTTTTGAATCTATTATATATTTAGCAACATCCAATACTCTTTCTTCAATATAATCTTTCAAAATTTACACCTCCTATATGTATATAATAAATATTTATATAT
>DPOH01000045.1:0-14258 GCA_003539755.1 Clostridium sp.
GTTCTTGAAAGGGCATCAAAAGAAAATATTACTCTTGAATTCTTAAAGACAACATTTTTACACTATAAAACTGGAAAAATAGTGATTATTACTCAAATAATAGATAGACTATGTTTAAAGATGTAGAAACTTTATTACAACGTATATAATTTAAAAATACTATTGAATTATTTGTGGTATTAGGTTTATAATAATAAAAAAGATTTTATTAGCATAATGTTAACAATTTGTACATAAAATTAATATTATACTAAATATATAAGCATATATTATTAAAAATAGTGATAAGGAAGAGTATGTATTATTATGCTTTTTAGAGAGCTGAAGTTTGGTGCAATTCAGTAAGCATATTTTGCAGAAGCAGCCTTTGAATTTCATGCTGAGAACTAAGATATAAATATATCTTAATTAGGTTATGACGTATGCCTCACGTTATAGAGGACAGAATATAAATTTATATTCTTACTGAGTGAACAATTTTAATTGTTTATTAGGGTGGTACCGCGAAGTAGTTCCTTCGTCCCTTTTGTGGGATGGCGGAATTTTTTTTATTCAAAAATTAATTGCTAACTTAGTTTTGAATAATTAAATAGTTATAAGAGGAGGTATTTTTAATGGACGAAATACTTGAGATTTTAGAAAAAAACAGTAGATATACTGATGAACAAATAGCAGTTATGACAGGGAAAACAGTGGAAGAAGTGCGTGAGGCAATTACAGATTATGAAGAAAAGAGTATAATAGCTGGTTATACAACACTTATTAACTGGGAAAATACAGGCAGTGAAACAGTTACTGCGTTAATTGAAGTAAAGATTACACCACAAAGAGGTGAAGGTTTTGATAAAGTTGCTGAGAGAATTTATAAATTTTCTCAAGTAAAAGCTTGTTATTTAATGTCAGGTGGATTTGACCTTACAGTAATAGTTGAAGGAAAGACTATGAAAGAAGTAGCAATGTTTGTTTCAGAAAAACTTGCAACTCAGGAATATGTATTGAGTACAGCAACTCATTTTGTATTAAAGAAGTACAAGGACCATGGAACAATATTTAAAGAAAAGAAAGTAGATGATAGGGAGGCTATATTTATATGATTATAGAAAATATGATAAAGGATAATGTTAAAAATATGCCTCCATCAGGGATAAGAAAATATTTTGATATGATAAATGAAATGGATGATGTTATTTCACTTGGGGTTGGTGAACCTGATTTCCTTACACCATGGAATATAACAGAAGCAGGTATCTATTCATTAGAAAAAGGTCATACACATTATTCATCAAATGCTGGATTTGTTGAATTAAGAAATGAAATAGCAAAATACTTATATAGAAGATTTGATTTGAGTTATAATCCATTAGATGAGATATTAGTAACTGTAGGTGGAAGTGAAGGTATAGATGTTGCACTTAGAGCTTTAGTTGGTCCAGGAGATGAAGTTGTAATTCCAGAACCAAGCTTTGTTGCATATAAAGGTTGTACAGCATTTACAGGAGCAACTGCAAAAGTAATAAATCTTAAAGCAGAAAACAACTTTAAGCTTACACCACAGGAATTAGAAGAAGCAATTACACCAAAAACTAAGGTTGTAATAATTCCATTCCCTAATAATCCAACTGGTGCAATTATGGAAAGAGAAGATCTTGAGGCAATAGTTGAAGTTTTAAAGAATAAAGATGTAATAGTAATATCTGATGAAATATATGCAGAACTATGTTATCATGAAAAACATGTTTCCATTGCATCATTTCCAGAAATGAAGGAAAAAACATTGGTTATAAATGGATTTTCAAAGGCTTATGCTATGACTGGATGGAGATTGGGTTATGTTTGTGGACATCCTGCATTAATAAGTCAGATGAAAAAAATCCATCAATATGCAATAATGTGTGCACCTACAACTGCTCAATATGCAGCTATTGAAGCATTAAAAAATGGTGATTCAAGTATTGAAGAAATGACTAAAGAGTATAATAGAAGAAGAAGAGTACTAGTTAATGGATTTAGAAAAATGGGATTAGATTGTTTTGAACCATTAGGAGCATTCTATGTATTCCCATGTATAAAATCAACAGGAATTTCATCAGAAGAATTTTGTGAACAGCTTCTTATAAGTGAAAAAGTATTAACTGTACCAGGAAATGCTTTTGGAGAATGTGGAGAAGGGTTCATAAGAGCATGCTATGCATCATCTATGGAAAATATAATTGAAGCATTAAAGAGGATTGAGAGATTTGTAAAGTCGTTACACACAAAAAATATAGAGTTATAATTCAATAAACGTTTGTCATAACACGAATGCAATGGTGCAGATATAATTTTTGGTTATATCTGCATTTTTTATTACAATAATATAAAGAAAAAATAATTTTTGTCGGAAAAAGTGGTACGAAAAAGTATTTTAATAATGTTTACATAAAAAATATAATGGTAATTGCAAAGAAGAATATAAAATGTCTAAAAAAGAAATAAATGATAGATTAATAGATAAATAAAGGTAATAGTGACTTCGTTTTGAATAAATGTGATATACTAATAAAATTAATAATATACTCAAATTTTTGATTAAAAATTAAATAAAGTAGTAAAATATTGACAATATATTTGTTATATATTATTATAAATGTGGTAGCGATACCATAATTGTAATTTTAAAGAATAAATATTTATAATTAATCGAATATACAAAATTGGGGTGCTTTTTATGTCGATTACCATAAAGGATATTGCTAAAAAGGCGAACGTTTCTCCGTCAACTGTATCGAGAGTACTTAATGATTCTGGATATGTAAAAGAAGAAACACGTTTGAAGATTAATGAAGCAATAAAGGAAATGAATTATACACCTAGTGCAATAGCAAGAAGTTTATCTAGACGAGAAACAAATACAATTGGGGTAATTGTACCTGATATAACCAATGGATATTTTAGTGAAATTATTCAAGGAATAAGTCGTATTGCTGAAGTAAATGATTTGAATATTATCTTTTTTAATACAGATAATAGCTTAGAAAAAGAAATAAAAGCATTAAAAATTTTAAAAGAGCAGAGAATACAAGGAATTATAATGACTCCAGGATTTGGAGCAGAAGAAGCAAATGAAATTTATAAAACAACTATTGAAAGTTTGAACTGTCCAATAATATTAGTTGCAGCTGATATTAAAGGAACATATTTAAATGGTGTTTTTGTTGATAACATAAGTGGCGCTTTTGAAACTACTAATTTGCTTATAAAAGAAGGACATAGAAAAATTGGTATTATGCTTGGATTTGTAGGCTCTGAGCCAATGAGTGAGAGACTTTCAGGATATAAAAAATCGTTAGAATCAAATAATATTAAATTTGATGAAAAATATGTATATTATAGTGATTTTACTATGGAAACATCATATTATATAGCAAAAGAAATAATGACTAGTGTGGACAAGCCTACTGCATTAATTGTGTTCACAAATAGAATGACAATGGGGGTTATTAAAGCAATAGAGGAGTTGGATTTAAAAATTCCCGAGGATATTTCATTAATTGGTTATGATAAAAATGAACTGCTTGATATATTTGGATTAAATCTTACATATATAGATGAATGTCCTAAAGAATTAGGTATAAAGTCTATGAATGTTTTATGCGATATTATAAATAAAAAGTCGTATGATGAAGTTAAAAGAATAACCATTGTACCGCAAATAAAAATAAGAGGATCAGAAAAGAAATTAGAAATTGATTAATATTTCCCAAAATTAAATTTGCATTTAAATCTTGAATTAATATTCAATGATTTTTAAATATTACTAAATACTATACTTTTTTAGGAGGAATAATATGAAAAAGAAATTTTTATCATTAGTAGCAGTTTCAGTATTAACTATGGGACTTTTTGCAGGATGCGGAAGTTCATCATCTGATGCAGGAAAGGATCAACTTAAGGTTGGTATGGTTACTGATTCAGGAACTATAGATGATAAGTCATTCAACCAAGGTACATGGGAAGGAATTCAAAAAGCTAAAGAAGATTTAGGTATTGCAGAACCTAAATACTTAAAGCCAGCTGGAGAAACTAAGGCAGATTATATGAAAGAAATTGGTAATCTATATGATGCAGGATATAGATTAATAGCCACTCCTGGTCTTAAATTTGAAACAGCAATTTATGAAGCACAAGACAAATATAAAGATGCTAAATTTGTTATTATAGATGGTACACCAAATGATGGTGCAGAAAAACCAGATGTTAAAATTGGAGAAAATACAGTAGCAATCAATTTTGCTGAACAACAAGCTGGATTTATGGCAGGTGTTGCAACAGCTGTTCAATTAAAAGAAGGAGATGCAGGATTTATTGGTGGAATGAAGCTTCCAGCAGTTCAAAGATTCAACTGGGGATTCCAACAAGGTATAGCATATGCTAATGAAAACTTAGGAACTAATATGACTGTAAAAGAAGAAAATGTTGTATATCAAGGAACATTCAGTGATGTGGCAGCAGGTACTCAACTTGCAAATGCAATGTATGATAGAGGAGTTAAAGCTGTATTCTGTGCTGCTGGTGGAGTAGGAAATGGTGTTATAACAGCAGCTAAGAATAAAGTAACAGCAGGTCAAGATGTATGGATGATTGGTGTTGATAGAGACCAATTTGATGATGGTATTTATGAAGATGGAAAATCAGTAATTCTTACATCAGCTATAAAGAAGGTTGATTCAGCTAGTTACAACATGGTTAAAGATGCTAAGGATGGAAACTTCTCAGGTGGAGATTCTCTAGTATTTGATATAACTAAGGATGCAGTTGGTCTTCCAGAAGTTAATCCAAACTTAAGTGACGATACAATGAAAATTGTAAATGACGTCTATGCAAAGCTTAAAGATGGAACAATTACTGTTGCAGACAACAATGATGATGGAAAATTAATCAAATAATATATTTGAAAAGAACAACTAATTATTAACAATGATTTGGTTAAGTCATCAGAATAGCAATTTTATTCTGATGATGGAACCATCATTGTTAATTTCATAATTAGGATTAAATATTGGGAAAATATATAAATTATTTAAATTGACAATTGACAATGGGCAATAGTTTTAACATGACTAGGGATATATTGTTTATTGTCAATTGACAATTAGACATTGTTAATTTATTAAAAGGAGGACATTGTTGTGGAATATGTAGTTGAGATGCTAAATATCCGTAAAGAATTTCCTGGGATAGTAGCGAATGATAATATAACTCTTAGACTTAAAAAAGGTGAAGTTCATGCATTACTTGGAGAAAATGGTGCTGGTAAGTCAACTTTAATGTCTGTTCTTTTTGGAATGTATCAGCCAGAAAGAGGGATTATAAAAGTAAGAGGAAAAGAAGTGAAGATTTCAAATCCTAATATAGCAAATGATTTAGGAATTGGAATGGTGCATCAACATTTCAAGTTAGTTCATAATTTTTCTGTAACTGAAAATATAATTTTAGGATGTGAACCTAAAAAAGGATTAGCTGTTGATGTAAAGAGTGCAGCAAAAAAGGTAGCAGAATTATCTGAAAAGTATGGTCTTAATGTTGATCCATATGCAAAGATTGAAGAGATAACAGTTGGTATGCAACAGAGAGTAGAAATACTGAAAATGCTTTACAGAGATGCAGAAGTGTTAATACTTGATGAACCAACAGCTGTACTTACTCCACAAGAGATAGACGAGCTAATAAAAATAATGAAAAATCTAATTAAAGAAGGAAAATCTATCATAATCATTACTCATAAACTTAAGGAAATAAAAGCTGTTGCGGATAGATGTACTGTTATAAGACGTGGAACATATATAGGTACAGTTGATGTAAAGGAAACATCTGAAGCTAAAATGGCTGAAATGATGGTTGGAAGACCTGTAAGTTTTAAGGTTGATAAAGAGCCAAGAAAACCGGGCGAAACAGTACTTAAAGTAGAAGATTTATGTGTAATGAATAACAAGAAAGTTCTTGGACTTAAGAATTTCTCATTAGAAGTTAAGAGAGGAGAAATCCTTGGTATTGCAGGAGTAGAAGGTAATGGACAAACTGAACTTGTAGAAGCTATTACTGGTATTAGACATGTAAAGTCAGGAAAGATTTATTTTAAGGATAAAGACATAACTAACATGTCAATCCGTAAGAGAATAAATTCAGGTATGGGACATATTCCTGAAGATCGTCAAAAGAGAGGATTAGTTCTTGATTATACTCTCGAAAATAACATGGTTTTACAAACATATAATAGAGAGCCATTTTCTAAGTATGGATTATTAAATAAGCAAGCAATACATGATTATGCAGAAAATATAATCGAGCAATATGATGTAAGATCAGGTCAAGGAGGAATGTCTATTGCAAGAACAATGTCTGGAGGTAATCAGCAAAAGGCTATTATAGGACGTGAAATAGGACTAGATCCAGATTTATTAATTGCAGTACAACCAACTAGAGGTCTTGATGTAGGTTCAATAGAGTATATACATAAGAGATTAGTTGCAGAAAGAGATAAAGATAAAGCTGTACTTCTTATATCATTAGAATTAAGTGAAGTTATTAACTTATCAGATAGAATTGCAATTGTTAATGGTGGAGAGTTGATAGGTATAGTAAATGCAGCAGAAACAAATGAAAATGAAATAGGATTAATGATGGCCGGAGTTCAAAAAGGAGGAACAAAGCATGACTAAAAAGGATACGATTAATTCATTGCTTGCAGTTACATTAGGTCTTATTGCAGGAGCAATATTAATGCTTTTAATTGGAGATAGTCCAGTAGATGGATATTTATATCTTTTTAAAGGTGGACTAATGAATATACAAAGAATAGGAGATACTCTGGCTACAGCAGCACCTTTAATATTTACAGGATTATCTGTAGGATTTGCATTTAAAACTGGATTATTCAATATAGGTACTCCAGGGCAGATGCTTGCTGGTGGATTTACTGCTACAGCTATTGGGTTAACATGTAGTGATATTATGCCTAGATTCCTATTATTAAGCTTAATGATAATAGGAGGAGCGCTTGCTGGTGGTATATGGGCCTTTGTTCCAGGTGCATTAAAAGCAAAGTTTAATGTTAACGAAGTAGTTTCATCAATTATGATGAACTGGGTAGCATACTGGATAGTTAATTATGCAGTGCCATATTATTTTAAAGGTGCTAGTGAAACAGAATCAAAGAATATTTCATCTATAGCATCTCTTAAAACTGAATGGCTTACAAATATATTTGATGGTTCATATATAAATTTAGGAATAATTTTAGCTATTATAGCTGTAATTGTTATTGGTTTTATATTAAATAAAACTGTTTTAGGGTATGAATTGAAAGCAGTTGGATTTAATAGAGATGCAGCAGAATATGCTGGTATGTCTGTTAATAAAAATATAATTTTAGCAATGATGATTGCTGGGGCTTTATCAGGTCTTGCTGGGGTAGTTCAATATGTTGGTAACTCAACTAATATGCAGATTGGTGTAATGCCATCTCAAGGTTTTGATGGTATAGCGGTATCACTTTTAGGTGCAAATAGTCCCGTTGGGATATTAGTTTCAGCAATATTCTTTGGGTTATTATATTCAGGTAAAGGGTTTATGAATGTTAATACAAGTATTCCTCCTGAAATAGCGGATTCAATTATTGCAATTATTATTTACTTTGCAGCTATAAGTGCAGCAGTTCCTATGATTGTTAATAAGATTAAGAAAATGAAAGCTAAGAAAGCTGTTAACTATTCAAATGAATCTGAATCGCAAGATTATGCAAATACAGATAAGGAGGAAAAATAATATGTGGGCAACTATACAACAAATATTTCCATATGCTATTGAATATACAATTCCTTTACTTATTACTGCACTTGGCGCATTATACTGTGAACGAAGCGGTGTTATAAATATAGGGCTTGAAGGTTTTATGATTATAGGTTCCTTTTCAGGAGCAATAACAATTTCTAAATTACAAGAAACTATGCCAAATAGTACATTACCATTATGGATTGGTCTTTTAGTAGCCGTAATAGTTGGAATGTTATTTTCACTTTTACATGCATTTGCAAGTATAAACTTAAATGCTGACCAGACAATAAGTGGTACAGCAATTAATATGATAGCAGCAGCGCTTACAGTATTTTTAGCAAGAACTATGGCAGGAAGTGGACGTATAAGAATAAAAAGCGGATTTCAGCCAAAGGACATCCCAATTCTTAGTGATATACCTGTTATAGGAGATTTATTCTTTAAGGGTGCTTATGATACTACTTGGCTTGTATTAGCAATATTAGTATTTACAGTATTTTTAATGTATAAAACTAGATTTGGGTTAAGACTTAGAGCATGTGGTGAACATCCTCAAGCAGCAGACGCAGCAGGAATTAATGTTCAACGTATGAGATACATAGGAGTTTTAGTATCAGGAGGTTTATCTTCACTTGGGGGAGCAATAATACTTGTAACATATTCAGGTGAATTTAATGGTAGTGCAGCTGGTATAGGTTTCTTAGCATTGGCAGCATTAATATTTGGTCAATGGAAACCACTTGGAATACTTGCAGCAACATTATTCTTTGGTACAGCTACAACTATAGCAAATGTATCACAAGTAATACCTGCACTTGGATCAGTTCCACTTGTAATATTAAAGGTATTCCCATATATAGCAACATTAATTGTTTTAATATTATTCTCAAAATCTTCTCAGGCTCCAAAAGCAGCTGGAGAACCATTTGACCCAGGTAAGAGATAATAGGTTTATTTAATATTATATTATTAATAATCAATATTTTAAATTTTACAATTAAAATACAATTGTTTTATAAAGGTAAGAAAAAGCAGGCTTATAGCCAGTTTTATATAAATAAAAATTAAAGTTAATAGTAAAGTGAATAAGCTGACATGTATTTATTTTCAGGGAAATATGTATAAGCTATTCACTGTATTATTAATGATGAAATTTGGAGGTATAAAGATGAGTGTTCATATTAATGCAAAACCAGGAGATATAGCAGAAAGTGTATTATTACCAGGAGATCCACTAAGAGCTAAGTTTATAGCAGATACTTTCTTAGAAGATGTAGTATGCTACAATGAAGTTAGAGGAATGTATGGATTTACAGGTACTTATAAAGGTAAGAGAATTTCAGTTCAAGGTACAGGAATGGGAATACCATCAATGTCTATATATGCAACTGAACTTGTAAAGGACTATGGTGTTAAAAATCTTATAAGAGTAGGTACTTGTGGTGGATATCATGAAGATGTTAAAGTAAGAGATTTAATTATAGCTATGTCAGCTTCAACTGATTCTAACTTAAACCTAACAAGATTCCAAGGAAGAACTTATGCGCCAACTGCTAACTTTGGATTATTAAAGAAAGCATATGATGTTGCAGTAGAAAAAGGATTAGATCCAAAGGTTGGACCAATATATAGTTCAGATGTATTTTATGGTGATGATAATGAAGATTGGAAGAAGTGGGCTGCATATGGATGCTTAGGAGTAGAAATGGAAGCAGCAGGTCTTTATACTGTAGCAGCTAAATATCATGTAAATGCTTTAGCAATAATGACTGTAAGTGATCATTTTGTAACTGGAGAGGAAACAACTGCAGAAGAAAGACAAACAACATTTACTAATATGATGGAAGTTGCTTTAGATACAATAGTAGGAATGTAATTCAGTTGAGAGTTGATAGTTGAGAGTGGAGAGTTGAAGGAGGAAACAGCTTGGGCTGTTTCTTCTTTTTTATATATTAAATTGTTTTCGCAACAAGTTGCGAAAACAATTTTGGAAAGATTACAGTTTGGAAGTGTGGATGAGAATATAATTTTGCTTTAGTGATGTTTTATAATTTCCTAATAAGTATTAAGAATGAATGTGTATTGGAAATGTACATTACTGAGTATAATATTATTCAAATTTTTAAATACTAAAGTGAATGATATTTTGAAGGAGGAATTTATTATGGCAAAAGCAGGAATGAGAAGACCAGATCCAAGTGAACCACATGGAACAGAAAGCAATACTAAACAGCATTATAAGAAAAATGATGTGAGAGATGTTCCACAAGAAATTCAAGGTAAAGCTAAAGCTGGACATAAAAAAGCAGGAACTATATTATAGTTTTAAATTATTAAATTTTTCTGAAAAGGATGAAATTAGGGTAGAATTTCATCCTTTCTTCAATTATTATAAATATTGTGAGAAAAAATGAAAAAAAAGGAGAATTATTAATGTATATTATTAACTTTATAAGAGGCTTTTGTATGGCACTAGCTGATAGTGTACCAGGAGTTTCTGGTGGTACTGTTGCGTTTGTTCTTGGATTTTACGATAAGTTTATAGGGTCTCTTGATGCTGTTGTAGCAGGAAAGAAAGAAGAAAAGATTGAAGGCTTAAAATTCTTAATAAAAATAGGAATTGGCTGGGTTGTTGGAATGTTATCATCAATGTTATTTATAGGGTCTATTTTTGAAAGTCAGATTTATAAAATAAGCTCATTATTTATTGGATTTATAATATTTGCAATTCCTATAATAGTAATAGAAGAAAAACATTCAATAATTGGACACTTTAAAAACGCTGTATTTGCATTAATAGGTATAGCTGTAGTATTTGCAATTACATATTTTAATCCAGCTACAAAAGGTGGAATAGATGTTTCTATTAATACTCTAAGTATAGGGCTTGTTGCTTATGTATTCATAGCAGGAATGATTGCAATATCAGCAATGGTTCTTCCAGGAATTTCAGGTTCGACTTTATTACTTATATTTGGTTTGTATTTACCAATAGTAAGTGCAATAAAAGAAGTGTTAACATTTAATTTTACTTATCTTCCAATATTAATTATATTCGGATTAGGAGTGCTTACAGGTATATTTGTTACAATAAGAGGCGTTAAGTTTGTATTAACTAATTTTAGATCTCAAACTATATATACAATATTAGGTCTTATGATTGGTTCTTTATATGCAGTTGTAATGGGACCAGCTTCATTAAAAACACCTCAAGCGCCTATGAGTATACATACTTTTAGTATTGTATTCTTTATTATTGGAGGAGCATTAATTTTTGGATTACAAGCGTTAAAAGGATATTTTGACAAAAAATAAAAAATATAGAATAATATATGTATACAATTAAGCTTACATATATTATTTTTTTGTTCGTAATTATGTAAAGAATATTTGTTTAAATTATTCATATGGTAATATTTAAGGTAAAGGTGTTGAAGGATGAAGAAAAGGGTAGAAGGTATAAGTTTTTCAGAATTAAAGAAGGGTATGATTGTAGCGAAAGATGTGGAGCATAATGGAAGCATCATTATAAAAGAGGGTGTAGTACTAAATGAAGATACAATAGAAAAACTTCAAAAAGTATATATTGTAGGGTCAGTTTGTGTATATGCCAAGGAAAGCGATATATCTTTAGAACGAAGAAAGCTTATTGAGTTTAATCATATTGAAACTGAATTTTGTGAGATTTCAAGTAGATTAAAAAATACATTTGATAAGGTATTTCTTAATGATGATGATTATTTAGATGATATAAGAGAGTTTTCAAAAAAAATACTGGAAAAAAGTAAGTTTCAAGATTTAGTAATAAAAAATATTGTACTCAATGGCAGTGGCAGTGATGTTATATATAGACATGGGGTAAATGTTGCATCATTATGTATATTATTAGGAATATGGCTTGATATGAGTGAAGCACAGATTAAACTTTTGGCTTATTCAGCAATGCTTCATGATTGTGGAAAAACTAAAATTGATACTGAAGTATTGAATAAACCACGAAAACTTACTAATAATGAATTTAAAGTGGTACAGAAACATGCAGTTTTAGGGTATGATATGGTTAAAAAGCTTCAATATATTGATAAAAGCGTTAGTTATGGTGTTTTGATGCATCATGAAAGACTTGATGGTTCTGGATATCCATTAGGTATTAAGGGAGATAAAATTCACCCATTTGCGAAAATAATAGCTATTGCGGATGTATTTGATGCTATTAATTCTGATCGTGAATATAAAAACAAAAAAGCTCCATTTGAAGCGTTAAGAATTGTTCAAGAAGAAAGCCTTGGGAAATTAGATTATGAATATGTACAAGTATTTTTGAAGCATATTATGAACTATTATCTAGGTGAAGAAGTAATTTTAAACAATGGAGATAGATGTAGAATACTTCAAATGAATATTAACGATATACAAAGACCTTTGTTGGTTAAAGATGGTGAGTTCGTAGATTTAACAAAGCATAAGGATTTATATATTGAAGAAATGTTATTATGATATTATATTTATATTAAAGATAAATAGTGTCAGATAGCTTCTTTTTGACAAAAATCAGGGGGTATTGATTTGGTTAAGAATAAGAGTGTTTTTGTCAAAATATTAATAAATTAATAATAAAATGAGTAAAAAACGAAATGAATGTTAAAAAATATAAATAAGCTATACAAATTAGTTAAAAATATATATAATAGGTCATGTAAAATTATATATTTTTAATAATTGATTACAGAGTAGGTATTTGTGCGTTAAGTGTTAAAAGGACGGGAAGTTGCCTTTTAAACGAAAAACTTTTATGAAGTTTGCGGTACATCTACTGCATTCCGCTGTTATTTAAAAGAGTAACTCTCTTTTATTTCAGCAAATTAATAAATGTTAACAACTTTTCTGTTGGATTATAAATCTAATAGTTTAGCTGAAATAATAAATTTTTGATTTTTAATTAAAAATGAAAGGAGAGAGTGAAAAATGAGAAATTTTTACAATTTAGTTTTATGTTCATCAAAAGAACTTAAAAGTGTAAAGAACTTAACAGTTGCTAGTCTTTTAATTACTATGAAGCTAATACTTGATTTATTTACTATTCAATTAAATCAAGCATTACATTTAAGCTTTGAATTTTTACCATTTGCATCATTGAGCATGCTGTTTGGACCTGTAACAGGAGCTATGTGTGGAGCATTATCAGATATAATAAATTATATAATGAATCCAAAGGGAGCATTTTTTCCAGGATTCACAATATCAGCAATGGTAAGTGGGATAATATATGGAATAACATTTTATAAAAAACAGGTTACTATTGCAAGATGTATAGTTGCAGAAATTGCAATTGTAGTTATAGTAGATTTATTGCTTAATACATTCTGGTTATCATTATTATATGGAAAAGGATTTTTTGTTCTGCTTCCTATGAGAATGATTAAGAACTTTGTTATGATACCAATAAAAGTTGCAATGATGTATTTTGTTTTAAAATAAGTTGATAAAGTAAAGGATCAATATTGTTAATAAAAAGATAAAACTCCGTTAAAGGGGTTTTATTTTTTTATACTTTTAAATAGAATAAGAATTATATAGAAATAATAATACCATTATAGAGGTGGATTTTATGAATAATAAACTTGATAAGAGCGGATATATTTCATATTTAAATTTAAATGCAGCAATAAAGAGAAAATATATATCAGAAAAAAATTATGAAGAAGATATGAAAAATATTGTAGAACCATATGTAGCATCATATAGAAAATCTGGCTATATAGATGGTATGAATAATGTTAAATTATATTTTGAAAAGTATATAATTGATAATCCTAAGGGGAATATAGTAATTAGTCATGGTTTTGGAGAATTTTGTGAAAAGTATACTGAATTAATATACTATTTTTTAAAGGAATCATTTTCTGTAGTTATAATGGAGCATAGAGGAAATGCAAGATCTCAAAGATTTGGAAAAGATAAAAATCAGATAAGTATAGACCATTTTGACAATTATGTAGAGGATCTAAAGAAATTCATTGATGAAATAGTGATGCCGAATTCTAATAATAAGAAGTTGTTGATGTTTGCACATTCTATGGGAGGTGGAATAGGGACTGCCTTTCTAGAAAAATATCCTGAGTATTTTAAGGGAGCTATATTGAGCGCACCTATGCACAAAATAAATACAGGAAAATATCCTAGTATAGTAGCTAATATTGTTTCATCAACTTTGACAGCAATAGGTAAGGGGAAGGAATACCTTCCAGGACAGAAGCCTTACACTGGGAATAAAAAATTCCCAAGTAGGACTACCCATTCTAAAAATAGATGGGATTATCAAATGAAAATAATAAAAGATAATGAAGCATTTCAAACAGGAGGATCATCTGCAAAATGGTACTATGAAGCTATGAAGGCTGATAAAAAAATGTTGAAAAAAAAGAATGCAGAAAAAGTTAAAATTC
>DPOH01000045.1:14355-14776 GCA_003539755.1 Clostridium sp.
AGAAAAAGTTAAAATTCCTGTAATCCTTTTTCAGGCTGAACTTGATACTCATGTAATGCCGCAAGGCCAGTTAAAATTTGCTGAAAATGCTGGAGATTGCAAAGTTTTAATAGTAAAAGGCTCAAAACATGAGAGTTTTTATGAGGAAGATAATATAGAATTCCATGTAATAGATAAGATTATAGATTTTTATAACAGTATTTAAAATGAATATTTATTCATAAAAATATCTGAGATTTAGAACTGGTAATCGATATTATGTATTGAAAAGATATTGATTTGTAATGAATAATACTTTTTTCCTTATATAATATTATTTTTTTATATGGAATATAAATTTTTATTATTTGTAAATTATATTTTTTAGATGTATACTTAAGTGTTGTCTCTTATAAACTTCTGATGCTGTCGACGTAGTTTT
>DPOH01000263.1 GCA_003539755.1 Clostridium sp.
GTTATACATTGGATATATGGTTTATATAATTATGAGAAATTAATATTGATTTAAAAAACGTGGAATAATACCACGTTTTTTATTTTACAAACATCTTATATTAATAATTTTAGTTTTATTGGAGAAACTTATATAAGAACTATTATTTAATAATTTAAAGGAGATGTTATTATGGATAATTTTACAGATAGAATGAAAGAAGAAGGAAGAAAACTAGGAGAAGAAATGAAGGAATCAAGTCATAGAATAGGTGATGAAATGAAAGGTATGGCTCATACTATTGGTTCTGAAATGAATGAAATGAAAGATACAATGATGAATAAAGCAGAAGATTTAGGGGAAAATATAAGAGAAAAGACAAATAAGATGAATGATAGTATTAAAAATGTTATCAATAAGTTTAAAGATAATGATACACATACTAAATAGAAAAGTTTATATTTAATAAGATAAAAGTAAAAGCTGGCATTTATATGCCGGCTTTTATTATTAATATGAATATTATATGGAAAAAAGTAGAAAAAGTAGTATAATTAAATTAACAAATATTTACATGGAGAAGAGGGTATGAATATAGATAAAATAACTAAAATAATTATATTTAAATTGAAACAGCTAAAAATTTACAAAAAGATAGAAAAAAATTTTACAAAGTATAAGTCAAAGACCAGCGAAGGACATGATTCTAGAGAAGGTAGTTCAGTAGAAGAAGTACAAGATAAATTTGAAAATATAGAAAAAACAGCTGGAAATTACACAATAAATAAGAATTCTAAGTATTATGATGAAGTACATGATTACAATAATAAAGCTGAAATATTTAGAAATCAATCATTTAGTAAAGATATAGATAAATTAACAAGACAAAATTCAAGAGAAAGAAATAATAGCAGTAAAGAAATTGAATATAATAAGACTATGATGCAGTATTTTGAATGGTATTATCCCAATGATGGTTCTCTTTGGAATAAGCTAAAATCTGAAGCGGAAAACTTAGGGAATCTAGGGATTACTGCATTATGGCTTCCGCCAGCATATAAAGCTCATGGAGGAATAAATAATGTTGGATATGCTGTTTATGATTTATATGATTTAGGGGAATTTGAACAAAAAGGAACTATAAGGACAAAATATGGAACGAAACAAGAGTATTTAGATGCCATAAAAGAAGCACATAAATATAACATAGATATTTTGGGAGATGTAGTATTTAATCATAAAGCTGGTGCAGATGGTACAGAACTTGTTGATGCAAGACTTGTTGCGTGGAATGATAGAAACAGATTTATAGGCGAAAAAAGAAAAATAAGGGCTCATACAGTATTTGATTTTCCAGGCAGGAATGGAAAGTATTCTGATTATAAATGGAGTTCAAAAGATTTTGATGGTGTAGATTATGATGACATTACAAAAGAAAAAGGTATATTCAAGTTTGAAGGCAAAGAATGGGAAGAAGATGTAGATAAGGAAAATGGAAATTATGATTTTCTTATGTTTTCAGATTTAGATATGGATAGTGAAGGTGTAGTAAATGAATTAAAAAGATGGTCAGACTGGTATGTAAAAGAAACTAGTGTAGATGGATTCAGACTGGATGCTATTAAACATATTAAGTTTGATTTTTTTAAAGACTGGCTTAAATCAATAAGAGAAAGCACTGGGAAGGAGCTTTTTGCTGTAGGAGAATATTGGACATGGAATATAGAAAGTCTTAAATATTATTTAAAGCAGTGTGAGTATTCTATGAGTTTATTTGATACACCACTTCATTTTAATTTCTTAAATGCAAGCAGTTCAGCTGGATATTATGACATGAGAAAAATATTGGATAATACTCTTTTGAAAGAGAATTCAAAATATGCAGTTACATTTGTAGATAATCATGATACACAAATTGGACAGTCTTTAGAGTCTTGGGTACAAACATGGTTTAAACCTTTAGCGTACACATTTATATTAACAAGACAAGAAGGATATCCATGTGTATTTTTTGGTGATTATTATGGAATTCCGAAAAAAGGATATGCTGGAATTAGAAAAGAACTTGATATAATAATGAATGTTAGAAAGAACTATTCATATGGTATTCAACATGACTATATAGACCATGATTCTATTATAGGATGGACTAGAGAAGGAGATTTTTATCATAAAAACTCAGGAATGGCTGCAATAATAACAAATGGATTAGGTGGAGTAAAGAAGATGTATGTTGGAAAACAACATATAGGAGAAAAGTGGTATGATGTTACTGATAATATAAAAGATAGTGTTGTAATAGATGATAATGGTCAAGGAGTATTTAGAGTATTAGATGGTTCTTATTCTATATGGATACAAGAAAACATAAAGTAATAATATATGAAATTTGTAAGAATTTAATGGGAATTGATAAATGTATATAAATAATATTGTGATTTTTTAATATTTATATTGAACTTTGGGTGATTTTTTAGTATAACTTTATATTGATGGCTAAAAATGATTACTGTCTGATTATTTCAGGCAGTAGTTTTTTTGTAAAAAATAGTAATAAACTATGATTTTATTTTTATTCTATAATAATCGTATTTAATTAACTCATATAATATTAGAATTATTATTTTATATTTAATACTATAAAAATATGAAAGGAAAAGTTTAAGGGTATGAGGATAAATAAGCTTTTTAGTAATTACGGAAAATGTTCAAGAAAAGATGTAAATCAACTTATAGATGATAAGAGAATTACAGTGAATGGAAAAGAATGCGTTCAGGGACAGTGGGTTGAAGAAGATGATGAAATACTTCTTGATGGTAAGAAAATTTCTATGCAGGAAAGAGTTTATATAGCACTTAATAAACCAACAGGCATAACAACTACTTCAGACAAAGAAGTTAAAGATAATATTATAGATTTCGTTAACTATCCTAAATATATATTTCCAGTAGGAAGATGAGATAAAGAATCAGAAGGACTTATCATACTTACTAATGATGGAGATCTTGCTAATGATATCTTAGAAGCTGATAATAATCATGAAAAAGAATATATAGTTACTTTAAATAAAGAGTTTGATGATGAATTCATTAATCAAATAAGGTGCGGAGTTAAGATACCAGGGACAAAAGGCACTGGAATCAAAAGAATATCAGATACTAAAGGGGTAGTATTTGATAATGGAGTTAAGAAAATAGTAGATTTAAATGATGCTAAATTAAAAAATAATAATGATGATGGTATAGTAACAAGATCATGTAAAGCTGAAAGAGTAAATGAAAATACATTTAAAATAATTCTGACTCAAGGACTTAATAGGCAGATTAGAAAAATGTGTAAGACTCTTGGGTATGAAGTTATAAAGCTTAAAAGAGTTAGAATATTAAATATTTCTTTAGATAGTATCGATTATGGAAAATGGAGATATATAAATGAACAGGAGATTCAAACGATAAAAGAGCTTGTAAAATAAATTAATTTATATATTTTAGGATAAAAGTAAAGGTAATTTTAAATAATAAATTTAATACATATTATAATTAAGCAGGGCGCAGAACTAAGGAGGAAAAATAGTTAATGAAAGAGCTACATGAAAAATTAAAATATAAGTTTATTGATAAGGAATCAGAATTATACCATTCGGCAATTGAACTTAGATATAGAGAATTTTATGAAACATCGAACCGTTCAAGAGAAAGTATATTTGATGAATTTGAAGATAAAAGTTTACGTGTTGTAGCTTATATGGACCATAAGGATATGGATCATAAAGTAGTTGGTCATGCACGACTATTTGTTGAAGGAAATGTTGGAGAAATAACGCAAGTTGTTGTGGATCACGAGTATAGAGGATATAAAATAGGCGCAGGAATTATGAAACAGCTTTTTATAAAGGCAGAAGAATTAAAACTGAAGAGTGTTGGACTGGATGCGAGAATTCCAGCTGTAGAATTTTATAAAAAGTTTGATTTCAAAATAGTAGGTGAAGAATATATTTCACCTAAGTCAGGTATGCCAATAATTAGAATGGAAAAGAGTTTTAGGGATTAAAGTTATGAATAACTACAAAATGTTATTATTTTAACATTTTGTAGTTATATTGTTTTAGTTGAAACTATTTTTTTATTATGAGATAATAGGCAGTGGTAAATATATAAAATAGGCAACTTAAACTACTCATTATTATAAGATGAGGTGAAAAAATGAACTTAATACAAAAATATGAAGCATTAACGAAAAAGCAAGCTGCTGAGAATCCAGATAAAGCTCATAAGATGATTGAATTAGGATTATTTTTTGAAAAGCAGATAGTTAAATTTTCAGAAAAAGATATGCCAAAAGCATATAAAAAATTAAATTTAATTGCTCTTAATTCAGTTCTACAAGGCTTAAAGAAACCTGAAAATGCAGCTTGGGTAAATATATTTACTCCAGTAGAAATTCTTCAGGCATTTGATATAAATCCATTATCTATTGAATGTGTTTCAAGTTTTTTATCTGGATTTGAAATAGAAGATTTTTTCAATGAATATGCAGAAAATTTAGGAGTTGCTGAAACATTATGTTCTTATCATAGGGGATTTATAGGTGCAGTAGAATCAGGGGTACTACCTACACCGAAATTTGCAATAACAACATCAACATGCTGTGATGGGAATGTGAATACTATAAGATACATTGCTAAGAAAAGGAAAATGGATTCTTATATCATTGACGTTCCATATAGCTATTCAGAAGCTAATGAAAAGTATGTAGTAAAACAACTTAAAGAAATGATAGCAATGTTAGAAGAAAAAACTAACAAAAAATTTGATATGGAAAAATTAAAGGAAATTCTTAGAAGAGAAAATGAATCTAAGAAATACTTTAATGAGTACTTAAAATATCAAAGAACAAAGTATTATCCTAGTTCATTAACTTTACATATGTTTATGCTTTTTGCATCACATGTAGGTATCGGAACTCAAGAAATACTTGATTTTTATAAGCTTCTTAGTGAAGATATAAAAACTTATCCAGATAGCAAAGGATTAAAGATATTCTGGGTACATTTATTACCATATTATCAAGAAACAATGAAAAAGTACTTTAACTTTAATGAAGGATATCAAATTCAATCTTATGATACTAATTTTGATTACATGGATGAATTAGATGTAGACCATCCTTTAGAAGCACTTGCTAAAAAACTTATTTTAAACATGTATAATGGTCCATATGAAAGAAAAATTGAAACTATAGAAAAAGCTATAGATGAATTAGGGTCAGATGCGGTTATACATTTCTGCCATTTAGGATGTAAACAGTCTGCCGGTGGTGCAATGCAGCTTAAAGAAGCTATAAGAAAAAAAGGTATTCCAATGCTTGTATTGGATGGAGACTGTATGGATAGAAGAAACTGTCAAGATGGACAAATAAAAACACGTCTTGAAGCATTCTTAGAAATGATAAGAGTACAAAAGGAGGCAAAATAGTATGATTGGTTATACATGTAAATATGCTCCAATGGAGATATTTGAAG
>DPOH01000164.1 GCA_003539755.1 Clostridium sp.
CATATATTCAACTTTTTTATATTTTTGTTATATTTTAACTTGCATTTTGTATATTTTTAACATATAAGTAATTAAATTTAATGAAATTATCAAAATTTAATTTACTCTATAATTACAAGAAACTTTATATTAATAATGCACTAATTAAATAGAATAAAAAAATAAGAAGTATCTTCTATATAAAATACAAAAAATACTTCTTAAAAATTCAATATACACATATCTAAATCAACTGAATTGCATGTATATCTTTATTAATATTATCTCTTCACAAATTTCCTTAAGATCTATAATCCACTGATTTATCCAGTCTAATGAGATTATTCTTCCCATCCTTCTGGGAATTCAGCATTGTGGTAAACTTCTTGAACGTCATCATCGTCATCAAGTAAGTCTAACATCTTTTGGAACTTCTTAGCATCGTCTTCATTAATTGCAGTGTACGTATCTGGAATCATTTTAACTGCTGCTTCTAAGAATTCTATTCCGTTTGCTTCTAATGCTTCTCTTACTGTTCCGAAATCTTCTGGAGCTGTAGTTACTACAAATACTTCTTCTTCATCACTGTTGAAGTCTTCAGCACCTGCATCTAAAGCCATCATCATCATTTCGTCTTCATCATGACCTTCTTTTTCTATAACAAGTTCACCTTTTTCTTGGAACATGAAGCTTACGCAGCCTTGAGTTCCCATGTTTCCGCCACCTTTAGTGAACGCACTTCTTACATTACCTGCTGATCTATTTTTATTATCTGTAAGTGTTTCAACAATTACAGCAACTCCACTTGGGCCATATCCTTCATATACTATTGAATCATAGTTTACTGAATTCATTTCTCCTTCAGCTTTTTTAATAGCTCTATTTATATTATCATTAGGCATGTTTGCAGCCTTTGCTTTTGCTATAACATCTCTAAGCTTTGAGTTAGTTTCAGGGTTTGGTCCACCTTCTTTTATAGCTATAGCCATTTCTTTACCTATTTTAGTAAAGATTTTTCCTCTTTTTGCATCAGCTTTACCTTTTTTTGCTTGAATATTATGCCACTTTGAGTGTCCTGACATTTGTTTTCCTCCTTACTTATCACTATATAAATCTAACTAATTTAACAGAAGTAATTTATATATAATTATTAATTTTATCTTTAAATATCATAGATACAAAAATTCAACAAAAATTATACCACATTTTGTTTTAAATCACAATGAAACCTATTATTAATGCCTATTATCTGATTTTTCATTTTTTATATTATATTTAAACAGAACTATATAATCTATGTTCTTCCTTAAAATATATTCCCTCTTCGCTTCTTCTAACAATAACTTTGCCACTTGTGGCTTCAACTATTTCTCCTTCAATAGTATCAGCCTGAGATTCTTCACATAATATATGAACAATTACTTTATCTGTATATTCAGTATCTTCTATATGCCACATATTTTGTCCACAAATATATTGTATTTTTCCAAATAAATCATAATCTATTTCAAAGCTAATTTTAAGTCCTTGAACCTTTTCTACAATACCTCCTGCTTTAAGAGCAATACTTGCCCCCTTTGTATAAGCTCTTGTAAGTCCTCCTGCACCTAAAAGAATTCCTCCAAAATATCTTGTAACAACAACAGCACAATCTGTTATATTACTTTTTTTCATTACTTCTAATATTGGAATTCCCGCAGTACCTTGTGGCTCTCCATCATCTGAATATCTTTGAATATTCATCTTTTCTCCGATTACATATGCCCAGCAGTTATGTCTTGCCTGCTTATGCATACTCTTAATTTCATTTACAAATTCTTTTGCTTCCTCTTCATTTTCAACTCTTTTAGCATAGCCTATAAATTCTGATTTCTTTTCTTCGAATCTGTCCTCGCCTCTGTTTCTTATTGTAATGTACGACATTAACACACTCCCCTTATTCAGTTGATATTAAAACTATACCACATTATTTTAATAATTTTAGTCCCATTTCAATGGGCTGACTACTGACTGTTTCAATATTTCTTCTTTTAAAATTTTCATTCCTCTTATTATTTTATCATCATTGGTTTGATAAAATGCAAGCCTGAATGCATCTTGCCCATTACTCTCTTTTGTAAAAAGCATTGCTCCAGGAGTTATATATACTCCTTTTTTCTTAAGTGCCCTAAATAAATCTTTAGTATTTATGTTCTTATTCTTCAATATTACATAAAAATTAAGCCCACCCTTTGGATCCATATATGAAGCAATGTCTTTAAAGTCATTATCTAGAATTTCTTTCATAAGTGTATATCTTTTTCTGTATTCATCATTAAGTACTTTTATATTCTCTCTCCACTTTCCCTCTTGAATATACATTTGAAGAGATCTCTGCATAAGACTGGATGTAGTTATATCTGTATTATGCTTTGAACTTTGAATACTCTCTCTATAACATTCTGGTGCTATCATATATCCAAGTCTTATTCCTGGAAGGAATATCTTCGAAAAACTTTTTATATAAATAACTCTGTCATTTATATCTAACCACTTAAAAGGAATATATTCCATTGAATTCTCATAAATAAGCTCCGACAAATAGTCATCCTCTATTATATAAAAATCATAAATTTCCGCTAATTCTAATATCCTTTTTTTCTTTTCTATACTATAACTCACTCCTGTAGGATATTGAAAATAACTCATAGTATAAAAACATCTTATATTATTTTTTTGAAGTATCTTTTCAAATTTATCTAAATCCACTCCATCATGTTCTATAGGCACTTCAAATAAATTTACTTTTCTCCATTTAAAAACTGATAATGCACCTACATACGTAGGTTTCTCTACAATAACATTATCATTAACACCAAGTATACTCTTAGCTGTTATATCTATTCCCTGCTGAGCACCTGAAACAATAATTATATCTTCTTCATTTATTTTATTACGCCAAAACACATCATTTATTGTTGTAATAAGTTCAGTATATCCGTTTCTATTATCTGAAATAAGAGCTTTTGCCCCATCTCTTTCTAATACTGAATTAATTATGTCCTTTAAATCGTCTATGGGGAAAAGTATTTCGCCATTAGTTTCTCCAGTAAAATCAATTATGTCATCTAACGCTTCATTTTTTATACTTTTCAAACTCATACCATATTCTTTTCTAAATGTAAGTGATACATCTTTCCTTTTAGCATAACTTCCACTGCCTATTTTCTGATACGCATATCCTTCTCTTTTAAGTTTATTATAAGCATTTACTATAGTTACGTTATTTACACCCAACTCTTTTGCAAGTGATCTTATGGCTGGAAGCTTATCCCCATCCTTAATTTCTCTTTTATCAATTAATTTTTTAATATATTCAGCAATCTGTATGTACTTTGGAGTTTCTTCTATAAATTTAAAATTTTCATAAAGACTAATAACAAACAACTCCTATCTGCTATATACATTTTCGCTTATAATATTCTCTTTTAAAGGCAAATCTATTTTTCTTACGTCCTTTTTAATAAGCTGATGATTATATAGCTATTTTAATATATCTTCAATTTTTATATTAAAATCATTAAATATTTTATCATTCTTAATTTCATGTTAACTTAAAAAAGTGTTCTTTTCATTTAAATAGTCAAGAATTAATTTAGCAACAACACTTATATTTTCATCTATATATTTTTCTATGTAATCTACTGTGTTTTTAATTTTTTCATAATGACATCCATTTTGTAATAATGATTCTACTACACTATTA
>DPOH01000053.1 GCA_003539755.1 Clostridium sp.
TACATGCTTTTTAATTTATTGATTTTATTATAAGTATCTTCTGATATTCTATAATATAACTTCCCACTCTCCTTCATAACATCTGAATAATTAAAATCTGGATTTTCTCCTTTCATAATAAAATTTAGAGTCATAAGATCTTGAAGTGTTTCTTCATAATTATTTAAACTAAATGGCTTGGCATCTATCACTAAAACATATTTCTTTTTATATTTAATTATATTCTTACAATTAGTATCTAATATATTATATTTCATGTCACATATATTTTCTAACTGATGATTCTGATAAGAACTTTGAACATTTTCTGATGGATATATTTGAAGAAATGCAATTCTTATAGATAAAATAATTATTATAGTGATAAACACACATAAAATATGTATCAATCTCTTTTCCATATAAAATCTTTGTAAAAAAATAAAAAACACCTCTTTTCAGCTAAATTCTTGCCTTCAAAGAGGTATTTTATACAAATTATATTACAATTTATTATTGAAGAGAGTATGTTTTGTTACCTTTAACAAGCATATCATTCTTCTTTAATGGAGTATCCACTTTAACCTTAAATATCATATGTGCTCTATTAGCAACATCTGTCTTGACATTTTTATCAACATCGTACATATCAGTAAGCTTAACTTTGAAGTATGGTACATCAGGTCTTAATACTTCAACTTCATCATTTTCAAATACTCTGTTCTTTTGAAGTATAGTAGCTTCTTTTGTTTCTTCATCGTATTCCTTAACCATACCTACGATTTCATAATCCCTTATATAAGATTGATCTTCATAATTTTGCTCTCCATTTCTTCCTAAGAAGAATCCTGTATGGTATTGTCTATGACTTATTCTATTTAATATATCCATCCATTCTTCTTTAAATACATAGTTTTCTGGATCTTCAAAATATGAATCTAAAGCTTCTCTATAAGCTTTAACTGCAGATGCAACATAGAATTCACTCTTCATTCTTCCTTCAATCTTTAATGAATCAATTCCACTTTGCACTAATTCAGGTATATATTGAATCATGCATAAATCTTTAGAATTCATAATATATGTTCCATTATCATCTTCTACAACTGGATAATATTCACCTGGTCTTGTTTCTTCAACTAAATGATATTTATATCTACATGCATTAGAGCATATTCCCTTGTTAGCATCTCTACCTAACATATAGTTTGAAATTAAGCATCTTCCTGAATATGCTATACACATTGATCCATGAACAAAACATTCAATTTCACAATCTTCTGGAATATTTTCAGTTATAGTGTTTATTTCACGGAAAGTAAGTTCTCTAGCAAGCACTACTCTCTTTACTCCTAAGTCATGCCAGAACTTAGTTGCAACCCAGTTTACAGTATTTGCTTGAGTACTTAAATGTATTTCAAGATCTGGAGCTACTTCCTTAGTTATTGCGATTAAAGATGGGTCTGCAATTAATACGGCATCAACTCCAATATCATATAATCCTTTTATATATTCGCCTGCACCTTTTAAATCATAGTTTCTAGCAAAAACATTTAATGTTACATATACTTTTCTATTTCTATCATGACAGTATTTGATACCTTCAATCATTTCTTCATTTGAGAAATTATTAGAAAATGCTCTTAAATTTAATTTATTCCCACCAAGATATACTGCATCCGCACCAAAATCTATCGCAATTTTTAATTTTTCTAGATTACCTGCTGGTGCTAAAATTTCTGGTTTCTTCATTCTATTTCTCATATTAATTATTTCCTCCTCTTAGTTACGGCAATTCCATCTCCCATAGGTATTACTGATGTAATTAAGTTTTCATCATGTGTAACTAAATCTAAATATGTTCTCATTCTTTTTACAATTGTAATTTTTCTTCTTTGAACTAATTCTTGAGATGCAACCATACCTCTAAACAAAACATTATCTGCAATAATTATTCCATCTTCTTTTAGCAATCTTAAACAATGAGGTAAAAAGTGATTGTAGTGTCCTTTTCCCGCATCCATAAAAATCAAATCAAATGGTTCAGTTAACTTTTCTAAAACCTCTAAGCAATCGCCTTCTTCTATTTTTATCTTTTCTGTCAGACTGAATTTTTCCAAATTAACTTTGGCAAGCTCTATCATCTTTTCATCACGTTCAATAGTAACTATCTCTGGTTCAGTCCCTGAAGCTTCATACATTAAAATAGATGAAAAACCAACTGCTGTCCCTAGTTCAAGTATTCTTTTAGGCTTTTTCATATTTGTCATAAATTCAAGAAATACACCTGTTTCCTTTTGAACTATAGGTACACCATTCTCTCGTGCAAAATCCTCTATCTGCTTTAAAGTTCCAGTTCTTTCTGGAATCAAACCTCTTATATAACTTTCCATATAATCATATGTAATTTTACTCATTGCTATCCTCCATTTAAACCTAATATCCTAATTCTTTCTTCTTATTTAAGAAATCATCATAACTATCAGTAAAATAATGTGATCCGTCTTTTTCTAAAATATAATAAATATAATTACTTTGTGCTGGAAGAAGCGCTGCCTTAATACTCTCAATTCCAGGACTACATATTGGTCCCTCAGGCAATCCCTTATATTTATATGTATTATAAGGCGAATCTACCTCTAAATGCTTATTTAAGACCTTATCTACATGATAGCCTAGTGAGTAAAGAACTGTAGCATCTAGTTGAAGTTTCATATCCTTATTAAGTCTATTATTTATAACAGATGCAATAAGTGGTCTATCTTTATCCACCCTTGCTTCTTTCTCTATCATAGAAGCAATAGTTATTGTCTTATAAAGTTCACTCTTATTTAACTCAATCTTATTTTCTTCTTCCACCTGATGTATTACAGTATTAAACCTCTCTAACATCATAGTTATTATACTATCTGCACTTGTTCCCTTTTCAATTAAATATGTATCTGGATATAAAAACCCTTCTAGATTATATCTTGTTTTATCATTTTCTTCAATAAAATCAGGCAGCTGATGATTTTTAACAGCTTCAATAAACTCTTCTTTAGTGCAGAAACCACATTCTTCTATTCTTTTACCTATCTCTTCAACATTATAACCTTCTGGTATGGTTACTTTAACCAAATTAATATTATCTGAAGTATTTTCTAATGAATGTATTAAATCATTTAAGCTGGTTTCTGATGAAACCTCATATATACCTTCATTTAAATTTATTTTATTTTTATCAAATGCAAGCTTAATCTTTACCATAAGCTTGTTTCTCAACTTACCTTCTTTATCAAGCTTATCTAAAACATCATAAAAACCCTCACCCTGTTTAACTTCAATAGCTACAATAGATTGATTGTTTTTTAAAGGTCTCATTATTATTGAACTATAATAAATAAAAAACGATACTACTATTAAAAACATTAATAACACTATTATTTTTCTTTTCTTCCTAACAGGCCTAATCTTATTCACTAGAAATATCTCCTTATATAATTAAAGTAAATAGCCTAAAAAGACTATTTACTTTAAATTATAACTATTTTATTAAATATTAAAAGTATTTTTTCAAATTACTTTTTATTTCTGCTTATCATTCTTCTTCTTTCAGCAGGATCTAACACTCTTTTTCTCATTCTTATATTTTCTGGTGTAACTTCAACTAACTCATCAGCATTAATGAAATCTAGACATTGTTCTAAAGTCATTTCTAATGGTGGAGTTAATTTTAATGCATCATCAGCACCAGATGATCTTGTATTAGTAAGCTTCTTACCTTTACATACATTTATATCTATATCTTCTGCTCTTGCGCATACACCAACTACCATACCTGTGTAAACTGGTACACCAGCACCTATGAATAATTGACCTTTATCTTGTGCATTATATAATCCGTAAGTGATTGATTCTCCTGATTCAAATGCTACTATTGATCCTCTATTTCTTGTAGGAATATCACCTTTGTATCTTTCATATCCATCGAATACGTGGTTCATGATACCATTACCTTTTGTATCAGTCATGAATTCATTTCTAAATCCGATAAGACCTCTTGCAGGTACTCTGAATTCAAGTCTTGTATATCCATTAACAGCTGAAGTCATATTAACCATTTCTGCTTTTCTTGGTCCAAGTTTTTCCATTACAGGTCCCATAAATTCTTCTGGAACATCTATAGTTAAGTATTCCATTGGTTCTACTTTATGACCATCTTCTTCCTTGAAAATAACATTAGCCTTAGATACTTGGAATTCGTATCCTTCTCTTCTCATTGTTTCAATTAATACTGAAAGATGAAGTTCTCCTCTTCCTGAAACTTCGAAACAATCAGGAGTAATTTCTCTAACTCTTAAACTTACGTTTGTTTCAAGTTCTTTCATTAATCTATCTCTTAAGTGTCTAGATGTAACGAATTCTCCTTCTTTACCAGCAAATGGTGAATCATTAACCATGAAGTTCATGTTAAGTGTTGGTTCATCGATTTCTACGAATGGTAATGCTTCTGGAGCACTTGAGTCTGCAATAGTTTCACCTATATTAGCATCTAAAACTCCACTTACTGCAACAATATCTCCCATTCCAGCTTCTTCAACTTCAACTCTCTTTAAGCCGTCATATTCAAATACAGCTGTAATTTTGTAATTAGAAGTACTTCCGTCATTTCTAACTAAAGAAACTGTTTGATTCTTTCTAACTTTACCTCTATGTATTTTACCTATAGCAATCTTACCAACGAATGCATTTGTATCTAATGTAGTTACAAGCATTTGGAATGGCTCATCTAAATATCCTTCTGGTGCTGAAACATGTTTTAATATTGTTTCAAATATTGGAGTCATATCTGCATTTGTATCTTCTACATTGTATTTAGCAAATCCTTCTCTAGCTGAAGCGTAAACAATTGGGAAATCTAATTGTTCATCATTAGCTCCAAGTTCTACGAATAAGTCAAATACTTCATCAATAACTTCTGCTGGTCTTGCATCTGGCTTATCTATTTTATTTATGATAACTATTGGTTTTAATCCTAATTCTAATGATTTTTTAAGAACGAATTTTGTTTGTGGCATTGGTCCTTCATATGAATCAACTACTAATAAAACTGAGTCAACCATTTTAAGTACACGTTCAACTTCTCCACCAAAGTCAGCATGTCCTGGAGTATCAACAATATTGATTTTTACACCATCGTGCATTACTGCAGTATTTTTTGAAAGAATTGTAATTCCTCTTTCTTTTTCAAGATCGTTAGAGTCCATAACTCTTTCTTGAACTTTTTCATTACTTCTGAAAATATTACTTTGTTTTAATAATGCATCTACTAAAGTAGTCTTACCATGGTCAACGTGGGCTATGATAGCAATATTTCTAATATCTTCTCTTTTATTTAATTCCATTTTTATTCCTCCAAACAGTATCTAAACTGTGAATTTTCTATTTACTAGTTTATATCGACTTTAACATTTAAACAAGTAATAATTAAAGTATAACTTGTAAAAACTTATAATAAAGTTCCTAAAGTTCACAAATAAAAATAAACAATGTAAACCTATAAATGTTTTTTTCCAAAAGAAAATTGGATACCCAAAGTATCCAATTTCCTACATAACTATATTAAATAATACTCTTTTCAAATAAAAAAGTCAAGTATATTCAAATTTAATCATTTTTTTCAAAAAGTCCTAAAATTCCATTATTATTGGTAATATCATAGGCTTTCTCTTTGTCTTTTCATAAAGGAATTCTCTTAATTCATCCCTCATTTTTGACTTTAATGTTGCCCAATCAGTAATTTGCTTTTCTTCACAATCTTTAAGTACTGATTTAACAATTTCTCTAGCTTCATCCATAAGACCTTCTGATTCTCTTACGTATACAAAACCTCTTGAGATAATATCTGGTCCAGATACTACTTTACCAGTTTGTCTTTCTATTGTAACAACTACTGTTAATATTCCATCTTGAGATAAATGTTTTCTATCTCTAAGAACAATATTCCCAACATCTCCAACTCCAAGTCCATCTACAAAGACCTGTCCCGAAGTAACACTGCCATTCTTCTTAATATAATTTCTTGTTATTTCTATAACATCACCATTTTCAGGTATCATTACATTTTTTTCTGGCATTCCAAGCTGAGTTGCAAGTTCACCATGCTTCTTCAAATGCCTATATTCACCATGTACTGGTATGAAGAATTTTGGTTTTACTAATGAATGCATTAATTTTAATTCTTCCTGACAAGCATGACCTGAAACGTGAATTTTATCTCCACCATCAGATCCATATATAACTTCTGCACCTTTCTTAAATAATTGATCAACCACTTTTGAAACAAATTTTTCATTTCCTGGTATTGGTGTTGCAGAAATAATAACTGTATCTCCTGGAACAACATTTATTTTTCTATGTTCTGAAGCAGCCATTCTCGCCAATGCTGACATTGGTTCTCCTTGGCTTCCAGTAGTTATAATAACTAACTTTTCATTAGGATATTTTGAAATTTGATCAACAGGAATAAGCACATCTTTTTCTGCTTCTAAATATCCTAGTTCAATTGCAACTTGAACAATATTCTCCATGCTTCTACCTGAAACAGCCACCTTTTTATCATACTTTTGTGCTGCAGTAATTATTTGTTGGATTCTATGAACATTTGATGCGAACGTTGCAACAATAATTCTTCCCTTTGCTTTTCCAAATAGTCTTGTGAATGTTTCACCAACTACTCTTTCTGTCAAAGTATATCCAGGCCTTTCAACATTTGTTGAATCAGCCATCATTGCTAAGACACCTTTTCTGCCTAACTCTGCAAATCTACCAAAATCCATCATTTGTCCATCTATTGGAGTATAGTCGACTTTAAAATCTCCTGTATGAAGCACCACTCCAAGGGGCGTATGAATTGCAATTGCAACTGAATCCGCAATTGAATGGTTTGTTTTAATAAATTCTACAGATACATTATTTAATTTTATTATATCTCTAGGCTTAACTCTTACTAATTCTGTTGAACCTAATAAACCGTGCTCTTTTAGTTTAGTTTCAACAATTCCTAGAGTTAACTTTGTACCATAAACTGGGACATTAATTTGTCTTAATACGTAAGGTAATGCTCCAATATGGTCCTCATGTCCATGAGTTAAAAATATTCCTTTAATTTTTTCCGAATTTTTAAGAAGATATGAAATATCAGGTATTACAATATCTATTCCATACATATCATTATCTGGAAACTTTAATCCACAGTCTATTATTACAATGTCTTCTTTGTATTCTATAGCTGTGATATTTTTCCCAATTTCGCTTATACCACCAAGAGGAATTATCTTAACCTTCGCTCTCTCGTTTTTCATATTTCCCCTCCTTTTCCTATATTTATTTATAAACAAAGGCTTTTAACCTTTTATTCATCACTTTGCTTTTTTTGACATTCATCGCATAATCCATAAAACTTAACACTATGATCTAGTATTTTAAATTTATAATTATTCTCAATATTAGCTTCTAGTTCATCTAGCAAATCATCTTGAACTTCTAATACTTTATGACATTGATTACAGATTAAATGATGATGTCTATGTGTTTCATCTGAATGTAGTATTTCATATCTACTACATCCATCATTAAGATCTAATCTAGATATAACACCTAATTCTTCTAATAACAATATTGTTCTATATACAGTTGCCAACCCAATTTCCGGACAATTCTTTTTAACTTCATCATATATCTCTTCAGCAGTTAAATGTTTACCTTCATTCTCTATAATAGTATCAACTATAGATCTTCTTTGAGGAGTTAGCTTATATCCTTTTTTCTTTAAATCTTCTTTTAAGGTATTCATATCAATTAATTTTGATTCATCCATAATAACACCTCACTTTACTCAATTTCATATTGCTATTCAAATATTATATAACATTATTATACTATTATTCAATTATTCCATCTTCGCTAAGAGTTTCATATGTTTCTAATACCATAGCAAATTCTTCATCATCATCTTCTAATGCTAAAAATAATTCGCTTCCATCTTCATCTTTAAAAATCTTAAAAGCATATGCTTCATCACTTTGTTCAAAAGCTGGTGTTGCTATTATATATTGACCTTTTAATTTTTCTATTTCAAAGTACATAATAACCTCAAATTTGACATCATTTCCATTTTCATCAGGTATATATACGTATTTTGCGTCTTTATCCATTCTAGTAATTCCTTTCTTATTGTTTTAATATATATTAATTCTTATCTATTCTAGAATAAGAATTGCTTTCAAATCATTGCATTTTTTATAATCTTGAAATTCTATCTAAATATCCTTGTAATATGTACGTTGAAGCCACCTTATCAACTATCTTTTTTCTTTTATTTCTTGATAAATCTGCTTCAAGCATAGCTTTGTGCGCAGCTACAGTAGTTAATCTTTCATCCCAAAATTCTACTTTTATTTTCAATTCTTCTTCTACTAGCCTTCCAAACTCCATTGCAATCTCGCCAGATGGTCCTATAGTACCATTCATATTTTTAGGCAATCCAATAACAATAGTTTCTACACTATAATCATCACATATTTTCTTTAAATCTTCAATATCTTTTCCTTTATTATTTCTTCTTATCGTAGTTAATCCTTGTGCTGTAAATCCTAAAGGATCACTTATCGCAACTCCAATTGTTTTTTGTCCTAAGTCTAGTCCAAGTATTCTTTTCAAATTTACACCTCTTATAAATTAAGAGCGCCCGCTAAAAACGGGCACTCTCTACTTTATCTCTAAATAAGATTTTATAACTTCTTCTAGTATGTCATCTCTTTCGAGTTTTCTTACTAAAGCTCTTGCTCCGTTGTAATTAGTGATGTAAGTAGGGTCTCCTGAAATCAAATATCCAACTAACTGGTTTATAGGATTATATCCTTTTTCTTGTAATGAATTATAAACCTCTGATAGTATTGTCTTTGTAAGAGCTTCTTTATTCTTACTTAAATCAAATTGCATTGTTTGTTCAATATTGTTACTCATAATATGCTGCCTGATAGCAGCTCACCCCCTTACGTATTATCTAAGGAAACCTATCCATATTATTAACTTAATATTTAAAATTTATTCATCTAACTTATAAGTAGATTATACTCTAATTTAAATAAAAAGTATACTATTTTGCTAAAGTTTCAACTATTTTATAAGATTCATTTATCGCATCTTGTATCTTTTCTGGACATTTACCACCGGCTTGAGCCATATCTGGTCTTCCACCGCCTCCACCGCCTAGAATAGCTGATACTTCTTTAATAAGCTTACCACAATGAGCTCCTTTTGCTACTGCATCTTTACTTGCCATAGCACATATAATAACTTTTCCATTATTAGCACTCATAAGTAAAACTATACTATTTTCTACTTTATCTCTTACTTTTTCACAGACATCTCTTAATGTATCACTATCAACATCTTTCATTTCATATGAAACTACATTTATTCCATTTACATCTTTAGCACTCGCAATTATATCATCAAGTCCCATAGTTGCAAACTTAGCCTTTAATTCTGAAATTTCTTTTTCTTTATCTTTTATTTCTTTAAGATTTTGTTCTATCTTAGTTAATACTTCCTTTTGAGAACATCTTAACTTTCCAGATACTTCTTTTAATATTTCTTCTTTTTCTCTAACAAACTTAACAGCTTCTTTTCCAGTAACAGCTTCTATTCTTCTTGTACCTGCTGCTATTCCACTTTCAGATACAATTTTGAATAATCCAATTTTACCAGTATTATCAATATGAGTACCACCACATAATTCTTTTGAATATTCTCCAGCACATACTACTCTTACGCTGTCGCCGTATTTATCATCGAATATTCCTATTGCTCCACTATTTTTAGCATCATTTAAGTTCATTATTTCTGTAACAACTGGTGTAACGCTTGTTATAGCTTCATTTACTAAATCTTCAACCTTTAAGATTTCTTCTTCTGTTAATCCTTCAAAGTGAGAGAAGTCAAATCTTAGTCTTTCATCAGTAACTAATGAACCTGCTTGATGCACATGTGATCCTAGAACTTTCTTTAATGCAGTATCTAATAAATGTGTTGCAGTATGGTTCTTTTTAATTCTTTCACGTCTTTCCTTATCTACCGATAAAGTCACAGTATCATTTACCTTAACTTCGCCTGATACTACTTCAACAAAATGAACAATCTTACCACCAATATTTTTCTTTGTATCTACAACATTTGCTTTAAATATATCATTATATATAATACCAGTATCTCCGATTTGTCCTCCCATTTCAGCATAGAAAGGAGTAACATCTGTTACTAATATCCCTTTATTTCCTTCAGTTAACTTATCTGTGAATTCATCTCCATCAATAAGAACTTCAACTTTACCATTTAATGCATCCTTATCATATCCATCGAATTCAGTTTCAACTTCTGCACTTATAGCATCTGAAGTCTTAACATCTGCACCCATGTAGTTAGATACTTTTCTTGCACTTCTTGCTCTTTCTCTTTGGATTTTCATTTCTTCATGGAATCCTTCTTCATCTAAAGAAAGACCTTCATCTTCTAAGATTTCTTTTGTAAGCTCCATTGGGAATCCAAAAGTATCATATAATTTAAATCCGTTTTCTCCACTTAATACTTTTTTATTATTAGCTTTTAATTCTGCAATAAATCCATTTAGAATTTCAATTCCTGAATCTAATGTTTCTCTAAATTTATCCTCTTCAATTTTGATTACTTTCTTGATGTAATCTTTCTTAGTTTCTAATTCTGGATAAGCATCCTTAGAATCTCTTATAACTACATCACAAAGATTGCAAAGGAATGCATCTTTAATTCCTAATGTTTTTCCGTGTCTTGCAGCTCTTCTAAGTAATCTTCTTAAAACATATCCTCTTCCTTCATTAGATGGCATTATATCATCTGAAATCATGAAAGTTATTGATCTTATATGGTCAGTGATTAATCTTAATGATATATCGGTTTTTTCATTTTCACCATACTTAACTCCTGCAAGCTTTGCAACCTCATTTAGGATATTTTCTAGTGTATCTATTTCAAATATACTTTTTTTACCTTGCATTACAACAGCAAGTCTTTCAAGACCCATACCTGTATCTATGTTAGTACTTGCAAGTTTTTCATAGTTTCCTTTTCCATCGCCATCAAATTGAGTAAATACAAGATTCCATACTTCTATTATCTTATCTGCATCAGATAATTCTATAAATTCTTCTGCATTCTTAGGAACTTCATCAGTTCTACTGAAATGAATTTCTGTACATGGACCACAAGGACCAGCACCATGTTCCCAGAAGTTATCTTCTTTACCTAATCTAAATATATGACTCTTATCTACATCTGTTAATGTAGTCCAATATTCATAAGCTTCATCATCATCTAAATAAATAGTAACATATAATTTTTCTTTTGGCATTTCTAATACTTGAGTTAAGAATTCCCAAGCCCATGGAATTACTTCCTTTTTAAAATAATCTCCAAAAGAAAAGTTACCAAGCATTTCAAAAAAAGTACCATGTCTGCTTGTTATACCTACATTTTCTATATCACCTGTTCTTACACACTTTTGGCATGTAGTAACTCTTCTCTTTGGTGGCTCTTGGAGTCCTGTAAAATAAGGTTTTAATGGAGCCATACCTGCATTTATTAATAATAAGCTATTATCATTTTTTGGTACTAAAGAAAAACTGTCCATTTTTAAATGTCCTTTACTTTCAAAGAACTTTAGATATGCGTCTCTTAAGTCATTTGTTTTTGTGAATTTCATAAAATCTTCCTCCATCTATATATTTTTTATATTGTGTAGTTCCCTAAATATCAAAAAAACTCTCACCCCTATAAAAACAAGGGACGAAAGTTAGAATTCCGCGGTACCACCCTAATTATGTACTAATAATACATCACTTAGAAAATTTATAGCTCCTAGGCAGCTTCGAAATTATCCAGACAAGAAGTTTTCACCAGCCACTTCCTCTCTTAATATCCTTAATAATTCTACTTTTCCTATTCATCGCTTAAATATTTTATTATTTCATCAAAATTATATTTCATATAGATAATTATGTCAATATTAAACCATTGCAACATGTATTATAAAATAGAAACATTGAATTCTTATGCTTTTAAAACAAGTAATAATTAATATCTTCATAAAGCACTTTTATCATTACTGCTACAGGAATTACTAATACCATTCCTACAAATCCTCCCAATTCATCACCAATTAAAAGAAGGATTATTATTACAAAAGGATGTATTTCTGTACTGTCACCCGTAATTTTAGGCGACAATATATTTCCCTCAATCTGTTGTATAACAAACATTCCTATAACCACCCACAAACATTTTATAGGTGAATCAATAAGAGCTACAACAGCTGCTGGTATAATTCCCAAAATAGGTCCAAAATACGGTATTATATTAAATAATGCATTAAAAAATGAAATCCATATAGGAAATTTCACCTTTAATACTATAAGTAGTATAAATGTAAGCATTCCTATTATGCCACATAAAAGAAGCTGACTTGCTATATAGCGACTAAGCACCATATCTATATCAGAAATAATCCTTTTTGTGATTTTTCTTTTTGATAAAGGAAAAATCAACATAAGTTTTTCATATATTTCTTCTCCTTCACTTAATAAATAATAAATCATTACAGGACATATTGCATACGATATCAAATTGCCACTTACATTAATCAAAATATCAACAGAATTACTG
>DPOH01000066.1 GCA_003539755.1 Clostridium sp.
CTTTTATGTTTTTTTTTTTTTTGCTCTTTTTTTATTATCATAAAGACAAGCCGGCGACATAAAGAGCTTTAAAGTAAATTTTGAAAATATTGGGAGGCTTTTAAAATGCTTTTTGGAAAAAATAATTTAGGTAACGAATTTGTAACCCCTATATTTGGGACTGTAGAAAGTAATGAATCAATCCCAAAATACAAATTATCAAAAAAATCTATTCCACCTCAAGTTGCATATAGATTAATCAAAGATGAATTACTTGATGAAGGTAATGCACGTCAAAACTTATGTACTTTTTGTCAAACTTATATGGATGATGAAGCCGTAAAATTAATGTCAGAAACTTTAGAAAAAAATGCTATTGATAAATCAGAATATCCTCAGACAACTGACTTAGAAAATAGATGTGTAAATATATTAGCTGATTTATGGAATGCTCCAAAAAATGAAAAATTCATGGGAACATCAACAGTTGGATCATCAGAAGCATGCATGCTTGGTGGTATGGCTATGAAATTTAGATGGAGAAATAGAGCTAAAGCTTTAGGTATGGATGTAACTTCAAAAAAACCAAACTTAGTAATTTCTTCAGCATACCAAGTTTGTTGGGAAAAATTCTGTGTTTACTGGGATATAGAAATGAGATTAGTGCCTTTAGATGAAGAACATTTAAGTATAAATGTGGATAAAGTTTTAGACTATGTTGATGAATATACAATTGGTGTAGTTGGAATATTAGGTATTACATATACAGGAAAATATGATAATATCAAAGCTTTAGATGAAAAATTAGAAGAATATAATAAGACAGCAAAAATATCAGTTCCAATTCATGTTGACGCTGCTTCAGGTGGTTTGTTCGCACCATTTATAGAGCCAGATTTAAAATGGGATTTTAGATTAAAAAATGTTGTATCAATAAGTGCTTCAGGACATAAATATGGTTTAGTTTATCCAGGTATAGGTTGGGTATTATGGAGAGATTCTGAATACTTACCAAAAGAATTAGTATTTGATGTAAGCTACTTAGGAGGAACAATACCAACAATGGCAATTAACTTCTCAAGATCAGCTAGCCAAATAATCGGACAATACTATAATTTCTTAAGATATGGATTTGAAGGATTCAGAGAAATACATCAAAGAACCAAAGATGTTGCTATGTATTTAGCAGATTCACTTGAAAAAACAGGATTATTTGAAATCTATAACAATGGTGAAAACTTACCAATAGTTTGTTATAAGTTAAAAGAAGATGCTAATGTACAATGGACATTGTATGATTTAGCAGATAGATTATTAATGAAAGGATGGCAAGTACCTGCTTATCCATTACCTAAAAACTTACAAGATACAATAATTCAAAGAATTGTTTGTCGTGCAGATTTCAACCACAACTTAGCTGAATTATTCATAAGAGATTTAACTGCTGCTATAGAAGAGTTAAATAATGCAAGAGTTTTGAATAAAAAATCTAAAACTGGTGTACAAGGATTTACTCACTAATATAACAAACTAATATACTAAATATATTAATATATTACAGAAATTCTCTTTAGAGATGTAGAGAGTTTCTGTAATATACATAGAAAATTAATAACTAAGGAGGCGGTGTTTATGACAAATAATTCAGGCGTAGACACTAAGAAACTCACTTTATTTGGATTTTTTGCAATGACAGCATCAATGGTTATGACTGTATATGAATATCCCACATTTGCATCATCAGGATTTCATTTAGTATTCTTTTTAATCATTGGTGGTTTACTATGGTTCTTACCTGTCGCATTATGTGCAGCTGAAATGGCAACAGTTGATGGATGGGAAGAAGGAGGTATCTTTGCTTGGGTAGGTAATACTCTAGGTGAAAGATGGGGATTTGCTGCAATCTTTTTCCAATGGTTTCAAATAACAGTTGGCTTCGTTACTATGATTTATTTCATATTAGGAGCTTTATCTTATTTATTAAATTGGCCAGCATTAAACAGCAATCCATTAATTAAATTTATTGGTGTTATGATTATATTCTGGTTCTTAACCTTCTCACAATTTGGAGGAACAAGGAATACAGCAAAAATAGCTAAGGCAGGATTTGTTTTTGGAGTTTTATTACCAGCGGTTATATTATTTTTATTAGCTATTATATATGTAGTAAAAGGAAACCCAATACATGTTGCTATTAGTGCTAAAGCACTTATTCCGGACTTTTCTAAAGTTGATACTTTAGTTATCTTTGTATCATTTATATTAGCATATATGGGAGTTGAAGCATCAGCTTCTCACGTAAATAAACTACAAAATCCCAAAAGAGATTATCCATTAGCAATGTTTATTTTAGTTGCATTAGCAATTGTTCTTAACACAGTTGGTGGTTTAACTGTAGCATCTGTTGTTCCAGAAAATCAATTAAGTTTAAGTTCAGGTGTTGTTCAAACATTCAATCAATTAGTATTAATAAATTTTGGTTCTAGATATGATTGGATAACAAAAATAATAGCTTTATTATTAGCAGTTGGTGTTATGGCTGAAGTTAGTGCATGGGTTGTAGGACCTTCAGAAGGTATGTATGTAGCAGCAAAGAAAGGTATATTACCTAAAAAATTAGCTGAAACAAATAATCACAATGTACCAATTCCACTAGTATTAGTTCAAGGTGTAATAGTTACAATATGGGCTGCAGTATTGACATTTGGTGGTGGTGGAAACAATGTTTCATTCTTAACTGCTGTATCATTAACAGTTGTTATCTACTTAGTTGGATATTTATTATTTTTCTTAGCATACTTTAACTTGCTATTTAAACATAAAGATTTAAAACGTGCTTATAATGTACCAGGTGGTCAAGTATTCAAATTTATAGTAGCATTATTGGGTATTTTAACTTCAATAGGTGCTTTAATAATTTCATTCTTCCCACCATCACAATTAACTGGCAACAGTGTTTCAGAGTATTTACTAATATTATCAATAAGTTTTATAGTGACTATATTAATTCCAATTATTATTTACTCATTACGTCATAGCTGGAATAGTAGTAAATCTACTTCAAATACTAATTCACATTAATTATAGGTTTCAATTTTAAATTTTTTATACTTTCCTATACCTTAAAAAGAGAAGCTTAATGCTTCTCTTTTATAAAATAAATATCTATCTATTTATTGTACTGTTGTTTTTTGGCTCTTCTACAGCTTTGGCATCTTACAGGATCATTTTCAAATCCTTTTTCTTTATAAAATTCTTGTTCTCCAACTGTAAAAATAAATTCTTCTCCGCAATCTTTACATGTTATCTTTTTATCTTCCATTGTAATGCTCTATTGCCAGGGAATTAAAACTCCCGCAACAGTTCACCTCCTCTATAAAATAAAAGCCTTCACTTTAACATCTATAGTATTTGAAAAATATTAACATATTATTCATATAAATCAATAGCAAAAAATAATTAATTATTGTGGAATAATATTTAGTTTAAATTCATCATTTTCTAATTCAATAGTACACTTTCCACCTTGAGAAAGCCCCCCAAATAGAATTTCATCAACAAATAGTGGCTTAATTTTTGAGCTTATAACTCTAGAAATTTCTCTTGCACCAAATTCCTCTGACGTTCCTTTTTCAGCAACATAAGCAATACATTCATCATTAAATGAAACATATACATGTTTTTCTTCAAGCTTCTTCTTAAAGTCATTAAGCTGCTTTTGTGCTACTTGTTTAGCCATTTCTGGATTCATACTATTGAATACAACAACTTTATCTAATCTATTTCTAAATTCAGGTGTGAAGAACTTCTTCACTTCTTCCATAATAGCTTCCCCCTGAATTTTTCTATCACCAAAACCAATAAGTCTCTTACCTATATTTTTAGCTCCAGCATTTGAAGTCATTATTATTATTACATTCTTAAAATCTGCTTTTCTTCCCTTATTATCAGTTAGAGTAGCATAGTCCATTACCTGTAATAAAACTGCCATTATATCTTCATGAGCTTTCTCAACTTCATCAAGAAGAAGTACACAGTGTGGTGTTTTTCTTATTGCATCAGTTAAAAGTCCACCCTCTTCATAACCTACATATCCTGGAGGTGACCCTATAAGCTTAGCAGCTGAATGTTTCTCTGCATATTCACTCATATCAAATCTAATAAGTTCAATTCCAAGCTTCTTAGCTAAAGTTCTTGCAATTTCTGTTTTACCAACACCTGTAGGCCCTACGAAAAGCATTGATGCAACAGGCTTATTATCATCATTAAGACCTGCTCTTGACATCTTAATGCATCTTACCACTTCTTCAATAGCCTTATCTTGATGGAATATATTTTCCTTAAGCTCTTGCTCAATATATTTAAGAGCATTCACCTCATTAGTTTCAACTGTCTGAGCTGGTATATTGCATACTTTTGAAACTATTTCTTCTATAGTTTTCTCATCTACAACTACTTTATCTGTATTTTCAGAATTCTTTATTCTAGCATAAGCTCCTGCTTCATCTATAATATCAATAGCCTTATCAGGAAGATATTTATCATTAATATATTTGTCACTTAATACTACTGCTTCCTTTAAAGCTGCATCAGTAAAGCTTACATTGTGATATTCCTCATAGCTGTTTTTTAATCCTTTAAGTATTTCAACCACTTCGTCTATAGATGGTTCCTTAACATCTATTGTCTGGAATCTTCTCACAAGTGCCTTATCTTTTTCAAAGAATTTCTTATATTCTTCATATGTTGTAGCCCCTATAAATTTAATTGACCCATCTGTAAGATATGGTTTTAATAAATTTGATGCATCTAAAGCTCCACCATTTAAAGCTCCAGCTCCTACGATGTTGTGAATTTCATCAATATATACGATTGGCTTATCTTTTTTGCTTATTAAATCTAAAATCTTTTTAATTCTCTCTTCAAAGTCACCTCTATATTTAGTTCCTGCAATTACAGAACCAATATCTAAAGAATATAAAGAACTTCCCTTTAATTTTTCAGGTACTTTCCCATCATTAATAAGCTTTGCAAGTCCTAAAGTAATTGCAGTTTTACCTACACCAGATTCACCTACATGAACAGGATTATTTTTTGTTCTTCTACATAATATTTGAATACTTCTATCTAGTATATCCTGTCTTCCTATAAGCGGATCACTGTTCTCTTGTACCTTTTGTATTAAATCAACAGTAAATTTATTTAAGAATGTATCTTCTTTTCTCTTTTTAACTTTTTCAGTTTCTTCCTTTTCATCTTCAATGCTTGTGTCATCAATAATTCCTTTAAGCTTTTCTTCTTCTTTTTCCATCTGCTCATCATCATTTTCACTGCTATGACATAAGTAATAAAGAAGATCTCTTCTTTCTACACCTTCCTGTAGAAGATAATAAAGAGCATAACTATCTTCTAAAGTATAAATTGCTGCAAGAATATGATCTATATCAATTACATCTTTTCCACTATATTTCACCTGTTCATCTGCTGTTAATATTACTCTTTGGAATGCAATACTTTCCTGTGGTTCACCTGTAGTTGTTCCAACATAAGTTTTTATATATGTGGCTAAATTGTATCTTAAATTTTCAACGCTACCTCCACATTCATCTATTGCAGTCTTTACATTTTCATCAAAAGTAGCAGCATATAACAAATGCTCTGGTGTTATGTACTCACTATGCCTGTCCTTAGCTTCTTTATAAGCCCTCAATACAATATCATTAACATCATTAGTTATTTTCATATTAAACCTCCTCTGTAGCAAGCTTAAATGGATAACCTTCCTGTCTTGCCATATTCATTGCAGTTGTAACCTTAGTTATAGCTATATCATAACTATATATTCCTGCAATCCCTTTACCTTTTTCATGTACATCCAGCATTATTTTTTCTGCTTCAAGTACACTTTTATTAAATATATTAACTAATATTTTTATAACAAATTCCATTGTTGTATAGTCGTCATTAAACATTACAACTTTATAGCTTTTAGGCTTTTTTATTTTTATCTTATCCTTTTGTTTTGTAATAACTTGGCCTTCTACGCTCAATTAAAACGCCTCCTCTTATTAAATAACTATTTTATCATATTATATCATTTCGCAACAATAAAAATGCACAATATAGGCTTCCACATCCGATATAATTAAACTTTCATGTAATTTTTATAAAAATCAACATGTATTTAATCATATTCGCCAGCCATATACTGTGCATTCTGTTATTTATTATTAAAAATTTCTATTGTACGCTTCCTTCTTTTTTCTCATTATATAATGTAATTCCTAATGTTAAAAGTAAGCCTCCCCATAAAACTGTAGCTCCTACTCCAAAAAATGTTAAAGCTATTCCTGTCATATTATTCATCACCTTTCATATTAAAAAATATCTTTATGCTTTCCCTTAGCAACACTAAAATCAGTATTTTCCTCGTATGATGAATTCATACTCTTATTTTTCCAAGGCTTGCTTGTTATTATAAGTGAAGCAATAATTCCTACAGCTATAACTGACCATCCATATGCAAATAATGGACCTTTTTCATATCCTCCATAAGGAGAATTTATTTCTGTAATGAAACTTTGTACTGACATATAAATTAATAATGCTGGTGTTAAATACTTTATAGTTAAATCCCACCATGTTCCTATCTTAAAATAAGAAATTTCATTTACATGATCACGTATTGTATTAGTTTTAATTACCCATCCAACTAATATAACTTCAAGCATTCCAACTATAACTATACCGTAGTTATTAATAAAATTATCTATAATATCTAATAAATAAAGACCTGCTCCTGTTGCAAATACTGAACTTAAAACAAAACCTATAAATGCAATTGTGCTTACTACTTTCTTTCTATCCCATCCAAACTTATCTATAAATGGTGCTGATACAGCTTCTATTAAAGATACTGAAGATGTCATTCCAGCAAAAAGCAAACATAAAAAGAATAATAATCCTAAGAATGTACCTATGCTTCCCATTTCAGTAAATACTGCTGGGAAAACTACAAATGCTAAACCAACTCCACTTGATACAACTTCTGACATTGGTAAGTTTTGAGCATTTGCCATATATCCTAATATTCCAAATACAGCAATTGCAGATAAGAATTCAAATCCACAGTTTGCAAATGCAGTCATAAATGCGCTGTTATTTATATCAGTTTTCTCTGGAAGATAACTTGAATAAGTCATCATTATTCCCATTGCTAAACTTAGTGAAAAGAATACTTGTCCATAAGCTGCAACCCATACTTTTGGAGTCATTACTACAGACCAATCTGGTGTAAATAATGTGTTTAATCCAATTGAAGCACCTTCTAATGTAACTGATCTTATTGCAATTATAATCATTATAACAATAAGTGTTGGTAATAATAGCTTATTTGCTTTTTCTATACCGCCTTTAATACCCTTATAGCAAATAAACCAGTTAACTGTCCAAACAAATGCCATTCCTAATAATATTGGCCATACCATTCCCCCAATTTCAAATGGCGATGATGAAAGTTTTAAAAATGATTCATGGAAAAATCCATTAGAATCCGCTCCCCAACCTTTATTAAAACTCATCTTTAAATAATTTGCTGCCCAGCTTAATATTACTGAATAATAACAAAGAATTATAAATGCACTTATTGTTGGCCACCATCCAAGCCATTCCCACTTTTTATTTGCTTTTGCAATTGCAAGTGGTGTAGAACCTTTAAATTTATGTCCCATTCCATATTCTAAAATAAGAAGCGGAATACCTGCTGTAAATATAGCAAAGAAATATGGTATTAAAAATGCGCCCCCACCATTACTATATGCTATATAAGGAAACCTCCATATATTCCCTAAACCAACTGCAGAACCTACAGCAGCTAATATAAATCCTATTTTTGAACCCCACTGTTCTCTATTTTGTTCCATAATTCAATCCTCCTTCGTCTTTATTTCTTATCGCTTATTACCATGAATTATAATAATATGTATATAATATTATAATTTATTATTATTTTCAATAGTTTTTTGTAAATTTATTATACTCAATCTTATATTTTTGATATTTTATGTTTATAAACGCATTTTTATTATTAATTTAACATTTTACTTTATTATTTCTATGTATCTTATTCATATTATTTAAATAAAGAAGATTATGTTAGGCAATTATGCTAACTATTCTTATTCATATCTATGTATTGTCTAACAAAACCATAGAAAAAAATACACTGGTCTATTTCTTACCAGTGTATTTTTTCTATATCTCTACAAACATATTAAATTACATATAAAACAAAACTCTATCTAATTATTACACTTACCTTATTTTTATCTACGCCCATAATAGTCCTTCCATTATTGGCATAATCCCTAATTATATCAATAGCTTCACGTGTTATAACTTCGCCAGGGCATACTAAAGGAATTCCTGGTGGATATGGTATTATGCTTTCTTTAGCTATTTTTCCCTCACTTACTTCAACATCAACAAATTGACTTTTTGCATTAAATGCTTTATAAGGTTCTAATACTTTCTGTGGAATAATGCTACTGTATGACGGATTTTTTTCACATACAAGTGTACTCATGTCTAATTGTTTTATTGCCTCATAAATCTTTAAGAAATCCTCTTCCTTATTTACTGGAGATAATATAAGTACTATACCTCTTGCAAAACTCATCTCACATTGTATTTTCATTTCGCTCATAAAATCTTGAAGTTTATGACCACTGTATCCATCTGGAACAATTAAAACATATCTGCTTAAGTCTATTCCATACTTTTCCTTATCTTCAGCCTCAAGCATTTCTCTAGATAATACTTTTACTTTTTTAAGACTATTTATTCTTTCCCTCCAAACTTCAGCATCATTTATAAGCCTTTCATATTCATCATGGCCATACTCATCTAAATAATGTCTTGCATAATCTAAAGATGCCATTATCAAATATGATGGGGATGTACTCATAAATGCTTTTATATAAAATTCTGCATGTTCATTATCATCATTAACCATAAGATATGATCCCTGAGTCAATGATGGCAATGTTTTATGCGCACTTAATACAACATAATCAGCCATACTAGAAACACTCTTAGGCAACCTGTCACTTGCTCCATAATGAGCGCCATGAGCACTATCTACAATTACTTTCATTCCTCTATTTTTCAAATCCTCTATTACATCTTCTATATCATATGTAATTCCAAAATAATTAGGATAAGTAAGTATTATTCCTTTAGGATTATTAGCTTTATTTATAGCTTCATATATTTTATTTTTATCTGGAGGAAGAAATACTCCATTCTTTTCATCTATAACTGGCTCTATGTATGTTACCTTAAGCTTTCTAAGAATTAATCCATTATAAATAGATTTATGACAGTTTCTTTCAACAACAACTTCATCACCTTCATTAAATGCTGAAAAAATAGCTGCAAGATTCCCACCTGAACTTCCATTAACTAAAAAATAAGCCTTTTTAGCATTATAAATCTTTGCAAGCATCCCCTGTGCTTCTTTTATTACACCTTCTGGAGCATGAAGATTATCTAAGTTATCGACTTCTGTTATATCCATCCTCCCCATGTTATTCATAAATTCTCTGCCAAGTTCATCAATGTAATATGTACGTCCACATTTATTGCCTGGCATTGATAATATTAAATTTTTTTTATTATGATATTTAATAAGTTCTTCTAATAATGGTGCTTTCATTTTTTCTCCTTTTCTTTTAATTTATTACTTGTATAGAACAATTTGATAATACCTTTTCTGCTGTTTCAAAAATTTTTTCTATAGTCAAAGCATCTAAATCATTTATTTCATCTAAATATAGCTGTCCACTGTTGAACATGGTGTCATAAGTAGATAATTCTTTTGCCATGACTATGCTTTGTTCTTCCCTAAACAATCTCTTAAGTTTAAAGCTCTTAATAAGCTTGCTTTTGAACTCTTCATTAAATTGTTTTTTATATTCTTCAAGACCGGTTATGCATTTCTTTAATATATCTAATGTTTTATCTATATTTTCCTTTGAAGTAGTAAAAGTAATTTTATATAGTTTAATATAATTTTCATAAGCTACTCTAGTAAGTACATCATATACTAATCCATTCTTAGTTCTAAGATTATCATATAATACACTGTTTACCCCTTCTCCAAAAAATTGATTAAAGATTCTTAAACTTTTCATTTCCCTTTCATTTAACTTATCTATTGGAAATACAGCTTGTATCTTGCATGTTTTTGAATCCTTTTTTTCATCATAAAAGATTTTATTTTTAGGAAGTTCATACTTATCTAAAACATTATTTTTGACATTCTTTTCAGACTTCCATTCACCAAAATACTTTTTGCATATTTCCATAACTTTATCATAGCTTAATGATGTAACTACTGTAATAACTGCATTTTCCGGGAAATAATTTTCTTTATAGAATTTTTTAATATGTTCTAATGTCATACTATCTAAATCTTCATGAACACCTATTATTGGATACTTAATTCTTCTTTTATCAAATGAATTCATAAATAGCTTATCTTCACAGTACTGCTCTAAATCCTCATCCCATTCATTTAATTCTTCTTTTATTACGCTCATTTCTTCTTTGAATCCATTTTCATCAAAGGATGGATTTATTAATACATCAGAGAAGATTTCAATTCCCTTTTCAAAATCTTCACTTAGTAATGTTCCATAATATATAGCATATGGATAATTAGTCATAGCATTTTGAAATCCAAATATATTACTAAGTTCTTCATTTATCTTAGCTTCACTTCTCTTTTTAGTTCCCTTATATACCATATGTTCAACTGCATGGGCAGTCCCCATCTTATCATCTTCTTTTTCGGCTCCTGCACCAGCATTAAAGCTTATACATATAGATGAAAGATCCCCTTCTCTATGTTCATATATAACTTTTAAATTATTTTTTAAAAATCCCTGCTTCAAATCAATGCTCCTTATCTTAAATATCAATCTCTTTATACTACTAAATTATATTACTTAATTTTAAATTATAAAATGACAGTCCATATTTACTACAATTATAATCTTATCACAAAAAAGCGTTCCATTTATATCCATGATAATTTATGAACATAGATAGAACGCTAATTTTAAGTACATTTCAAAAATCTCTTTTTCTTTTCTAATTAAATGATACTATTTCCATGCAACAAAAAGACGATAACATAATTTCTTACATTACCGTCTTATATATATTCTTAAGATTTTACTATTCTACAGCCTTTAATGCTATTGCACATTCAATTCTCTTCTTTTGCATCTTACATCCAATTTCATATGGTATGTTCATATCTCCATTGAAGTTTACGTTGTTAGCTTGGCATCCACCACTACAGTAGAATCTTGCCCAACATTCTCTACATTTAGGCTTGTTATATATATGAGCCTTCTTGAATGTCTTAGCTAATTCACTATTATAAGTATCTTCATAAATATCACCTAATTTATATTCTTCTTTACCAACAAATTGGTGACATGGATATACTTCACCTTGTGGAGTTATTGCAACATATTCAAATCCTGCTCCACATCCTGAAATTCTCTTATAAACACATGGTCCACCTTGAAGATCTATGTTGAAGTGATAGAATTTGAATTCATCTCCTTCTTTCTTTCTTCTAGCCATTTCTTCATATAACTTATCGTAGTTATCGAAAATAGTTTCAAGATCTTCTTCTCTTAATGAAAGTGGGCTTTCATCTGGTAATACAACTGGTTCAATTGATAATTCTCTGAATCCTTCATCTACCATAGCCATTACGTCATTGTAGAAATCTGTATTATCTCTAGTAAATGTTCCTCTTACATAATAAGTCTTTCCTGGAGTTCTTCTCTTTATCATTTCCTTTATGTTTGGAACTATATCATCATAAGAACCACTCTTATCAATCTTAATTCTTACGTTATCATTAACATCTTTTCTTCCATCAAGAGATAAGATTATATTTCCCATTTCTTTATCCATATAATCCATCATTTCTGGAGTTAAAAGAGTAGCATTTGTAGTCATAGTAAATCTAATTCTCTTACCCCATTTTTCTTCGTTATCTCTTGCATATTGAATTATTTCTTTAATCTTATCCATTATTAAAGTAGGTTCTCCACCAAATAAGTCAATTTCAATATTCTTTCTAGGACCACTTCTCTTTATAACATAGTCAATTGCTCTTTTAGCAGTTTCAACACTCATAACTCCGCCATGACCATGGTATTCACCTTCATCTGCAAAGCAGTACTTACATCTTAAGTTACATCCATGAATTACATTTAAGCATATTGCTTTTATATAATCTCTATCATCCATAGAGCTATGTGCTATTTCTTCATATTGATCTTCTGAATAAAGAATTCCATCTTCAGCTAATTCTTGAATTTCATCATAAGCTTCAGAAAGTTCTTCTTCATTATACTTACCTTTAAGTCTATCTAAAATTTCTAATTTAGATTCTAACTTATTATCATCTAATATATCATAAACTAATTCATCTACAACGTGTACTGCACCAGTATTAACATCTAAAACAAAAAAGTTTCCGCCTTGTTTAAATTTATGTATTAACGCCATTTTAAACTCCTCCTAATAAATATAACAATTGTAAATATACAATTGACAATAGACAATCATATCCATCATAGTTAAATTGTCCATTGCCAATTATACATTAAATTAAAGCAGTAACGCTTAGTTACTGCTTCAAATTTTACTAGTTATTTTCGCATTCTAAGTTTGCAACTGTGCAAGATGTCTTACAAGCTGATTGACAAGAGTTTGCGCATTCTTTGCATCCTGGTTTGCATAAGCTGTTTTTTATGTTTGTTTTGTTGATTGTTTTTATGTGCTTCATTAATAAAGCCCTCCATTCAATTTTTCTCTGACAATTATACCATTGTTAGTACAAATTCTCAATGGTTAATATAAACTGTTATAT
>DPOH01000269.1 GCA_003539755.1 Clostridium sp.
TTTTCAAATTTAGTTTTAGTAGTGGATATAAAATTTCTATTAAGAATAATACTAATAAAACTATTGAAAATTTAGAGTTAAAATATTACGATGGTAATACTTTAACAACTATTTCACAAATAGAACCAAAAGAATCATTTGAATATAATATTGATACTAATAATATTCGAGGTGAAAATGCTGTAATTTTAACATACAAAGATAACAAAGGTAATTCCTATGAAGAATATGTAGTAGGATACTTAGAAAAAGGTTCTATTGGAAAGTCTAATGTAGTTATTAATAAAATTGATGATAATGGTACATTAGAAATTGAAGTTAAATAAACTAAGTGTAAAAGAGGCTGTCGTACTAAATAATTAGTGCCCAGCTCCTTTTAAAATAACATTATTAAAAATCATAATTTATGGATATATGAATAGATTATATTCACCAAGAAATATTGAAAATTCATGCCTAACAGATTCATATAAAACCATTTCAGTTATTCTAAGATTTGTTCTATATTGTTTTGGTGTTTTAACTGTAACAGTTCTATAGTATTAACCATTACCTCTTGAACCTACGAAAACTCCTGATTCTACTGTACCATCTGTTCTTAGTTATAACCTTTCAGCCGAATAGTAAGGATCTTAACTAACTGCTCTCATACTTGGCTCTTGGTCTAATAACTTAGTTATTGTTTGTATTTTAACTTGAAAGTAATCAGGTCTTATCTCATCAACATTATCCCACTTACTTGCCCATCAGGACATGCTCTTGCATAATTCCATGGGTGTTTATCATAAGGATAATTACCAACTGAATATGGGCTACTTACATCAGATGGAAAGTATGGATTTGGTATAGCATTTTCTAATATAGAATATCCCATATACTAACCAACCAGTAGCCATAGTTCCATATGATTTTAAATAATACCAGTTTCCATTATAATTTAACCATCCATTCTTCATTGCACCACTGTTATCAGTATAATAACATGTGCTATTATCGTTTATCCATCCTGTTTTCATAATGCTATTACCATCCATGTAATACCATACACCAGTTATCCAAGCTTTTTTAGTATTTTATCGCATAAAACTTCACTTTCAAGCTTAAAATCATCTGATATCTTAGTTTTAAATTCCTCAATTGTAGTTTCATTTTCTTTCAAAAATTGTTGTTGCCTCTTCTTTTCGATCACTTTATTAGCATACTTTCTTACTAATTGATAAACATATATAATTCCAAATAAATCTAATATCAGCATTAAAGGTAACATTATTTCCCCCATCATATTAACTCCTTTATTTTACAATCTATATATTATTATACTTTGAATTATTTACAATATCTATCACATAATAGTGAAATTAATTCAATATTTTTACTATATAAAAATTCTCACTAAAATAGAGCTAAATGTTCTGCACTTAGCTCCTTTATTTTCTTCTTACTTTATTTCAATTTAAGCAATCTTTATTAGATTTTTCATTGTTTTGTAGGAATTTTTATTCTTTTTTAGGTTAATTCATGAATTTACTATATTTCCTCCATTCACATGTATAGTCTGGCCACTTATAAAACTTGCATTATCACTTGCCAAGAATACATACGCTCCTGCACACTCAACTGGCTGGCCAGCTCTTCCCATTGGAGTATCACTTCCAAATTTACTTACTTTAGTTTTATCAAAACTTGATACTATAAGAGGAGTCCATATTGGACCTGGTGCAACAGCATTTACTCTTATTCCTGTTTTTCCCTTACATAAAGCCATAGAAAGAGATCTTGTAAATACTTCAAGTGCTCCTTTTGTCATAGAATAATCTATTAATGTTTCGTTTCCCTTAAATGCAACTATTGATGTTGTATTTATAATGCATCCTCCACTTTTTAGATGATTCATTGCAGCTTTAGTCATATAAAAAGCTCCATAAACATTTATTTTAAAAGTCTTATCAAATTGCTCACTTTTAAGTTGTTTTATATCAGTGCATTCATACTGTACTGCAGCATTGTTAACAAGTATATCTATTTTTCCATATTCACTTATTACTTTTTCTATTGCAGACTTACAGAACTCTTCATCACTTATATCCCCATATATTAAAGTACACTTTCTGCCTGTTTCATCAACTATTTTTTTTGTTTCTTCTGCATCCTTATGTTCATTATAATAAATAATTATTACATCTGCTCCTTGATTTGCATAAGCCACAGATACAGCTCTTCCTATTCCACTATCTCCCCCTGTAATTACTGCGACCTTATCTTTTAACATATCTTCTTTTTTATTGTATATAGGATCATTAAATATTGGTCTTGGATTCATTTCATATTCCATACCTGGCTGTACATTCTGCATTTGTTCTGGAAATGATATTGGAAAATTCATTTATAATTCCTCCTTTAGAAATTCATATTTAGATTTTTATATTATAAAAATATCTTCTCCAAATAATTATTAATTATTAGCATATGATTCCCTAGATAATCTAAAAAATAGCCATGGAAGAATAGTATTACTACTCATCCATAGCTAGTCATTTTCTATCTTTATTCTCTAATTTTTCTAAGCTGGCTATTTGTACTATAGGAACTCTATGACTTACTCCATCATCATCATTTACTATTGTATAACTTATGCTGCCCTTTATATTTACCCAATCATTTTCATTAAGTACTTTGGAGTTTTTATATTCTGCAAGTATCCCCATAACTCTAGAATCTGCTGCACAACAAGTTGTCTGTACACGTCCTACCATAAACATATTCTCACCTAAAAGACTATCTCTACATACAAATCCTTTGAATTCCATATTTTTGCCTATATAATTATCTAAATTCTTTCTCATATCTATAAGTATTTCTAAATTATCATCAGTTATGACTATATTTCCACCTTCAATATACTCACTAATTTCTTTTTTACTTAACTGAAATTCATGTTCATGACTCTCTTCAAAATTATTTATAATATTATCATAAAGTTCATTATGTCTGAATGACTGCTGAGCTTTAACTGATATAACACCTATTATTAAAGCTAGAATTATAGGCAAAACTTTATTAAAAACACTTCCATTTCCCTTTGGAGTAAAAATATTTGGTATTTGAAATATACTTAATATAAATAATAAAAAAATTGTCATGTACATATATTTAATCATCTTACTGCCTATATAGAAACTTATCTTATCACTGTTAATCAAATAAATTATCCCAATATCTATACATATTAAAACAAGAAGCCATATAAGTTCCTCTAAATTAAATTTTCTCACTTCTTAAACTCACCTTCCTTATCAATTTAACATTTAAGACATTATATTTATACTCCACATATCATAAATATACATGAGACAATAAATACTACTCCCAATGTCACAAAGCTGAGTTTAGATATAAATTCCTTTTTAAAAGCACCAGTAAGCATAATTAAATTCTTTAAATCAAGCATAGGTCCAATTAATAAAAATCCTACTACTCCACTGAATGAATATGTTTCAAGAAAGCTTTTTCCAACAAAGGCATCTGCTTCAGAACATAAAGATAATGCAAACCCTAAGAACATCATAAATACTATGGCAAGTACTTTATTTTCAGTTATAAATGTAAATGCTACTTTTGATTCTGCAATTTGAAACATACTTGAAAGCGCTGCACCTAAAATCAAATATCTTGTTATATCCATAAATTCTCTATTTGTATTTTCAATTAAAGCAATAAGCTTATTATCACAATCTACTATAGAATTGCATCCACATGAACAATAGTAATCATCAGTAAGAAAACCGTTTGCCAAACATTCTTCATTTCCTTGAATTGCATTTACAATAATACCTATTATTATTGCACATGCAAATCCACCTATTGTTCTTATCAAAACCATAGACTGTTTATCATAAAAAGCATAATATGTTGACATTATTACTACAGGATTAACTATTGGTACACTGAGCATAAAAGTTATGCCTAAGCCAACAGGAACTCCCTTTTTTATAAGTCTTCTTGTTATAGGAACTATTGCACATTCACATACTGGAAAAATAATACCTATAAGTGCTGCACCAATATATCCAATCATACTATTCTTAGGTATTATTTTTTCAATAAATTCTTCTGAAATGAATAATTGTATTACAGCAGATACTATGGAACCTATAATTATAAAAGGAATAGAATCAAGAATAATGCTAATAAATATTATTGAAAAGTCGCCAACTTCCTTTGCAACCATATCTAGGCCCATAGTCTTACACACATACATTAAATAAGCAATTATCCCTAATGCTAAAGCTGCAAAAATAGCACTACTACCCCTCATATGTTTCCCCTCTTTTCTTAGATTTTTTTAGAATTCATCATTCTCACCTTAAGTTTTTTTAAATATCCATTATCTAATACTTTTGCTTCTTTTAATTTTGAGTTTAATGCATATTTGTTATTGACCTTTAATATAAACGCCTTAGGATTCATACTTTTTATTTTCTTTATTTCTTCTTCTATAACTTTCTCATTACAACATTCAGTATTGTTAACAACAATCATATCAGCACTTCTTATAAATGGGATTATAAAATTTCCTATATTATTTATATATTCATTTAAGCTTTTTCCATCTGCAACAAAAAAAATAGTAGATATTCTGACAAATTCTCGATACTTTTTATCCTTTAATATTTTGATGAGTTCATCCATATAAAAAGTTCCATTATATTCTATAATTATTCGATTAGGCTTATAACATGATATTTCATTCAAAATATCACACTTCAAATCCTCAATATTTTTAAGCCTTAAACATTTAACAGGGTAATTTTTATCATTACTTTCACATAATTGTATCTTTCCATTCTCAAGTTGAAATACTATTATCTTTTCACCTTCAACCTGGCTCTCCTTTAGCAGTGAATTAATAAATGATGTTTTGCCTGCTCCTAAAAATCCTGTTACTATTTCAATATCAATTTTCATGCAATGCCCCCCATCAAAAACTAAAAATATCACTTATAAAAATAATTTTTCTAATTCTCTTTTATTTAAATTACTTCCTATTATTGATACAACTTTCTTATTAGACCATTTAATTTTTCTTGCTTTAAATTCATTGGGAACATAATCAAATTGAAAATACACTCCACTTGGATCTTTCATAACACCCTTTACACGTATTATATTCCCATACTTTTCTTTATCAGCTATATAGATAAATTTCTTCTTTAAGTCTTCTAAATCTAAATCATTTACCAAATCTATTGGATAACTTTCAAATATGTCATCTGCATGATGATTTACTTCTTTTTTAAGATGTGCAGTCCTATTAATCATACTTCCAAATTTCCCAAAGCTAATATTCTTTTTATTTACCTTTACACTATTGCTTCCAAAAAAATCCTTATAATTTAATTGGTCCCATGGCTTATATATTATTTCTGATTTTTTATTTATATTTCTTAATGACTCTACTGTCCTATTAATTTTCTTTTCATCACAATACTGTGTTCTACTTATTACTATTTTATTTGCATTTTTTATCTGATTTTCATAAAACTAATTAAAATTTTCTAAATATATATCATAGTTTTGTATATCTATTAAAGTAAATATATTTCGTATTTCAAGCATATGCTGAAATTTTATTCCTTCTAGTATTTTTAATATCTCACTTAATTTAGCTACACCTGATGGCTCTATTATTATATTTTCAGGCTCATACTTCTTTATTACTTCCATAACTGCATCTCCAAAATTACCGGAAACCTGACAACATATACAGCCTGAGTTTATTTCCTTAATATTTATATTTGCTTCTTTTAATATCTCACCATCAATTCCTACTTCTCCAAATTCATTTTCAATAATAACAGTATTTTCACTATATGCATTTTCACTAAGTAACTTTTTTATAAGCATTGTTTTTCCAGCACCTAAAAAACCCGAAAAAATATCAACAACAGCTTTCATAAAATGCTCCCTTCTTTTTATTATGGTACTTTTATTTATACTATTCTTTTTATATTTATATGATTAATGCTTAAAAGAAAGTATTTTTCTTTATCCAATATATCTTGAATTAATCACCATATATTTACATAGATATATATTAGTTTTCTATTTTAATAATATTTATTGAAGGTGATGTTAAGTATGAAATTAAAGATGTCCTTTGAGAATAGAGCAAAAAAAGCTTTGATAAATTCAATATGTACTCTTCTAGAAAATAACCCCGAAAAAAATATTCCAAAAATTTTTAAGCTTTCAAAAACTCTTGCCAAAGATTCTGCTACACAGAAGATACTATCTGATTTTGAAAAGTATTATGAGCAGATACCATCAGTTAAAACATATGTGGATAATTCATTAATGGATATAAATCCCCAAATCAAAAGAACTATTTTCATGAATTTAATGAATAAAAATACTTCTTCCTCAGACAATGATGTAAAATATCTTCCTGTATCTGCTATATTAAACTCTAATAATACATGTAATCTAAGCTGCTTAAATTGTAATATATGTAATAGCAAAAATAATCCTTTGACTTATAATGATTTTGATAAAGTTATAAAAAACATTCATAAATTAGAAATTAATTCTGTAATTTTAATTGGCGGTGAACCATTCTTACTAGATTTCATGCTAGATATATTTGAAAACAATAAAAATATTATATTTACTCCAGTAACAAATGGAACACTATTTACTGAAAAAAATTCAACAAGACTACTCAAAAGTGGAAATGTAGTTCCAATAATTTCACTAGGAAATAATGAACTAAATAATGAACTAAATGTAGATTCTAACTATGGAAATGGAACTTACAATAAAATTATAACTGGAATGCATCTCTTAAAATCAAAAGGAATCCCTTTTGGAACTTTAACTGCTGTAAATTCCAATAATCTATCAACTGTTACATCTGATCAATTTGTAGATTCATTAATTTTTAATGGTTCAAAATTTAGTATATATTCTAACTCTTTCTGTTCAAATGCCCCATTAAATGCTAGCCTTACAAGCAAAGAACGAAATACTCTAAATGAAAAAATTAATACTTTTAGAAGTACTAAACCTTATTTCTTTATAGATTTATTTAATGATACTAAGTATTTCCGCCACCTACTTAATTCAGATCTTGCTGGTAAAAGTTCATTTATATTTAGTAAAATGCCATTTCTAACACTTCAGTCTGAATCGTTAGAAAAATTATTAAGCCACTCTTTTTATTAATTTTAAATATAATAATGCAAATAAATATTCTATCTATAATTTAATAGTTAAAATACCAAAAAATAAACGGGGCTGTCGCATTAGCAGTTA
>DPOH01000011.1 GCA_003539755.1 Clostridium sp.
TATAAATATAGGTCAGTTATAAATAAAATTTGGGGGGCAAAAAAATGAATATTGATGGCGTAGTTATTCCAAAAAATTATAAATCTAAATACTCACTAATTGAAACAGAAATTCAAATTAAAAAAGTGAAAGATATGTTTGAAAGAGCTTTGGCTGATAAATTGAATTTAGTCAGAGTTTCAGCACCTTTGTTTGTAGAACCAAGTACAGGAGTTAATGATGATTTAAATGGTGTTGAAAGACCGGTAAGTTTTGATTTACTTGAGTCGGGAAAAGAAGTTCAAATAGTACACTCTTTAGCAAAATGGAAGAGATATAGTCTTTATAGATATGGATTTAAAAAAGGTGAAGGCTTATATACAGATATGAATGCTATAAGAAGAGATGAAGAACTTGATAATATTCATTCTATATATGTAGATCAATGGGACTGGGAAAAAATAATTGATAAGAGCGAAAGAAATATTGAAACTTTAGAATCTGTAGTAAAAAAGATTTATGAAGTCTTTAAATCAGTAGAAAGCTTTGTATGTAATGAATTGATACATGAGGAAGAGTTTTTACCAGAAGATATTTTCTTTGTAACAACACAACAATTAGAAGATATGTATCCAGATAAAACTCCTAAGGAAAGAGAAGATCTTATTGCAAAAGAAAAAGGTGCTGTATTTATAATGCAGATTGGAGGAACATTAAGATCAGGTAAAAAGCATGATGGAAGATCACCAGATTATGATGATTGGACATTGAATGGAGATATTATATTCTATTATCCATTACTTGAAAGAGCTTTTGAGGTTTCGTCAATGGGAATTAGAGTTGATGAAAAAGCTCTAGATAAACAGCTTACTATTGCAAAGTGTGATGATAGAAGAGAACTACCATTCCACAAAATGCTTTTAAATGGTGAATTACCATATACTATAGGTGGGGGAATAGGTCAGTCAAGAATATGTATGTATCTATTGAGAAAAGCTCATATAGGAGAAGTACAGTCTTCAGTATGGGATGATAAAAACTTAAAGATATGTGAAGAACATGATATTAAATTATTGTAAGGATAATATTATAGTTATATTTAAAATTATATAGTTATCTTGATAAAAAATATAAAAAATAAGGCTTAGGAATATAAATTATAGAGGTTCTAAGTCTTATTTTTTATTGTTTTTATACTAGAGATTTAAAACTTATTTCTCCAGAGAGGACAGCCTTTTCGTTTCCATTTTCATCTCTAACTATAAGATCTCCTGCATCAGAAAGAGAAATACACGTTACTATTTCTTCTTTGTTATAAGTGATTAGCTTTGCTTTTTTATTCCAAATATTAGAGTGATTTCTACATATATCAACGGTTTTTGATAAATCTAATCCGTTTAAAAAATCATTGTATAAACTTTCAAAATTAAAAAGAAAATCAGCTAATAAACGCTTTTTAGAAAATAATTTTCCATATTCGATTTTCAATGAAGTTGCTGTGTCTCTGATACTGATATCAAAATCATTTTTATCTAAATTTACATTTATGCCTATACCAAGAATTAAATAATGGACTGTTTCCATATCACATTTCATCTCTGCAAGGATACCACATGCTTTTTTATTGTTAACAAGTATATCATTGGGCCATTTTATTGTTGAAGGAATATTTATGGATTCCAATGTTTTATAAACAGCCGCACCAGCTATTTGTGTAATCTTAGGTGCTTCAGATGGTGGCACAGAAGGTTTTAATAATAAGGAAAACCAAATACCTCCTTTAGGAGAAACCCATTTTCTGTTAAAACGTCCGGTTCCAAGGGTTTGTTCTTCTGCTATTACTATACTTCCATCAGGAGCACTATTTTTTGCAAGTTCTTTAGCTTTTATATTGGTAGAATCTATATTATCAAAATGATAAACAGTTCGTCCTATTTTATGAGTTTTGAGAAGAGGTTGTAATTCTACTTCTGTGAGTTTATCTGGGGATTGTATGAGTTTATAGCCTTTGTTTGAGATTCCTTCAATTTTATATCCTTTTGATTTTAGTTTTTTTATGTGTTTCCATACTGATGTACGGGATACATTCAATTCATTACTTAAATATTCACCAGAAACATAGTCATTTGATGATTTTAGTATATTTATAATTTTTTCTTCCATAATTCTCACCGCCTAAATGAATTATAGCATAATAATGGTGATTTTATAAAATAATACTATATGTATAAAATTTATTTTAAAATAGCACTTAATAATAAAAAACAATTGTTGGAGTGTTGATAATAAAATAGTATTTTCTGCATAAAATTTGAAAATATTGTGTTTTCAATTTAAATACTATATAATTAGACTTGGTATATTTATAAAAGTTAGCGAATTTAAGACATTCCTAGAGAGGATAATGTAATGAATAAGAATGAAAAGCGTAAAAATATAAAGCAAAAACATAAAAAAAAGATTAAAAGAGGAAAAAAGGGTATGGCAAGAAAGACATTAATTGCATTTTTAGCTTTTGAAATTGCATTTACTATGTGTACTGCGCCATTTATGTTGTTATATGGACCATTTGAAAATGCTAAAAGTACATTTGTTGGAGCTGCAATGACATCTATGAGCCATCAATATCTTGCTACATGGTTTTTGTCGGATGAAAAAATAGCTAAAATTTTAGGGACTAATGATGATACTGCAGATGGAAGTGATGAAACAACAAATGTATCTGAGATAAAAATACCAACAATAAAAGATGAAACAATTGAATTTTATGAATTAACAGATAATCCTAAGTTTAATGGATATTATTTAGTTATAAAAGATCCTACAAGAGTTAAGGTGGGATATACTTCAAAGCTTAATGTTGAAGGTGAAACAACATCTCAAATTGCAGAAAATAATAATGCAATTGCAGCTATAAATGGTGGAGCATTTACAGACCAATCGTCTAATGCTCAATGGACAGGAAATGGAGGGTTCCCTAGTGGTGTAATTATGACTGGTGGAGAAGTTATCCATGATGATTTAGGTGCTGGAAATAAAACAGATTTATTTGGTATCACTAAAAAAGGTGTTATGGTAGTTGGAAAATATTCAGTAGATGAGCTTAAGAACATGGATATACAAGAAGCTTTAAGTTTTGGACCTGCACTTGTTATAAATGGTAAAATGACACCTATGTCTGGTGATGGAGGCTGGGGAATCGCTCCTAGAACAGTTATTGGTCAGAGACAGGATGGTGCGATTATCCTGCTTGTTATTGATGGAAGAGGAGTTAGCAGTCTTGGTGCTACTTTAAAGGAATCACAAGAAGTTATATATAAACTTGGTGCGGTTAATGCACTTAATCTAGATGGTGGTAAATCAACAACATTATATTATAATGGTGAGGTCAGAAATACACCATCATATAGTATGGGTGAAAGAACTATCCCAACGGCAGTTATTGTTAAATAAATCTGAAAGGTGAGGAAGTACATTATGAAATGGTATAGAAAGATAATTGCCTGGGCAATGTTATCTATAATACTGCAAATCGGTGGATTATTTATTTTAGATAATTTTATTTTTAAACATTCATCAAATTTTTCGAGTAATAAAATAGATATAGATAAGGAAAATACCAAAGATATAAATGCGTATATTCCTTCAGGCGCTGAAAATATCAATATATCATATAATGGTAAGTACCTAACTTATTATGAAAATGATACTTTATATTTAGAACAAACTAAAACAGGAACAAGAAGTGAAATAAAGACAGATGATAAGGGAACTATTTTATATCATAAATGGCTTTCGGATAGAGACAGAATAATTATAGCTGAAAAAATTGAGAAAAATGGAGAAAGCGTAATTCAGCTTATTACATATAATCCTAAGGACTCATCTGTTACTTATGTTAATACTATATGTAATTATCAAAAAGATATGGAAGTTAAAAAGATAAGTGAATCTACTATAACAGGTGTTTATTATATAGACGTATATAAGGGTGGATTAAAGAGTAATGTATATAGAATAGATATAAATAATGATATTACAAAAGTACAACTTCAAGCAAATGTTCTTGGAAATATGCAGGTTATACCTCATGAAGACAGACTTGTATATGAGGATGAAGTTAATAACAAGTTTTATGTTACAAGTCCTAACAAAGAAGTCGTATTTAATTCAAATAAGAATCTTACACTTCTAGGTATAGATAGAGAAGATGTTATTTACATAGGGGAATTAAATGGAGATAAAATTTCAAGTATAATATATGGTAAAGTTGATACTGATACATCAAAGTGGTCAACAATAAATCTTGAGGCTGTTGTAAATAGAAATGATATTTATTTTAGTGATAAGAGCCAGATACTTATTAATGATAATCTTGTAGGAGTTGTAAAAAATCTTACTACAGGACAGGAATTGCCTTATGATGGAAAGCTTCTTGCTATTAAAGAAGATTTTATTGCTACAGTAGATAATAAAGGTAAATTATCATACAAGGAATTAAATATGTCTGATAATACTGGAAAGTAAAAAATATTGTAAAATACTTTGGTTCTCTACTTATAGAATAAAAATAGAAAAGGAGAAGGTAAATGGATTATTTGTTGAATATAATCTTGATGATACCAGGAATGCTTATAGCTTTTACATTCCATGAATATGCACATGCACTTGTGGCAGATAGATTAGGAGATAAAACACCAAGATTTCAAGGAAGACTTACATTAAATCCTTTAGTACATATAGATCCCATGGGGTTTTTAGCAGTTATAATTTTTAGATTTGGATGGGCAAAGCCTGTACAGACTAATCCGTCAGCATATAAAAATTATTACAAAGATGATTTGAAAGTAAGCTCAGCTGGACCTGTTATGAATTTCTTAGTTGCAATAGTGCTTTCTATAATACTTGGAATTTATGTAGGGGTAATATATAAATATCTTCCGAGGAATTTAAGTGGAGTATTATATAGTATGCTGTTTTTGGCTATTTCTATAAATATAAATATAGGATTATTTAATTTGATTCCTATACCAGGATTAGATGGGTTTCATGTATTAAGAGATGCATTACCTGATGTTTTTTATAAATATGAAGCAAAATTTTATCAATATCAAATGATTATTTTAGTACTTTTTGTTATTGGAGGCAGTAGAATAATATCTATACCTTCTAATGGGCTGCTTAATATTATGATAAAAATTGCATCAGCTTTTGCAGGACTGTTTTAAGATTTCTTGACAAAGAATAGTGCACTTTGTATAATGGTTAAAGATTAATATAGAAATATTCGATGAAGAGAAGAGTACATTAATTGATTCTTTAAGCGAGTGAGGGACTTGGTGTAAGCCTCATAAGATAGATTAAATGGAAGAGAGCCTCTGAGAAACCGCCTGAAATGAGTAAGGATGGCCGCAGGAATAATAATCTGCGTTAAAATATAAGTGGCATAATATTTAATATATTATGCAATTAGAGTGGTACCGCGAATAATTCGTCTCTTGATTTTAAGAGACGAATTTTTATTTGTTTTAAAACAAAATATATATTAATAAAATAAATAATTGATTTATGTTAATTGATAAAAATAAGATGATTAAATTTTTGCTAGTAGTAGGATTGGTTTAGTAATTTTAGATTGTCAATTTTCATTATCAACTAAATATAGGAGGTAACTATGGATTATAAATTAAAAGTTGCAAATTTAATAAAAAGTCATGTGGATTTAGATATTGAAACAATAGAAAAATTAATAGAAATTCCACCAAAGCCAGAAATGGGGGATTATGCATTCCCATGCTTCCAATTAGCAAAGGTGATGAAGAAAGCACCTAATATGATAGCTGCAGAATTAAAGGAAGCTATGGATACTGAAGGTTTTGAAAAAATAGAAAACCTAGGACCATATTTAAACTTCTTTGTAGATAAAGGGACTTTTTCAAAGAATACAATTGAAAAAGTATTAGAAGAAGGAGATAATTACGGTGGTTCAAATATTGGAGAAGGTAAAACTGTATGTGTTGAATACTCTTCACCTAATATAGCTAAGCCTTTCCACGTAGGTCACTTATTTACTACAGCTATTGGTAATTCTTTATATAAGATGTTCAAAAAAGAAGGATACAATACTATAGGATTAAACCACTTAGGTGACTGGGGAACACAATTTGGTAAGCTTATATCAGCATATAATAGATGGGTTGATGAAGAAGCTTTAGAAAAAGCTCCAATTGATGAGTTACTTAGAATATATGTAAAATTCCATGAAGAAGCTAAAAAGGATCCTAGTTTAGAAGATGAAGCGAGAGCAAACTTCAAAGCATTAGAAACAGGAGATCCTGAGGCTACTGCACTTTGGAAGAGATTTAGAGATTTAAGTTTAAAGGAATTTGAAAGAGTATATGATATATTAGGAGTTAAATTTGATTCATTAAATGGTGAAGCATTCTACAATGATAAAATGGATGCAGTTGTTGATGAATTAAAGGAAAAAGGATTACTTGTAGAAAGTAATGGAGCACAAGTTGTAATGCTTGAAGATTATAACATGCCTCCTTGTATAGTATTAAAAGCTGATGGAGCATCTATATATGCTACAAGAGATTTAGCTGCTGCAATGTATAGAAAGAAGACTTATGATTTCTATAAGTGTGTATATGTTGTTGGTACACCACAAGCACTTCATTTTAAACAAGTATTTAAGGTGTTAGAACTTGCTGGACATGATTGGGCTAATGATTGTGTTCATGTAGGATTTGGCTTAGTTAAATTTGCAGATAGAAAACTTTCAACAAGAGATGGTTCAATAGTATTACTTGATGATTTATTAAGAGAAGCTGTTGAAAAGACAATGGAAGCTATTAAAGATAAAGATGAAATAAAGAATAAAGAAGAAGTGGCTAAGAAAATTGGTGTAGGAGCAGTTATATTTACATATCTTAAGAATTCAAGAGAAAAAGATATTGTATTTGACTGGAAAGAAATATTATCATTTGAAGGAGAAACTGGTCCATACGTTCAATATGCATATGCAAGAGGTAACAGTATTTTAGCAAGAGCTGGTGAATGTAAAGGAACTGTTGACTATAGCAAATTAACTTCTAAAGAAGAATTTGAGCTTGTTAAGACTTTAGGAAACTTCAATAATGTTATTAACTTAGCATTAGATAAGTTAGAACCTTCAATATTAACTAGATATGTAATTGAAGTAGCTAAAGGATTTAATAAATTCTATAATGCTCATTCAGTATTAAATCTAGAAGATGAAGATTTAAAAGCTACAAGATTAAACTTAGTAAAAGCATCTCTTCAAGTTATAAAGAATGGATTAGAATTACTAGGAATTGATGTAGTAGAAAAAATGTAGTAAAAGAATATAAATTCAGAAAAGAGGATACCCTTATAAATTAAGCGGCCTCTTTTTCTGTTATATATTAAAATTTACAGTTAATAATAAATAAAGTGTTTTTTGGGATAAATTATTTATGTGATATCATTATGCGATAAAAGGAGATGGATATTAGTGTTTCTAAATAATAATATAAAGTATAGAAATATATTAATTTTCGCATTAATTGGTGTTGTAGGATATAAGCTTATTGACAATTATAATTATTTTTTTAATATAGTAGATAAAGGAATAAGCATTTTGACACCTTTTATATATGCATTTATTTGTGCATATGTATTAAATCCTATAGTGAGTGTTATAGAAAAGAAATTTCACATAAGTAGAGGCATATCTATAGCAATAACGTATGTAATACTTATAGGAGTTATATTTATAATATTATTCTTTACTATACCTAGTTTGGTGAATAGTATAATAAATATTACTACAGAAATACCAATATACATAGCTAAGTCGCAAGAGTGGATTAATGAGGCTATTAAGAATGAAAGAATAAATCAACTTATTACTCAGGCTGGGGTCTTAAAGAATATTAAAGATTTAGCAGCTGAAATAGGAAATATATCTATGGATATACTTCAAGAATCTGCAAAGTATTTAGTATCATTAACATCTAATCTTGTAAATGTGGTTTTAGGATTTTTAATTTCAATTTATGTACTAGCAGATAAGGATAAGCTATTGAAAATGGTAAGAACTGTTACCTTTATGGTTTTTAAAGAGAAGAATGGTGAAAGAATTATTAATTTTGTTAGAACTTATAATAAGATGATAGGTACATATGTTGGAATTAAAGCCATAGATTCTGCAATAATAGGAACAATGGCATTAGTAGGATTATTAATACTTCGAGTTCCATATGCACCATTACTTGCGGTTGTAGTAGGAATAACAAATATGATACCTTATTTTGGACCATTAGTAGGTATAATAGTATCTGGTACAGTAACAATATTCTCGTCGCTTATACTTTCAATAATTGTTATGATAATGCTTCTTTGTCTTCAACAGTTTGATGCATGGTATTTAGAACCAAAGCTTGTTGGGAAAAAGGTTGGAGTAAGTCCTCTTGCAATTATCTTTGGAGTTACACTTGGTGGGGGGATACTTGGACCAGTTGGTATGATATTAGGTTCACCTACAATGGCTACTGTAAGAATATACTATAATAAAATATTTGAAAAATTTAAGGCAAAGAATGAAGAACTTGTGGAAAAAGAAGGGTTGGATCATTCTATAGAAGAGGAAAAACTAGATAAAGGTAAAAAGAAATAAGATTTCTCTATATTGGGTACATTATTGATGAAAGGGGTTAATAAATTTATGAAGAGTATATCAAAAAATACAGTTTTAGTATGTCCTATATGCAAAAACATATTAAAGAAAGATGAATTAAATGGAAAGACATATAAATGTGAAAAGAATCATTCATATGATATAGCTAAGGAAGGGTATGTAAATCTTCTTATAAGTAATCAAAAGAGAAGCAAAAATCCAGGGGATTCTAAGGAAATGGTACTTGCAAGAATTGATTTTTTAAATAGAAATTATTATATGCCTATATGCAATAAAATTAATGAGATTATTTTTGAACATATAAATAAAAAAGTAAATAAAGAAAAATATGAATTATTAGATTTAGGGTGCGGAGAAGGCTATTATTTATTTAATTTAAAAAATTACTTGGATGAAAGAAATGTTGATGCTAATTTTTATGGAATGGATGTATCAAAAGATGCTGTAAGATATGCAGCCAAAGCTAATAAGGAATGTATACTTGCAGTAGGAAATAATTTTCATATACCAGCAGAAGATAAGAGTTTAGATTGTATTCTTTCTGTATTTAGCCCTATAGATATAGATGAATGTAATAGGGTACTTAAGGATGATGGTATTTTTGTAAGGGTTCTACCAAGGACAAATCATTTAATACAGCTTAGAGATGTTTTATATGATAAAGTTAATTTAAATGAAAAAGTTTATGAAGCAGATAAAGAGAATAATATATATGTGAGAGAAGAAAATGTTACATTTGATATAACATTAAATAATGAAGAACTTATAAGTTTATTAAAAATGACACCTCATTATTGGAAATCAACTCCAGAGAATAAAGAGAAACTTGAATCGTATGAATCTATGACTGTTACTATAGATATGAGAATTGGTGTTTTTAAGAAAAATAAATAGGGTTACTTTTTATAATTTCTGTATAAGATATAGTATAAGATTTTATACAGAAATTTTTTATAATATATAAAAGAAATAAATCATTTATAATGTATGTAGTTCCATTGTGAATGTTAAAATATATAATATAAGTAAGACAAATTAAATTTTATCATAAATCTTTTCTGTATTAACAAAATCAAGTATAATTAAATTTGAATATAAATGCAAAAGAGGATGTGAGGTAATGTCAAGAGTAGCAGCTTTTTTCGATTTAGATGGAACTCTTTATAGAGAAGGTTTAATTACAGAAGTATTTAAAAAAATGGTTAAATATGAAATTATAGGTCAAGAAAGATGGTATAATGATGTAAGGCCAGATTATATGAGGTGGGACAAAAGACAGGGCGATTACGACGATTACCTTTTAAAAATGATTGATATTTATATGGAAGCAATCAAAGGGTTAGAAAATCATAGAATAGAGTATATTGCTAAAAAGATAGTTGAACAAAAAGGTGATAGAGTATATACCTTTACAAGAGATAGGATAAAGTGGCATAAAGATAATGGTCATGCTTTGATAATAATATCTGGATCACCATCAGAGCTTGTTGCAGAGATGGCTAAAAAATATGGATTTACTGATTATATTGGTGCTAAATATGTAGTAGATGAGAACAACAAATATACTGGAGAAGTAATTCCTATGTGGGATAGTATTAGTAAGGATAAAGCTATAAATAGTTTTGTTGAAAAGTACGATATTAATTTGGATGAAAGTTATGCATATGGAGATACGGCAGGAGATTACACTATGTTTAAGAAAGTGAAACATCCCTATTGTATGAACCCTACTAAAGAGTTATTACAGAAAGTAATTAAAGATAGAAGTCTAATAGATAAAATTAATGTTGTTGTTGAGAGAAAGGATGTAATATACAATTTAGATATTGAAGATATACAATTTGTATAGGAAAGAGTGGTACTGTGATTATTCGTGAAAACAAGGTGAATGTAGAAGAATATAGTGAGGAATTTATGATAAAGCCTCAAGGCAGAGAGTATAATCCAGATGAACTGATCTTTTTTGATTTAGAACATTATGTTTATAAAAAACCCAAATGTATTGGAGTGTTTGGAGCATGTGAATATAATCATAAAAAAAGACAAATATTGGTTACTCAGTATATGATTGAGGATAAGGATGAAGCAGTAGATATACTGTATCTTGCGAGAAATTATTTCATAAGAAAAAAGAATGAGGGTAAAAAAGCTATTGTTACTTTCTCAGGAAACAATGATCTTACAGTTATAAACTATTTATTT
>DPOH01000245.1 GCA_003539755.1 Clostridium sp.
GCACTGCCTCCTTATATACCATATTATGATTTGTACATAACAATGTTACATAATAGAATAAATATTAAAATTCATTTATTTAATATTAATGATAAAAATGATATAATATGTTATAATATGTAAATAAAGAGATGAAGACAGAAAGGAGTAGGCTGTTAAAATTTGAATGTAAGAGAAGTGGTTGACAGCATATTATAGATGTTAGAATTAAAAAATATTTGCTTTAGCGTAGAGGAAGATGATGAAAAAAAAGATATTCTAAAGGATGTGAATTTAGTAATTGATGATTCTAAATTTATAGCAATAACTGGAAAAAATGGAGGAGGAAAATCTACATTAGCAAAAATAATAACAGGCATAAAGATTCCTACAAGTGGCCAAATTTTATTAGATGGGAAGGATATAACTGATTTAAATATTACTCAAAGAGCAAGACTTGGGGTAAGCTTTGCATTTCAACAGCCTGTTAAGTTTAAAGGAATAACAGTTAATGATTTGATTACTTTGGCAGCAGGTGGTAGTCTTTCTAAAAAAGAAGCATGTGAATTTCTTCATGAAGTTGGATTATGTGCAAAGGAGTATATAGATAGAGAAGTGAATAACAGCCTTTCAGGTGGTGAGCTTAAGAGAATTGAAATAGCAACAATACTTGCAAGAAAGACAAAATTATCATTATTTGATGAACCAGAAGCAGGAATTGATATATGGAGCTTTAACAATATGATTAATATATTTGAAAAAATGCGTAGAGATATAAATAAAGGATCTATATTAATAATTTCACATCAAGAAAGAATACTTAATATAGCAGATGAAATCGTACTTATAGAAGGTGGAAGAATTAAAGCTCATGGAAATAAGGATAAAGTGCTTCCCCAATTGCTTACAGCAGCTGATAATAACTGCAGATTTTTGAAGGAGAATAATAAAAATGAATAATATAAAAATTGGTGATATTGAAAAAGATATATTAGAAAAAGTTTCTGATCTACATAATATGCAAACTGGGGCTTATAATATAAGAATTAATGGAGCTGTAGGATTAAGAAATACAACAGCTAATATAGATATTGTACCTAAGGATGATAAATCAGGAATTGAAATTTATATTAAGGAGAATACAAAAGGTGAAAGTGTTCATATTCCAGTAATATTAAGCCAGACAGGATTTACAGATCTTGTGTATAATGATTTTTATATTGGAGAAAATGCTGATGTGACAATAGTAGCTGGCTGTGGAATTCATAATGGAGGAAATAAAAAATCTGAACATGATGGGATTCATACTTTTAATGTAGGTAAAAATGCAAAAGTAAAGTATATTGAAAAGCACTATGGAGATGGTGAAGGTACAGGAGAAAGAGTACTTAATCCTAAAACTGTAGTAAACATTTCTGATGGTGGATATATGGAAATGGAGACTACGCAAATAAAGGGGGTAGATTCTACAAAAAGAGAAACAAAAGCAATACTTGGTAATGATTCAATATTAATAGTAAAAGAAAAAATATTTACACATGGAAGTCAGCATGCTGAAACTAATTTTGTAGTAGAACTTAATGGAAAAAATAGTAGTACAAATGTTATCTCAAGATCTGTGGCAAAGGATGATTCAAACCAAATATTTTTAGCAAAAGTAAATGGAAATAATAAATGTGCAGGACATACAGAATGTGATGCTATAATAATGGATAATGCATGTGTAAAAGCTATTCCAGAAATTGCAGCTAATAATGTTGACGCAAATCTAATTCATGAAGCGGCTATTGGGAAAATAGCTGGTGAACAACTTATAAAGCTTATGACTTTAGGGCTTACAGAAGAAGAAGCAGAAGTTCAGATAGTAAAAGGATTTTTAAAATAAAAGTCATCTTTTGAAAAACTATTCCCAAATATATAGTTTTAATATATAATATGTGTATACATGGTATTTGATTTAACATAATTTTAAAAACTAAGGAGAATTGAATGATGAAAATAACAGCTTGCACATTAATCTTAAAGGATGACTTTGATAACGTTTTAGTTTTAAAAAAGAAAGTTAAAAAGGGTGAAATAGGTAAATGGTCTTTAATGAATCAAAAACTTAGAGGAAAAGAAAGTTTTGAAAAATGCATAAATAAAGCATGCAATAAAATTTTAAAGACAATAGTTTTTGACCTTGAAGAGTTTAGAGAATATGAAATAAATGAAGAAGAAGGTTTAAAAGTATTAATTGGTGATCTTAAAGGAAGATTTGTTTTAGATAAATCTTATGATGAAGCGAAATGGATAAATATAAAAGAAATAGATGAATATGAGTTCGAAGAAATGGACAAGACTATATTAGCAGACTTTGCTGCTAGATAACCTTAAAAGTTCTTATGTTTAAATCCTAGAAAAACTGAATATAGTGTTTTTCTGGGATTTTTATTTATTATAAGGAATAGCTGATATTTTTATCATTGCCACTTTTGTAATGGTGGTATTTTGTTATTAAAGTGGAAAGTTGGCAAGATTTATTACAGTCAATAATTGGAATTGTATTAGTTGAAATATATTTTAAACTTATATTATAAAATAATATTTTAGTGGCAAAATAATTTTATGTGATATAGGCAATTAAACGGAGGTCTTGATTTGAAAAAAAATGCTGCAATAAGAGAATTTAAAAAGTACAAAAGTCAGATAAATCATATTGAAGAGATAGTAGAACATTCAAAGAGCGGAGCGCTTTTAGAACATGAGAGTTCAATACGTAAAAAGCTTAGAAGTCTAAAGGAATTAAAAGAATGTGGATTTAAGGAATATGAAACTGTTGTTGAACGATATGAAGAACTTTTGGAATATGTATCTAAGAGGATGTTAGAAGATTATAATAAAAAGAATAATACAGATTTTGATTTTTATGAAGTAGTACGTGGAAATTATAACTCGTTTTTAAATTCAGGATTTATGACGGTTCTAACAAAGATGCATATACCTAAATTAATAAGTAAAGAATTTGAAGATAATTTTCCATTAAATCCTAAAGATGAATACCCTAGAGCAAGAGCTATGAAAAGAAAGTTTATTATCCATTTAGGGGATACTAATACAGGTAAGACTCATAATGCTATAGAAAGATTGAAAACAGCAAAGAATGGAGTTTATCTATCACCTCTTAGAATTTTGGCATTAGAGAATTATGAACGACTTAATAATGAAGGAATAGTATGCGATTTGCTTACTGGTGAAGAAGAAATAATAAAACCTGGCTCAACTCATACTTCATGTACAATTGAAAAAGTAAATCTAAAAGAACACTATGATGTTGCAGTAATAGATGAAATACAAATGATAAGTGATTCATTTAGAGGAATGTCCTGGAGTAAAGCATTACTAGGTTTACAATGTGATGAAATTCATATATGTGGAGCTTTAAACAGCAGAGAGATACTAGAAGAAATTATAAGTGATTGTAAAGATGAATACAGTATAAAAGAATATAAGAGAAGTATACCGCTTGTAGTGGAAGATAAAAATTTCAGTTATAATGATATTTCTGAAGGTGATGCAATAGTTATATTTTCTAAAAAAAGAGTGCTTGAAATTGCAGAAGAACTTTCAGAAAAAGGAATAAAAGCAAGTATAATATATGGAGATCTTCCACCAGAAGTAAGAAAAATGCAGTATGAGGAATTTATAAATAAAAAAACAAAAGTACTTGTTACTACAGATGCAATAGGTATGGGAGTTAATCTTCCTATAAGAAGAATAATATTTATGACAATAAGAAAATTTGATGGTGAAGAAGTAAGAGAGCTTACATCTCAAGAAGTTAAGCAAGTAGCAGGTAGAGCAGGAAGAATTGGAATATATGATACAGGATATGTTGCTTCTGTTGGTGGTAATGCACCTATAATAAAAGAAAAAATAGAAATTGAAGATCCTACTATAAGAGAAGCTGTTATAGGACCATCAGAAGCTATTTTAAATATTAAAGGACTTCCTTTAAATGAAAAGCTTGCTTTGTGGAGTACTAGAGAAGAAAAGCTAGATTATTATAGAAAAATGGATATAAGTGAATATCTTTATATTTTAGAAAAGATAAAAAAATATAAACTTACTCAAGAAATAGAATGGGATTTACTAAAGGTTCCATTTGATATTAAGAGTGATGCTTTAATGGAAGCATTTCTTGATTATGCAGATGAATTATTTGTAAATAAACAAAAAGAATTGTTTAAGCCTGAGTGTTATAATGGAAATCTTGATGATTTGGAAATATATTATCAAAAAGTAAATATGTATTATTCATTTTCGAAGATATTCAATTTGAAATTTGATGTGAATTGGGTATATGAAGAAAGAATTAAGGTTAGCAGTTCAATAAATGAAATTTTGTTACGATTATAACAGATAAAATTTTAGCAAAATTTAGAAAAATAATCTTTGAATTAATAAAAAAATGGTATTAGTTAGTAGAAAATATATAAGATTTAAAAAAATTTTTAATAAGTTGTTTATAAATTCTTATTTTTAGTATATACTGATAATGATTGAGTGTATTCTAAAAGTAGAATTCTTATTAATATAATT
>DPOH01000063.1 GCA_003539755.1 Clostridium sp.
AGACAATATAGATCAAGTTAATAAATTAGGTGTCAGAGGTATTGCTAAAAATAACTTTACATCAACATCAACTATCATGAGACTTTCTAAAAAGCTTGGTTATTCTGGGTTCTTAGAAATGCAATATAATTTATCTGCATTAGCCAAAAATAAATTTGAAGATACATTAAATGAAAGAGGGTTTTTAGATAGTTTAAACATGGAGAGTTTACTTAAAGAAAATAGTAAGGAAGCAATTGATGAATTTGTAGAGATATTATTTGATGATAGTAATAAATTCATATTTATTTATGCCAATGGATTTTCAGGAATTGTAGCAGAATATATAAACAAGAAACTGTTAGTAATGGGGAAAAGGTGTATATTATCAAATGGAACAGATTCAATAGGTGTTTTTGAAAATAATTTAGATTTTATAAGTTCAATTATAGTCATATCAAAATCAGGAGAAACACCTATGGTTTTAAATAAGGTAAAAACAGGGAAAGAACATGGCATAAAAATTATATCGTTTACAAATGAAAGCGAAAATAGTATAAGCAAACTTGCTGATATAAGTTTAAAGATAGGTGATGCCAATAAGCTAGATGACAGAAATCTAATGCCTAATACATTTTTTCCAAAGGTATTAGTGTTGGTAGAACTATTGATATACGAATACTATAAGAAAAAAGATAGAAATTCTAAGTAACGTGTTATCTAATTAGGTAACACGTTTTTTTGAGGACAAAATCTATATACAGATAATATAAGACTTACTATAATTAAAAATGTAAATGGTTTCAGAAAAGTATATGGAGGTAAATAAAATGAAAGAAAAGATAATGAATCAACTACAAAACTTTTCTAAAGGAATGTTTGTACCTGTTTTAATATTACCAATAGCAGGTATAATGATTGCAATAGGTAATATTCTAACTAATGCTAAATTAGCGGAGTACTTACCGTTTTTAAAGAATAATCTTGTATTTGGATTAGGAAAAATGTTGTCAGGATCATTAGTCTCTGTATTAACAAACTTAGGGATTGTATTTTGTGTAGGCTTGGCAGTAGGGCTTGCTAAAAAGAAAAAAGCGGAAGCAGGTTTCACATCATTATTAGTATTTTTAGTATTTATAAATGCAATGAATATATTTTTAAGTTTAAATGGAAAGCTAGTACCAGCTGATGCTTTAAGAGGGAGTGGTCAAACAACTGTATTAGGTGTACAAATACTTGATATGGGAGTTTTCTTAGGAATTATATTAGGTGTAGTCGTAGCATATTTTCATAATAAATTTTGTGAAAAAGAATTTGAAGGCGCATTTCAAATATATGGAGGCTCAAGATTAGTATTTATTATATTAATACCAGTAACTGTTCTTTTAGCAATAGTATGTAGTTATGTATGGCCAGTAATACAAGGTGGAATAAATAATCTTGGAGAATTTATAAGGAATGCAGGAAACTTTGGTATATTTATATATGGTACATTAGAAAGATTATTAATTCCAACAGGGTTACATCACTTAGTTTACACTCCATTCTTATATAGTCCATTAGGTGGAGTTGCTGAAATTGGTGGTAAAGTTTTTGAAGGAGCTAGAAATATATACTTTGCAGAAATGGCCGATCCAACAATATCTAAACTTTCACCATCAGTAATTTGGGATGCTAGAGGACTTTCAAAAATGTTTGGTTTAATAGGTGCATGTTTAGCAATGTATCATACAGCATTACCACAAAACAAAACTAAGATTAAAGCAATTTTAATTCCAGCGGCAGTTACATCTATTTTAGCAGGAGTTACAGAACCAATTGAATTTTCCTTCATGTTCGTAGCACCAGTACTATTTGTAATTCATGCTGTATTAAGTGGTCTTGGAATGGTGACATTAAATCTTTTTGGGGTTAGAGCAATAGGCCCAAATGGATTAATAGATTTCTTGCTATATAACCTTCCACTTGGAATAGAAAAAACAGGTTGGCCAATGTATATATTAGTTGGTATAGGTCAATTCATAATATATTATTTAATATTCAAATTTGTAATAGCTAAATTTAAACTTAATACTCCAGGAAGAGAAGAAGAAGGTGAAACTAAGCTTTATACAAAGAGTGATTATAAAGCAAAGGTTGCATCAAAAAAAGCACCAGAAGAAGCAATGATTGAGTCAAATAAAGCACCAGAAGAAACAAAGGGTGCATCAAAGAATGCATCTGAAGAAGCAAACTTGGCACCAGTTATAGTTGAAGGACTTGGTGGTGCAGACAATATAGTAAAGGTAGATAATTGTTTCACTAGATTAAGATTAATAGTAAAAGATTCTTCATTAGTAAATAAAGATTTATTAAAAAATGAAACGTTAGCAAGTGGTGTTGTAATTAAAGGTGAGAATGTTCAAGTTATATATGGATTAAGAGTTACAGGTGTAAGAAAAAGCGTAGATGAATATCTTGGAATAGAAGCAAACTAACACATGATATAAGGAGTGGCTGAATTAGTCACTCCTATTTTAATATATAAAATAGCACATATTTATTCAACATTATCAAGAAGTTGGAGTGTTAAATAATTATGTAAATATAGAATAGATAGTTACGAATATTCAAATATTTTGAGAACATGTTACAACCTAAGGTAACATGTTTCTTTGAGTATAGAAACTGTTTACCATAAGTATTTACTAGTCTATAATGTGCTTGTAAGTAACAAAAAAACAAAATTCAAATAAATAAAATGGTTGAGTTTTATAAACTGTAATAGGAAAGGTGGCTAATTTTATGGATAAGAATAAAAAGTTTTCTGTAGTTATAGCAGGAGGAGGAAGTACATTTACACCAGGTATTGTAATGATGCTTCTAGATAATGTAGATCGTTTTCCATTACGTAAGTTAAAATTATATGATAATGATAAAGAACGCCAAGAAGTAATAGGTGAAGCATTAAAAATATTATTAAAGGAAAACGCACCTGATATAGAATTTTTATATACAACAGATCCAGAAGAAGCATTTACAGATGTAGATTTTTGTATGGCACATATTCGTGTTGGAAAGTATGAAATGCGTGAAAAAGATGAAAAAATTCCTCTAAAATATGGTGTTGTAGGTCAAGAAACATGTGGACCAGGGGGAATAGCTTATGGAATGCGCTCTATAGGTGGAATGATGGAATTAATAGATCTTATGGAAAAATACTCTCCAGATTGTTGGATGTTAAATTACTCTAATCCAGCAGCAATAGTTGCAGAAGCCTGTCGTATATTAAAGCCAAAATCAAAGGTATTAAATATTTGTGATATGCCAGTTGGAACATTACGTCGTATGTCTCAAATAGTTGGATTAACTCCAGCAGATTTAGAAGTTAGTTATTTTGGGTTAAATCACTTTGGATGGTGGACTAGTGTTAGAGATAAAGAAGGAAATGATTTAATGCCTAAATTAAGAGCTTATGTTTCAGAAAATGGATATTTAAATCAAATTGAAGTAGATACTCAACATACAGAACCAAGCTGGCAAGAAACTCATAAAAAAGCAAAAGATTTAATAGCAGTAGATCCAAACTTCTTACCAAACACTTATTTAAAATATTATTTATATCCAGATTATGTTGTAGAACATTCTAATAAGGAATATACAAGAGCTAATGAAGTAATGGATGGAAGAGAAAAGAATGTATTTGGAGCAGCAAGAGCAATAATTAAAGCTGGAACTGCAAATGGTGGAGAATTCCATATAGATTCCCATGCTACATTTATAGTTGATTTAGCAAGAGCAATTGCATACAACACACATGAAAGAATGTTATTAATAGTTGAAAATAAAGGAGCAATAGAAAACTTTGATCCAACAGCTATGGTTGAAATTCCATGTATAGTTGGAAGTAATGGACCAGAAGCTTTAGTTCAAGGAATTATTCCAAGATTCCAAAAGGGATTAATGGAACAACAAGTTGCAGTAGAAAAATTAGTTGTTGAAGCATGGATAGAAGGAAGTTATCAGAAGTTATGGCAAGCCCTTACTTTATCTAAGACTATACCAAGTGCAAAAGTAGCAAAAGAAATCTTAGATGATTTAATTAAAGCAAATAAAGGCTATTGGCCAGAACTTAAATAAAGAATAAAATTAAATTTTATGGGCTCACATACTGTATATTCCATTATCTGAGATATATTCAAATAATACAATATAAATAGACTAGCAAATAATAGTCAAGTGAATTTTTAAAATTATTAATTCTGAAAAAGTTCACATTAAAGAAAACGTTTAAAATATCAATAATTATAAAAACAGGGAAAAAGTAAAAATGCATTATAATATGAAATGCAGATTACCTATGGGGACGTAGGCAAAATAATAAATAAGAATATTAAGAATTATTTAGGGCGTAATATTAGCTAGTAGACTGAATAGTTTTCTACCAAATGTTACAACTAGATTATACAAGGGAGGATATTATGATTAGTCAAGATATTAGAAAGATTGCTCCAGAAATGGATCCGCTTCGTAGAGGAATGGGATATACGTCAGAGGAATTATCTAAACCACAAATAATAATTGAAAGTACATTTGGAGATAGTCATCCAGGAAGTGTACATTTACTTAAATTAGCTAATGATGCAGCTATGGGAGTAGCAGATAAGGGAGGAAGGGCATCAAGATTTTTTGCAACAGATATATGCGATGGAATGTCACAAGGTCATGATGGAATAAATTATTCATTAGCATCTCGAGATACGATAGCATCACTTATAGAAATTCATGCTAATGCAACACCTTTTGATGGAGGAGTATTTATAACTAGTTGTGATAAGGGTGTACCAGCACATTTAATGGCAATAGGAAGAATAAATATACCATCAATTGTTGTTACTGGTGGAGTAATGAAAGCAGGTCCTAATCTTTTAACATTAGAGCAAATAGGAACTTATAGTGCTATGCAAAGACGTGGAGAAATTACTGAAGATGAATTAACTTATTATAAAAATAATGCGTGTCCATCAGCTGGATCGTGCTCTTTTATGGGAACTGCTGCAACAATGCAAATAATGGCAGAAGCATTAGGATTAATGCTTCCTGGAAGTGCAGTTATGCCGGCAACATGTGAAGATTTAGAAAATATGGCAATAGAAGCAGGAAAGCAAATTATTGAATTAGCTAAGAGAAATTTAAAGGCAAGAGATATAGTTACACTTAAATCTTTTGAAAATGCAATAATAATACATGCAGCTATTTCAGGATCAACTAATTCATTACTTCATATTCCAGCTATTGCTCATGAATTTGGAATCGATATAGATGCAGAAACCTTTGATAAGATACATAGATATGCACCATATTTATTAAATATTCGTCCAACAGGTAAGTGGCCAGCAGAGTACTTCTATTATGCAGGTGGAGTTCCAGCAGTTATGGAAGAAGTTAAAGAATTATTACATTTAGATGTGATGACGGTTACAGGGAAGACATTAGGAGAAAATCTAGAAGACTTAAAGAAAAATGGATTCTATGAAAAATGTAATGAATATTCAAAAGAAACTGGTTTAAGTAAAGAAGATATTATTAAACCATATAACACTCCGATAGGTAAAAATGGAGCTATTGCTATATTAAAAGGTAATATAGCACCAGAAGGAGCAGTTGTTAAACATTCAGCTGTACCAAAGGAAATGCATAAAGCAATTTTAAAGGCAAGACCATTTGATAGTGAAGAAGAAGCAATTGAAGCAGTATTATCTAAAAAAATCAAACCTGGAGATGCTGTATTTATAAGATATGAAGGGCCAAAGGGAAGTGGAATGCCAGAAATGTTCTATACAACAGAGGCAATTTCATCAGATCCAGAATTATCTGCAAGTATTGCTCTTATAACAGATGGAAGATTCTCAGGAGCTTCAAGAGGGCCAGCTATAGGACATGTTTCACCAGAAGCAGCAGTAGGCGGACCAATAGCTTTAGTTGAAGAAAATGATTTAATTGAAATTGATATAGAACAAAGGATTCTACAAATTATTGGTGTTAATGGTAAAAAGTTAGATTTAGAAGAAGTAGATAAAATACTAATAGAGCGTAGAAAAAAATGGAAACCAAGACCAAATAAATATAAATCAGGAATACTAAAGATATTTTCAGAGAAAGCTGTTTCACCAATGAAAGGTGGATATATGGAATAATTGATAATTTAAAAAGAAGCTGTATCAAAAGTAGAGTTTTTAAACTTTAGTTTGATATAGCTTCTTTTTCAATTTTATAAAGTTTAGTTTTAAAGCATCTTATATGGTATAATTTGGATTGAGGGTTGAGTACTGAAAATTATTAAAATAAAGTTAATTGTAGATTACATGAGTAAAGTAAGTATGAGGAGGAATTATGATAAGAGAAGCTAAAAAAGAAGATTTAATTCAATTATTGCAATTATATACACAGCTTGGAGATAATAAGGTACCACAAAAAAGTAGCAAGTTATGTGATTTGTGGGATAATATTATTAATGATAAAAATCATCATATAGTTGTATATGAAGAAGATGGAAAGATTGTATCATCATGTGTATGTGTAATTATTCCTAATTTAACACATGAACAGAGATCTTATGCTTTTGTTGAAAATGTGGTTACGGATGAGAAATATAGAAAAAGAGGATTGGCTACTGAGTGCTTGAATTTTGCAAAAGAAATTGCTATTAATGAAAAATGTTATAAGATAATGCTTTTAACAGGAAGTAAAAAAGAAAGTACATTGAATTTTTATAAAAAGGCAGGATATAATTCTAATGATAAGACTGCTTTTATACAATGGCTTGATTATTAAGTAGGAGTGTTATTTGAAATTTATTAAAACCAAGAGCAGTTTTATGATATCCATAACTAGCTTCAATATCCAATCGCTTTTTGTAATATGAAACTATAGTTTTAATATCAAATAGTACATCTGTAATTATAATAAATGATGGATTATCAGATAAATCCTTTTTAGTCCAGCTTATAAGCACAACGGAATTTTCAATATTATTAAGTTTTCATTCATATCTATAAACATAGTATTTGTTGTTACTAGCAGTAACTAAGCTAGTTTCATTAG
>DPOH01000165.1 GCA_003539755.1 Clostridium sp.
AACTATCTATAATATTATTTAAACTACCTACATTATTATTTAAACTACCTATATTATTATTTAAACTATCTATAATATTATTTAAGCTATCTATTTCATCATTTAAAGTACTTACATTTAAAAATTGCTTTTGTCTTTCATTGTCAAATCTATTTATAACAGATGCTATACCTATATTATTAAAAATACAAATATCTGCTTCAATTTTTAACCATCTACTCTTCTTTCCTGAAACCCTTAATTCTATTTGAGGATCAGTAGTATCAAATATATAAAATTCATCAATCTCTATTGAGTTTAAAGGAACAAACTCAATTCTTCCTTTACCATCTATTACATTTAGATTTGAAAGTATACAAGCAAAACCTTCTATTGGATCAAATCTAATTGACAAAATATCCTGTGGAATATCTTCAATATATATATTAATTTTTCCTTCAGAATTCATTATTTCATAATAACTGCTAATTTTAAATTCTTCACTATATCCATCACCATTATTAAAATATAATGTTGATGTTACATTATTTTTTATTTTTTCCTTATGTACTGGTAATTCATTTATAACATGTAAATCATTTATTAGACTATTTAAATAGTTAAGTTTTCTTTCAGAAAAACTCCTATTAAAGAAATTTCTTATATACTGTTCTATTTCCTTATTAAATTTAACATCTTCAGACATAATAAGAAATTTTCTATAATTATTTTCTCCAATATCATATTTATAAATATTTTCTGCATAAAAATCATCTATTCTAGATCTATAACCTTCTAAATCCATATTATAATATGTATAAAATAAGGCTTTCATTAAATTTTCCCAAATAAAAATGTTACCATGTTCAAACATAAAATAATTAATTTTTATATCATTAAGAGATAATTTTACCTCTTCAATATTAGGTAATCCATTAGAAATATGTTCTTCTAGCCAGATATGATCTTTAAAAAATATTGACTTATAATATTCGTTTGCTCTAAATTCAGCATTTGAAATAGCTAAATCTTCAAATGGAAAACTATGAACACTAGCAAGTTTAGCTACCCTGTTAGTTTCTTGTAAAAATTTCTTTCTTTTATCATTTGGTATATGTTCAAATACATCTAAAGATACAACAACATCAAACTCATTATCTTTAATTTGATGCATATTGGTTGCATCCAATTGTATAAAATTAACTTTTGAATCAATATTCTCAGGAATAAATATATCTGAATATGTTATATAATCATTTAATAAAAACTTTTTTAAATTTAACTGTTCATTTGACCCAACTTCTAATATCTTTAATTTGCCCAAATTATAGTTTTTTTTTATTTTCTCTACAACAATTTGTATAGTTTTATATCTTTGATATTGATCAAAAATCATATATTATCCCTCCTTACAGCTTATAACAATTGCAAACTTCTTCTGTATTTCCTATCATTTTAATTTGTCCACCATCTAACCAAATAACCTTATTACACATTTCTCTTATTTGATCTAAACTATGCGAAACAAACAGTACTGTAGTTCCTCCACTCATAAGTTCAAGCATTCTGTTTTTACTCTTTAATTGAAAATTTTCATCTCCAACTGATAATATTTCATCTACTATTAATATCTCAGGATTAACAACTGTTGCTATAGAAAATGCTAATCTCATAACCATTCCTGATGAATAATTTCTTATTGGTATATCTATAAACTTATCTAATTCTGAGAATTTTACTATTTCATCATATTTCTTTTCCAAAAACTTTTTAGAATATCCTAATATTGCACCATTTAAGAAGATATTTTCGGTTCCTGTTAAGTCATAGTCAAAACCTGACCCTAATTCAAGCATTGGTACTATATTACCAGACACCTCAACATTTCCCGTAGTAGGCTTTAATATTCCTGATATAACTTTTAACAAAGTACTCTTTCCAGCTCCATTTCTACCTATTATTCCAACCACTTCACCCTTTTCTATTTCAAAATTTATATTGTTTAACGCATTAAATTTTTTATATTTTAAATTTCCCTTTAAAATTTTAGTTATATATTCTTTTAAACTATTAACTTTATCATATGTCATTTTATATGTCATAGAAACATTATTAACCTTTATCATTTCATCCTCCTATATATTTAAAATAAATTTATCTTGAGTCTTTTTAAACACAAAGCACCCTACTGATAGCATAAAGAAAGCTGATATAATACATTGAAGATACATCATTGGCTCTGGTGATACTCCATCTAAAATTACAACTCTTATAAATTTTATAAAATAATACATAGGATTTACCTTTAATATAATACTAAATTTTTGAGGCAATATAGTTTCTGGATAAAATAATGGTGTTGCATATGTCCATAATAATATCACTACATTCCACAAAAATTGTGTATCTCTAAAAAATACCATTAGTGCTGATAATATAAATGTCATACCAATACTAAAGATTATTACACACAAAAGTGCAAATATTATAAGAATAATTGAACTATTTATTGGTGTCTTAGTAATTAGCATAACCATAAATAATGGTATTAAAGATAATACTAAATTAATAGTTGATGATAATACTCTAGATACAGGATATATATATTTAGGTACATACACCTTAGTAATAAGTGAAGCATTTCCTACTATAGACATTAATCCAATACCACAGCTTTCTGTGAAGAAATTAAACACTACTATCCCTGATAATAAATACACTGGGAAATTAGGAATATCACTTTTAAATAAAGTTGAAAATACTATATACTGAATTGACATTGTAAGTATAGGATTCAAAAAACTCCACAAAATTCCTAGGACAGATCGTTTATATTTAGTTTTAAAATCTCTTTCTACTAATTTGCTTATTAAGAATTCATACTTCTTAACTACACTTATATAATCTAATATAAGTGATTTTTTATTATTTTTATATTTTGTATATATATTTATCATTAAAAGTACAAGAATAATAAGACCACTTCCAAAAATATAAAAGTAATGTGATCCAAGCCATAATTTTCTATCAAAATTAACTGTGAAATTTAATGTTTTATTAGTTTTTTCTCCATTTATATATGTAGGAAATTTATCAACACATTTACTACTCCATATTGTTATAGCATCATTTTCATTCATGTTTTCTACATTAATTTTTATAAATAACTCTTTTCCCTTTATCCCATCAATTTCTTTATCAACTTCCAATGTATAATATTGGTTATCCACTAAATCTTTTGCTTTTATTTCTTTTGTTGCATAAACATTATCCTTATCTGCTAATGAAATTAAAATATCCCCACTATTTTGCCTTTCATATGTAGCAAATTTTATTTTTACATCATTAATTATATTTTCTGTAGCTGTAAACTCTTGAACTATTGTATCCCCATTTCCAATTTCACCCACAACTTCTTCTGTAATCTCATTAGTAACATTATTTTTGCTGGGAGCAACGTATAACTGTTGTCCGCCTATTATATAAAATACAATGCCAATTACCATATATAAAATTATTGGTATTAAGCATATTTTTCTAATATTTAAATTTTTATACATATTATTTTCCTCTTATCTCAATAAAAAATCTTTTCAATGCATCTTTCCATCCAGGAAGTACATTAAATTCTTTCTTAACCAAACAACTTTTTGATAATCTTGAATTTAAAGGTCTATTTGTTTTAGAACCATACTCACTTGTAGTAACATAATTTATTTTACATTTTAAACCTGCTATATTCATTATTTCTTCTGCAAACTCAGCCCATGAACAAAATCCTTCATTAGTAGCATGATATACTCCATACTTTTCTGAAATTGCCATATCACATAATAAAGGTGCTAAATCTGCTGTATATGTAGGGCTTCCTATTTGATCATAAACAACATTTAATGATTCCTTTTTTTCTCCCAGTCTTAACATTGTTTTAACAAAGTTATTTCCGTTAATACCAAATACCCAAGAAATTCTTACTATAAAATATTTATCTAATAGCTTTTTCACCCTCAATTCACCTTCATATTTGGTTTTTCCATATACTGAATGAGGTTCTATATGATCATATATATCAAATGGATTATTCCCTTTACCATCAAATACATAATCAGTTGATATGTATATCATTTTTGCATTTATTTCTTTACATGCTATAGCTATATTTTCAGTTCCATCTACATTAACCTTATAACAGTTATCATAATCATCTTCTGCCTTGTCAACAGCTGTATATGCTGCACAATGTATTACACAACTCGGTTTCAAATTGGTAATATAACTAATCACTTGCAATTTATCAGTTATGTCAAGTTCATGTCTTCCAATTCCTAAATGTTTAATGTTTCTCTTTTTTAGTTCTTTTACTACATCATATCCTAATTGGCCATTAACTCCAGTAACTAAAATCATTTTTTCCACCTCATTATAAAATTCCTTTTTTAGCAAGTCTTATTATAAATTTAAATATAAATTCAGGCATTATTGGTATAAACAATTCTAATAATATTGACATCTTATAGTACATGCTATATCTTAACATATTTATTATTCCATTAATTGATGGCTTTAAGAAATATTGTTTTCTGATATCCAATGACTTTAAACAATATGTTATGTATGGCATAACTTCTTTATTGTTTAACATCTTAAATTCTAATTCTTTATATCGTTCAATCATATCAATAATTTTAATATCAAAATAAGTTTTTTTATCATATACATCTTTTAATATCCCTGTTTGATTATTGCTATGCTGCCTATATCTTACTAATCGTTTATCTACATAATCAATTTTTCCATTTAAAGCTGCAACTACTGCAATCCAATTATCATGTACCATAGTTTTTGCAAACGGAATAGACTTTAAAGCTATTTGTTTTTTTACAATCATTGCACATCCTGTAACAAAATTAGTAACTAATAATTTCATTACAAGGTTATTACCTCTTCTATAAACAATCCTTTTTCTTATATCTCTTATACTATTATAAATTTTTTCACCATT
>DPOH01000266.1 GCA_003539755.1 Clostridium sp.
GATTCCCCTAGGAGTCACCATTAAATTTAATAACTAATAGTGAGCAATCGCTATTTTTTATCTTGTGGGCGCATAGCTCAGCTGGGAGAGCACCTGCCTTACAAGCAGGGGGTCACAGGTTCGAGCCCTGTTGTGCCCACCATAAGATATGGCTCAGTAGCTCAGCTGGTTAGAGTGCCGGCCTGTCACGCCGGAGGTCGAGGGTTCGAGCCCCTTCTGAGTCGCCAAACTAAACAAGCTTATAAAGCTTGTTTTTTTGTTTGCTAATTTAAATTTAAGTATAATAAATCAGATGTAAAAAGGATTTTAATAAACCCTTTCTACATCTGATTTCTCATTTTCTGAAGATTTAACTTAATTCTAATATCTTCTGAGTAAAATTTATATAGTTTAAAGTCACCAAGTAATCTAGAAGAAATTCTTTCACTATATTTTTTAATTATATCTGGTAGTGTTAAATTAGTAGATATAATCATCTTTTTCTTATTTAAAATTCTTTTGTTAAGTATATTAAATAACTCTGTTATAGAAAATTCATTTAAATGCTCAGCACCTAAATCATCTATAATAAGTAAATCGCAATCAAATAATAAAGATTCAAGATTTGTATCATTGTTAAATCTTATTTCTCTTAAATTATGAATTAGCTCATCAGATGTTTTATATACAACTAAATATCCTTTATCTAGTATTTCTTTTGCAATACAATAAGATAAATATGTTTTCCCACTTCCAGGATTGCCGTGAAATAAAAGATTAGTTGATATAGAAGAGAAGTTTGGAAGATATTCTCCATGAATATACTCTAATATATTTTCTATATTTCTTCTTGATGAATATTTTTCATCATTTATTTTATGTGGTGGATATAAGTTTATATTAAAATTATTAAAGTTATTTGTTTTTATAACATTTTCAAGTTCTGAATCTTTATAATAAAGTTTTATAAGCATTTTATTATAGCATTCACATTTTTGAGTTCCTATAAATCCTGTATCATTACATTTATTACAATGGTAATGAATATTTAAGTAGTCAGGAGTATAGCCTTTTTCAACTAACATTTCACACTTTTTAATTCTTAAATCTGTAATACGTTCTTTGTAGCTATTTAAAGTTTCATCTTTGTTGCTAGCTTTAATAACAGCTAATGCCATTTGTAAAGATAGTTTTTGAATTTGTTGGTCAATTTCAATGATTTCAGGGTATTTTTTAGATATTTCGTCTTTTCTTTTTCTTAATGCTCTTGATTCTTCATCCCTGATTTTATCATATATACTTAATATTTCAGTTTGATATCCTTTAATCATCATTATCCCATCCTAATAATTGTCTTTCTAGATTTTGTAAGTAATTAGCGTCATAATTTCTCTGCTCAAAGTCATTAAAGTTAAGTGTTTTTTTGCTATTATTATTGTTAGTATAAGAATTATTTTTTTGATAGCTAGTATTCTTCAATTGTTTATTATCTTTAAGAGCAATATCCTCTAAAGTTCTAAGATCATTTTTATTCCAATTTGTGAGTATTCCATCAATATATTTAAAATCAGCTCTATTTAATCGCTCAAAGCAGATATCGCATGCTTTAAAAATGATTTCTGTTGGGAATTTATACATTAAAAGCCACTTTTCAATTATATCCTGTTGCGGCTTCATAATATCAGTATTATTTATACCTAAATATGTTAAAATTTTTCTAATGTTAATCCACTTATCTTCTGTTTTCTTTATTAAGTTTTGAGCCTGTTCAACTGTAGTTATTTTTTGATCATGCCAAGCAAGGGCAACTTTTTCTATATATCTAGAATCGCTTTTGCCTTTTGAAATACAATACTCAATTAAAATTAAAATTAATTCTGATGAAAAACTAAATTCTTTCTGCCAATTTAGATATAAAGACATTTCATTAGGCGATAGTGGTCGGCCTAAAAGAACTTCAATATCTCTTAGCATATCTTTAGTATTATTGCTGTCCAATGCTTCTAATAAATCAACCTGTTTATCAGAAGTATCATATCCATCATTATTTAAATCTATAAATTCAATATTGAAATTTCCCATATTATCAATTTTACTTAATTTAATTACTCCTAGATCATGCCAGTATTGTAGGGCATTCATAATATCTGATTCTAGAAGATTTAAGGTTGAAGCAAGTATTGCTGAACTTACACCTAATTCTCCAGAAATATTATGCTTAAGCATTAGCAGATAAATCTTTATGAATTCACCACGTGCCTTAGGCATGTATTTTTCAATAAATACATTGCTTACAGGAGTGAATCCAATTGATTTGCTTTTTAGCATAAATGTACTCATTTGTTTTACTACCACCTTTCAAGATTAATATAATATGCACTTGGTAATAATTTATGTAAATAATTATATCATATTAGTTCAAATTTATATTAGATTTGGAAATATACTTAGATTAAAAAAGAGCTTCCGCAATATAGATAGAAAAATAATTAGAAGGTAATAAGTTCAATTAAATTAAAAAACTAAATTCTATTATTTTACTGCGGCAACTCAATTTTATGATTAATTAAGGTAAAATCTTTTTATGAAAATAATATATAAAAAAATATTAAACTAATCGATTAGTTTTTTTATATCTACAGTTCCATTACCCTGAATATATTTAGGAATATTTTCGAGTGAATTACATCCAATCTTTAATAATGCGTTGATATCTTTAAATGTCATATCTGGCCTCTTTTCAAAAAGCAGTGCACATATACCACAAATATAGGCTGCTGCTAGTGATGTACCACTGAAAGCCTTATGAGAAACATCTAATTTTTTTGGATACAGCTTTATTCCATCTTTTTCAGAAATATAGTTGGAATCTGAATTTAAAGAAATAATATTTACACAGGCAGCACATAAATCAGGTTTTATTAATTTTCCATATGGTCCTGAAGAAGAAAAGCTATAAGGAACAATTGAATTTACAGAAGTGTTTAATCCTCCTACACTAATACAATTTGAAAGAGTTGATAATCCAATTATTGAATATTTATCGTTAGAATTGCTTCCACTTGGAACTATAGGTACTACACCTTTAGAAGCTGCATAATTAAATATGTTTTCAAAACAAGATATTATAAAAGTATTGTGAGTTAATAATTCGAATGGAAGACATAGCAATTTTATATTATGTTCTTGGGACATATTAATTAGACAGTCTATTGCATACAATATATTAGAAGCAAAACCTTTACCAAGTCTATCAAAAGCCTTATAACAAAATAGTTTAGACTTGCTGCATATACCTGTATACATGTTATTGGATGATATACCACTGCTACATAGTATTCCAGCAATTGAAGTGCCATGACCATTATCATCATATGGATACTTTAGATTATTTACTAAATCTACGAATAATTCTATTTTATTGATAGGGGATATTAAATCCTGATGAGGAAAAACACCACTATCAACGAGTCCTATACCTATACCTGAACCATTTAATTTGAATTTTTCTGAAAAATGTACCTTGTTGGCAGTATTTACACTCATTCCACATAAAAATAAATATTCATCCAAATATATTTCTTCAACTTCAGGATATTCTGAAATTCTATCTATACCTCTAGCATTAAGCTCTGCACTTATAATATTTATAGAATCTATTGTATAATAAATTAATCCTCTATAGGAATTAATTTTCTTTGTAATTGATGATTGAAAATTTTTATATTTAATAAGTACCCTGTAAGATCTATAAGCATTTTTTAGTAAGTAGTACTTTAAATTGCTGTCTATTTTTTTCTTATATGAAAACATCATTTTCTCCTATATTCTTACTCTAGTATATATAATATAAAACAATCTAGTAGATTGTTAATAAGATTATAAGAAAAAATATAATACCTAGAAATATATTGAAGTTAAAAAGAATATGTTTCGCCTATATCAATTATTTTTATACTATCATCTTTTAAATTTAATAATGAATTTTCTGTTTCTGCAAAATTTTCAAGAGAAATAATAAATGTCTTATAGTGTATAGGAACCATTGTTTTTGCATCCATCATTTTAAACATTTCATAACTTTCCTCAGGAGTGCAGTGCATATATGAAAATCTATCAGGTTTATAGCAACCTACTGGCATTAATGCAACATCACATTGTATATTTTTATAATTATGTGTAAAAGCAGTATCACCACCAAAAAATACTTTTTTATTATTACGTTCTATTAGATATGACAGACTTTCATTATCTATTCCTACATAAAGCCTTCTTCCGTCATGATTAGCTTCATATGCAGTTATTTTTATATATTCATCTTTATATGTTTCACCAGGATGAAGCACATGAACATTTTTAAAGCCTAATACTCTTATTAATCTTTTATATCCCTTAGGAGCTATTATTACTGCATCTTTATTTAGCTTACGTATAGATGGAAAATGTAAGTGGTCCATATGACCATGAGATAAAAGTACATAATCTACCTTTAAATTCTTTGTATATGAAGGTTTTTTTGCAACTCTTTTGAAGTATCCAAGTATTGTAGAAAATACAGGGTCTGTAATTATAATCTTATCGGACATGTTTATTACAGTAGTAGCATGCCCATACCAATTTATGGAATTAAGTTTAATTATATCATTTTTAATGTCATTACTTTTTTTAAAGTATTGTTTTATATTATTACATGTTAAATGGAATAAAAAATTAATATTAGAAAATACTTTCAAAATTCATACTCTCCTTCTTAAGTCTTCCATTTAAATATTATAATACCTACAATCATGATAGCAATACCTATGAAATTATTTAATGTAAACTTAATTTTATCTGTTCCAAATAGTCCAAAGGCATCTATCATAGCAGCAGCAAGCAACTGTGCAACAAGAATTATTCCAATTCCTAAAGTAGCGCCCATTAAAGAAACACTTTTCACTACTGTGTATGTTATTACTACTCCTAAAACACCACCTAATAAATAATATTTATTTGTATTTTTCAAATTTGCATAGTTTCCATTACGAATAAATAATGAAATAATTATGCTACATATTAAAGCGATACCTTGAACTAATACAGTTGTTTCCCAAAGGCCTATTTTTTCGCTTAATTTAGTGTTAAACACGCCTTGTATGCTCATTGAAATTCCTGAAATAATGGCAAAAATTATTCCAAACATATCATCACCTCAGAAATATTATTCCCATGTAAGAAGTTAAATATTAAAAACTAGAAGGGGCTGTCGCATTAGCAGT
>DPOH01000008.1 GCA_003539755.1 Clostridium sp.
AGATATAATGATGCCTGTTATGGATGGGCTTACAATGCTTGAAAAACTTCGTGAAGTTTCTACAGTTCCTGTAATTCTTCTTACAGCAAAAGGTGAAGAGGAAGATAAACTTCAAGGATATGATTGTGGTGCAGATGATTATATTACTAAACCATTTAGTCCAAAAGTTCTTATGGCAAAAGTAAAAGCATTATTAAAAAGAACAAGAAATGATATTGATTCAAGTTATCAAGAATTCAATGGACTTACTATAAATAAATTATCTCACGAAGTCAAAGTAGACGGAAAAGAAGTATCCTTATCTCCAAAAGAATACGAACTGCTTACTTATCTTATCACAAATGAAGGCATAGCATTAAGCCGTGATAATATTCTTGATAATGTATGGGGACTTGATTATTATGGCGATATAAGAACAGTTGATACTAATGTAAAAAGACTTAGAGAAAAATTAATGGATAAATCGAATCTAATAGTTACTGTTCGTGGAAGTGGATATAAATTTGAAAACAAGTAATCTTTTTGATTTATTTTAAGAGGAGCTGATTAATATATAATGAAATATAGTTTATCAAAAAAACTATTTGCAATAACATTAGGGCTAATGCTGATTATAAAGCTTTTAACTTACTTTAGTCAGGCTTTTCTATTTGAAAAGTTCTATGTATATAAAAGAATAAATTCTCTTGTTGCTGAAGTAGATAAATTTCATGATTTATATGCTCTTCATGTAGATGAAGATACTAATGTAATGAAAGTATTAGAAAAATTCGAAGATGATAATAACGCACAAATTGCAATTACTTCACTAAATGGTCAGCCTATATATCTTTCAAAAAAATTTGATCCTAATAGTGATAATTCAGCAACGCTTGCCAGTTTTTATGCTGATTTAATTGGTAATACTGACTTAATTAATGATGTTATCAAGAATTCTAATACAAGATATGTTAAGTTTTATAGCGAGGATAGTAATTCCCATAAAATAGGTGTAATAAGTCCTATGTCAATACGCGGAAAAAATGACACTTTAATTTTCTGTGTTGCTTCAATACAACCTATTACAGAAGCTTCAGAAGTAATAAATGAATTTTTATTCTACCTGCTTTTAGGTTTAATAGGAATATCCGTAATCCTTGCTTTAATATACTCAAATTTCATATCAAAGCCTCTTGTTACTATAACTAAGGTAGCTAATGAAATGGCAAATATGAATTTTTCAGTAATATGCCGCACAAACCGTAAAGATGAAATTGGTATTCTTGCTCATTCATTAAACTCATTATCAAAAAATCTTCACGATTCACTTTTAGATCTTCAACATAAAAATCAAAAGCTTGAAGAAGATATAGAAAAAGAACGTAAGCTTGAGCAGATGAGAAAAGAATTTACAGATAACGTAAGTCACGAATTGAAAACACCTATAGGTATAATAGAAGGTTATGCTGAAGGTATAAAGGATGGTATTGTAACTGGAGAAGATGCACATCTTTATCTTGAAACAATTATAGATGAAGCTAAAAAGATGAGTGTTCTAGTAACAAATATGCTGGAACTTTCCAAGCTTGAAGCTGGTACTGTAAAGCCTAACTTTGAATCTTTTAACATCAATAGACTAATTAATAAGGTATTAAAAATTCATAAGCCTGATTTTGAAGAGCACAAGTTTAAAGTCAACTTTACTTCTACCAATGACTATAGTTATGTATATGCAGATCCATTCCAGATGGAGCAGGTTTTTACTAATCTTATTACTAATGCAATAAAATATACTCCTCCTGGTAATAATATAAATATAAAAATTGAAGAGGAATTTGATCGTTTCAGATTATCTGTACAAAATATGGGAACTACTATTCCTGAAGAAGAAATCAACAAATTATTTGATAAATTTTATAGAATTGATAAATCAAGAGAACGTACTCAAAGAAACAGTACAGGGATAGGATTATCAATAGTTAAAAATATATTGCGTCTTCACAACAGTGAATTCCACATACACAACATAGATAATGGTGTAGAATTTTATTTTTATCTTTCTAAAATCGTACATAATGATGATGAAGACAATGAAGATGACCAATAAATTAAAAAAGCAGATTACGTGATATAGTAATCTGCCTTTTTAATTATTTATTCTTAAATATAATTTCTATACAAATCCACCATCAGCTCGTATAATCTGACCTGTAATATATGATGAATCATCACTGGCTAAGAATACAGCAAGCTTTCCTATCTCTTCAGGGGTTCCAAAACGTCCTAAAGGAATTTCTTCCTCTAATGATTTTCTATCTTCTTCACTGAATACTTCATTCATTTTAGTATTAATTACACCTGGAGCTATACCATTTACTCTTATATTAGACATTGCTAATTCTTTTGCTAGAGATTTAGTAAATAAATTAAGTCCACCTTTTGTAGTTGAATATAAAACTTCACATGAAGCACCTACATCTCCCCACATTGATGATATATTTATTATATTTCCAGATCTCTTAGGTACCATATGCTGAAGTGCATATTTAGTTAAATAAACTGGCCCCATAAGATTTGTATTTATTATTCTTGATATATCCTCTTCTTCTGCATCCATAAACAATCCAATAGTACTTATTCCTGCATTATTAACAAGAATATCTATCTTTCCCATTGTGCTTATGATTTTATCAATCATTAATTTACAGCCTTCTAATGAGCTTATATCCTGTTTTATTATTACTCCATAACCATTAACCTTCTTAACTTGTTCTAATGTTTCTTCTGCACCTTCATTATCCTTAGAATAGTTTATTACAATACTTGCCCCCTCTTTTGCAAGCTCAACAGCTATAGCTCTTCCAATTCCCCTTGAAGCACCTGTAACAAGTGCAACTTTTCCTGTTAACTTTCCCATCAATGTATCAGCTAAATAATAGCCAAAGTTCACATCCTTCCTTAAATTTAATACCCCCACTATAGAGTTTCTGAAAAAACTCTTAGGACATTTTTATAAAATACTTTTTCTATTTCATCATCAGTAAAATCAGCACTTTTTAAGCCGTCATATAATTTATCAAACTGCGATGCATTTTCTATTTCAACTTCATTTAGTATACCATCAAAATCACTTCCAAGGCAAAGAACATCTATTCCACCAACGTTTTTAATATGCTTGGCATGACGCACTATTTCTTCTATAGATGCAATGCTATCTTTTCCTAAAAAATCCGAACAAAAATTAAGGCCCATTATTCCACCTTTATTTGCTAAAAGTTTTATCATATAATCAGTTAAATTTCTAGGATGATTAGTTACTGCCCTAGCATTAGAGTGTGATGCTATGAATGGCTTTTTGCAAATTTTTATTAAATTATAAAATCCGCCATCAGATAAATGGGATGCATCAGGAATTATTCCAAGTCTTTCACATTCACTAATAACTTCAATACCCTTTTCAGTTAATCCTTCATTCTGATATTTAAATTTAAAATTAGGATATCCCAACTTATTTTTATAATTCCATGTAACAGTCAATATTCTTATGCCTAAGTCATAAACTTTTTTTAGATTTTCTATCTTTCCTTCAAGGACCTCACCTTCTTCAATAGAAAGAAAGGTTGCTATTTTACCTTCTTTATGAACCTTGTTCATTTCAGGAATATTTTTTACAATTTGAATTTCATTACTGTTTTTGCTTACTTCATTAATAAAATTATTATATATCTTCATGAATTCATCAAAAGAACTAGTATTAAGCTTCTGATCTACAAATATTGCAAATACCTGTGCAAGACAGTTTCCACTTTTTAATTTGTCTATATCAACTTTGCATATACTTTCCTTCAAATTTAACTTTTCATAATACATTCTTCCAGCTGTATCACAATGTAAATCAATAAAATTCATTTAATCCTCCTTAAGATAATCACTTAGATTTTCCGGCCCTGCACTTACACTTCTATTAATATATAAGTGATTTTCTTCATTTACATCTATTGCCCATTTTACTAATTCTATTTTCCCACATTTTATTTCAATTGATGTAATAGCTGATGGAAATACACAACATCCATCATTAAAATATAATCCTTCTCCTGGCTTTGGCATTCTGTCATTATGAGTATGACCACATATCATCATCTTTTTTTCTTTCAATGAATATTGGCTAAGTATTTCATCTATCTTATCACCTTTATCATAATTTTTAGCAGGACTAGTTGGTGCTTTAAAACCTCCAACTCCTTCTAAAACTCTCCAAATATATCGAACAAGAAACCTACTTATTCTCCATAAATTACAGTTAAAAAAATCGACCTGATGTCCATGAAATGCATATATTTCTTTATTTAAGGGCTTATAGTTTAAAACTACACCTTCATAAAATTTAATATTCTCATAAAGATGAATCATCTTATCACCAAAGCTCTCACATATATTCTGACATGCAGTTTTCTGCTTTTTAACAAAATTATCATGGGATTTTATTATATCATGATTCCCATATACCAGGTAAAGTCTATCCTTATTATTAAACTCATTTAATATTTCAAATATATCCTTATAAGCATATGCTATATCGAGACAATTCTTATTTTTCCAAATCTCATCTCCATCACCAAGTTCTATTAGTGTATACCCATTATTATAATAATAATTTAAAGCAGCTTTATATATGTTTTCATTCATTCTTAAAGAATCTGAATAACCTCCATCTCCCCTATGAACATCACTTATAAATACAATTTTTGAAGTATCATCAAAATCAATACATTTACCTTCATTTTGTATTCTCTTTAAAAATTTATTACTTACCTTACACTTATTTTTCATATAATCTCTATCCATATATAATAATTCATTTTATTATATGAATATTATCTTATATATTTGAATATTATATATTTTCATATACTTTAAAATAAAGCACTTCAGGATAGTAACATTCCTAAAGTGCTTTACTTTTATTTTTTAATGATTATTCATATAAAGGATACTTTTTACACAACGCTTCTACTCTTGCTTTAAGTAAAGATAAATCTCCATCTTTATTAACAATTACTTCATTCATAATATCAGCTATTTCTGCCATATCTTCTTTTTTAAATCCTCTAGTAGTTATAGCAGCTGTTCCAATTCTAATACCTGAAGTTACAAATGGACTTCTTGTTTCATTTGGTACAGTATTCTTATTTGCAGTAATTCCTACTGAATCTAATAAGCTTTCTGCTTCTTTTCCAGTAATATCTTTATTATTTAAATCTACTAAGAATACATGATTATCAGTTCCACCAGAAACAATATTAAATCCTCTCTTCTTTAACTGTTCAGCTAATTCCTTACAGTTTTCAACTACTGATTTAGCATATTCCTTAAATTCTGGACTTAATGCTTCTTTAAAGCATACAGCTTTTGCAGCAATAATATGTTCTAATGGACCACCTTGAATTCCTGGGAAAATATTTTTATTTAATAACTTAGCATATTTTTCTTTACAAAGTATTAATCCACCTCTTGGCCCTCTTAATGTCTTATGAGTAGTAGTTGTTACAAAGTCGCAGTAAGGTACTGGTGATGGATGTACTCCTGCAGCAACAAGACCGGCAATATGAGCCATATCTACCATTAACAATGCATTTACTTCATCTGCTATTTCTCTTAATTTAGCAAAATCAATTATTCTAGAATAAGCACTTGCTCCAGCAACAATTAATTTAGGTTTACATTCTAATGCAATTTTTCTTATATTTTCGTAATCTAACATTTCAGTTTCTTTATCTACTCCATAAGGTACGAAATTATAAAGTCTTCCTGAAAAGTTTACTGGTGAACCATGAGTTAGGTGTCCACCATTACTTAAGTCCATTCCCATAACAGTATCTCCTGGTTCAAGAACTGAGAAGTATACTGCCATATTAGCCTGAGAACCTGAGTGAGGTTGTACATTTGCATGTTCAGCTCCAAACAATTCTTTAGCTCTATCTATAGCAATTTGTTCTATTTCATCTACTACATGACACCCTCCGTAATATCTTTTACCTGGATATCCTTCTGCATATTTATTAGTTAAATAGGAACCCATAGCCTCCATAACAGCTGGACTTACTATATTCTCCGACGCTATTAATTCAATTCCATTTCTTTGTCTGTTTAATTCTTTTTCAATTAGATCATAGATTTCCTTATCTTCTCTTTTGATATTTTCAAAATCCATTTTCACTTCACCCCAATGT
>DPOH01000319.1 GCA_003539755.1 Clostridium sp.
CTATAATATTATTAAGTAACAAAATTTATTAATTAATAGTATTATATCCTTCATTTCAATAATATAAATACTCAATCAATAGAAAAGTTAGTCTCTTACTAATGATTAAATAATTATACGACTTTCAGCTAGAATAATTTTTTAAATTCTTTTAGCTAAAAACCACATTTATATAATAAATCATATATTTGTTTTATGGAAGTAGGCACTTTTTTTATATATAGTGTCGAAAAAGATACCATTAAATTAAAATTCATGCTATAATACTACTTGTACACCAACAAAACTTAAAGGAGATTCAAATAATGAATATAAATATACCAATACATGGAGAATGTCATATGCAGACTCGTTGCTCTAAATTTGCAACTTGCCCTATTACAATCTTTCATAAAATAATATCAGGAAAATGGAAGATTCTTATATTATGGTATTTAACCAATAAACCTCTTAGATTTAGTGAACTAAAAAGAAAATTACCTGATGTAACACAAAAAATGCTAACTAATCAATTAAGAGCATTAGAAGAGGATAAGCTTATTAATAGAAAGGTCTACCCTGTAGTTCCTCCAAAAGTTGAATATAGTTTATCTGATATTGGTAAAGAAATGATTCCTGTGCTCGAGTCAATGTATAATTTTGGAATATCATATAATAAAAATACGGCTGAATAATAGCCGTATTTTTATGTATAATATTAAATTCCTTTTAATACATTCAACTTAAATTCTTCAAGCCCAACTCTCTCTACAAAGAAACTTAATTTTTCACCTGCTTCTCCATGTTCTTTATAATATCCAAAAATATTATCAACCACTTTTAAAGCCTGCTCTTCATTTATATCTTTTACAATAATATCTGCAATTCTCGGATTATATCCACCAGATCCCCCTGCACATACTATAAATCCTGTTTTATCAGCTATCACTCCAATATCTCTCGAATATACGCTTCCACAGGCATTAAGACATCCGGCCACTCCTATTTTGGTTCTACATGGAACTTCCATCCAAGTATATTTTTTAGAAAGTTTCATCCCAATCCCAATAGTATTATATTTTGATCTTTTACAAAAACCTGCTGGGCACATTTCAACATTTTTCACACTATTGACACTTTTTACAGCAGGCTCCATCCCCAACTCATCCCATATAGCTGGTATTTGTTCTTTTTGTAAATTAGTAATCATTATTCTTTGCCCTGATGTAATCTTAATTACACCTTTATATTTCTTTGCAACACCTACTATCTTCTCCATTGTCTCTATTGTTACAAATCCACCTGGTATATGTGGAGTAATGCTATAAGTCCTTTTACCATCTACTACTTTCTGAAGATTACTATAATCCATCACATAAGCTCCTTCCTATGTATAATCATCAATTATAATTTGTGTCATATATTACTACAATTTTACTATAAAATGTAATTTTAATATGTAACAACTGTTACATATCCAGCTCATTTATTATATAATTATAAATATAAAATTGTATATATTAATTTATATAAAACTAAAAGTAGTAAAAAACACCCAGTTTGTCTTTTACTACTTTAAATTATTTATTCTATTTATTTTTATTAACTGATATATCAATTATTTCATTTTGAAATGCTTTTAATAATGCTTTTTCAAGTACCTTTTCTTTATCAAAGTTTTCAACATCTTTACATTCAGCAAAAACCTTATTTACAGTACCACTTGCATTAGTATATGTTAGTGTCACATATGGCTTTTCGTATTCTACACTTATTATTTTAAGTCCCCAGGCTATTTGAGCATAGTCACCCTCTACTTTTAAATGTGTTAGCTCTTTAAATTTTTTAATTTCCTTATTTGGATCTCTAATAACAATTAATTCTTCTCCTACTTTATACTTAGACATTCGTATTCCTCCTCAATTTTATCCCTCTTGTAAAAAATTTATATCCTTATTTAATTTACCACAAGATAGACAATTAATCCATAAAAAAATAACATTTATATAAAATAAATATTTCAATTTTTCTTATTGCTCAAGATGTATTAGCAATACTTATTATAACAACTTTATTCATTCTATTTTGGAATCTAATGTATAAAAAACTGCTACTCTATTATATAAAGCAACAGTTTTTATCTTCCGTTAAGTAATTAAAATCTATTATATTTAAACTATTATGATGCTGAACCTAAAATCGTAACTTTTACGTTTTGCACGCCCCAGTTATTACATTCTTGTTCGTAGTCATAATATATATCTATCTTATTCCCCTTAATTGCACCACCAGTATCTGCTGCTATGGCATATCCATAACCTTCTATATACATAAACGTTCCAAGTGGAATAACATTTGGGTCAACAGCAACAGTGCTGATTCCATCTGGTTTTCTTACGCATTCTACTCCTGAAGCAGTTGTTCCCCCACCAGTGTAAGCTGTAGCAGAACAATAAATATCATAATTTTCTTTAGTTTCTGCTTGTACACCTTTACTTGCTCCTAAAGTAGCAACTGATAATGCACATAATAATGTAGCTGTAAATAATTTGATTTTCCTCTTCACCTTTCTTATCATCCAACGTCCCCTTTCAATTTAAACTACAGTTATTATTTTACACCCTCTCCCTCTTTTTGTAAAGGTCTACTCATGTAAAAGTATACATTTTATTATTTTTTTAAATTTTATTATTAGGTTAAAAAACGCAGCTATACTAGTAAATCACTAGCTTCGCTGCATCTTGAATTTTCAGAATATTCTTTTATTATTTATTATGTTTTAACCAAAATTTTGACCCCTAATAGGCGGCTCTTAATATTATTTTAATAATTTCTTCATTATTGTAATTATTTTATTATTATCTTTTATTCTCTTTCCTATTAGATTTAAATTTAATTCTAAGAAAATATTTTACTACTTCATTTATCAATACTACAGTTGAACTTAAAACAACTATCTTTATCCACATATATATATTTAATGATACTGAATTAAAGAATTCTCTAAATAATTCTACACATATTACTTGAGCTACTCCAGTAATAAGTATGATTTTAAGTGCCAATGTATTTCGTGTGAAATTAGGTATAATACTATCTGTTCCAAATTCTCTGCTATTTAGTGCATTAAATAGCACACTAAATGAGAACAAGCAAAATATTACTGTTCCCTCCTCTTTTGGAGAAGCATTAAGCACATTAAAGTTCTGTTGTAATAATAAAATAGATATTATATAAGCAGCATTTAAAATAATTGTAGTCATCATTGTCTTTGTAATAATACTTGCATTTCTATTAATAGGCTTTCTTTTCATAACATAATTTCTAACTGGCTCAAGACCTAATGCTAATGCTGGAGGTCCATCCATAATTATATTCACCCATAAAAGCTGGATAGTTGTAAACGGCATCCCTTTACCAGTAATTTGAGACAATATTGCTATAATAAATGCTATTATATTAACTGTAAGCTGGAATTGAATAAATCTTTGGAAATTATCATAAATTCCTCTTCCCCACTGAATTCCTTTTACTATTGTTGAAAAACTATCATCTGTCAATATAATATCAGCCGCATTTTTTGACACTTCTGTGCCTGAAATCCCCATTGCTATACCTACATCAGCCTTTGAAAGTGCTGGTGCATCATTTATTCCATCACCTGTTACTGCAACAACTTCATTATTTCTTTGAAGAGCGCTTACTATTCTCATCTTTGTATCAGGTTTTGAACGCGCAACTATAGATATATGTTTAATTTCTTCACATAATTCATCATCATTTAATGTATCAATATATGATGACTCAACAGCTTTCATTCCACTATCTAAAAGTCCTAATTCATCTCCTATTGCTTTTGCAGTATTTATATTATCCCCAGTAAGCATCTTTACTTCAATGCCTGCTTCTCTTGCAATTTCAACAGATTCCTTTACATCTTGTCTTAAAGGATCTCTTATTCCTACAAATCCAGTAAAAATTAAATTATCTAACTGGTAGTTTTCCTCATTCATCACATTTTCTAATTCTATTTTATCTAGTTTACAATATGCAAATCCCAATGCTCTCATGGATTTTAACTGTAGTTTTTGAATTTCTTCTAAAATTTCACTTTTGATTGTTTCATTAAGCTTTACTAATCTATCTTTTATTAAAATAAACGAACACTTTTCTAATATTACTTCCGGTGCTCCCTTAGTTAATAATATATTTTCTCCATTTTCCTCAAATATTGTACTCATTCTTTTCAAACGTGAATCAAATGGTTTCTGCCATATTATATTGTTGCTAATTCTAAATTTTCTATAATCAATATCTCTATAGTAAACAAGTAATGCACATTCTGTTGCACTTCCAATATACTTAAATTGTTCTTCATACTCATCTATATCTGCTGTAGAATTCAATAAACAATTTTCTTTAAAATAACTATTATCAGTATATAATTTTGATTCTTTTAAATCATCAGATAACGTACATGCACTTTCTTCAATTCCATTTTCAACTTCTTTATTAATAATACTAGAGTCATATGAGTATTGTCCTTTATCAAACACCACTTCTACTGTCATTCTATTTTGTGTTAATGTACCTGTTTTATCAGAACATATAACTGATACTGAACCTATTGTTTCACATGCCTCCTTTTTAGTTACAAGTGCATTTATTTTTGCCATTTTATTCATTGTTACTGCAAGTGTCATATTAATTAAAGTTGGAAGTCCTTCTGGTACTGCTGCAACAATTAATGCAACACATACTGTAAATGCAGTTTTTATAGGTCCTATTGATTCTAAAAATGGAATAATCCCGCTAGTATCTATATCCAATAATTTTTTTGTTATCATATTTAATATCATAATTATAAATAATAACCCTGCAATTCCACCAGATATAATAGTTATCTTTTTACCTAATGCACCAAGCTTTACTTGAAGTGGTGTTTCACCTTCATCTTCATTTAAATTTTCTGCTATCTTCCCCATTTCTGTCCTATCTCCAACACTTGTTACAACCATAGTTCCTCTTCCATATGCAACAAGAGTTCCACCAAAAAGCATATTAGTCTGTTTAGCAGGTACAGGATCTTGTTCAATAATTAGGCCTTTTGACTCAGTTCTTTCAAAATCTATAATTACATCTTCATTTTTACTTACATCATCTGATTCACCAGTAAGCATGTCTTCTCTAACTTTTAAATTTATACTTTCTATGAGTCTTCCATCTGCAGGTATCATATCACCTGTTTCAACAAATACAATATCACCTACTACAAGTTCACTTTTATTTATCTGATGTACTTTTCCTTTTCTTAATACCTTTACTTCTATATCCTCTGTAAGTTTTGATAATGCTTCAGCTGCCTTTTTTGATTTTCCTTCTGTAATCATACCAATACTTACACCTATTATAATAGCTCCTATTATACCAACAGCATCAGTAAATTCTCCAATTATTGCACTTATAATAGCAGCTACTATAAGTATAAGCATCATCGGTTCACTTAGTGAATCTAAAAGATCCCTGAAAAAACTTCCTTCTTCTTTAACAGTAAATATATTTTCACCATATTTTTTTCTACTTTCTTCAACTTCCTTTCCCGTAAGTCCCTGATCCTGATTTACATCAAGTATCCTTAGGACTTCATTTTTGCTCATGTTATAAAATTTCTCTTTCACACAAACACCATCCTTATTTATTTTTCAATATATTTGTCACACTTTTATCCTACAAATTAATTTTAAAAATTTATATATCGCGTAATTTAAAAATTAAGTATGATAAAAATGTTTTAAACCAACTTAATAAAGTCTCATATAAGCACAAAAAAGCGAAACTCACGTACAACTTTAGGTTGTACATGAGTCTCGCTTTTTAAGATTAGACCAGATTTATTCATAAATAAATCATGATTGTTGACCTAATCACATATCATATATGCAAACTACTCCCTCAAGGACATTAAAATTCTATTAAACTACTACATTTATATAGTAAAATAAACCATATAATTTGTCAATACTTAAATTATACATAAAATAATACACATTATTGAACTTTAAAATATATTTTAATTTCCTAATCGATATTATCCTTTATCTTATATCCATCTTTAACATTATTCATGCTTGATGTCACAGTTTCTTTTACAGCCCATATTACAGGAAGATATAAATTAATTCCATAGACTGCCCCGAATGCACCATAAGCATACAACTTCTTAAAGAATGCTCCAGCAAATGAATTAAATAAATCATGAATTTCTTCAGAATCCATAATTTTTATCTGTTCATGAGTTACAGTTTTTAAATCAATTGATTTTACTAATTCATTACTATTAATAATTACACTATTAAGTGCTCCTCCAATAATTTTATTAGAAACTTCTTTCCTAAAATTAGAATCTATAAAATCAAAATTAGAATCTACTATATTATCAACAATCTTTCCTATTGAAGATTTAACTTCACGTAATACTTTATCATTGGCTAATAAATTAATAAATGCTCTTTCAAGAATTTCAGTAATCATACTTTCATCATAAATATCTTTAAGCACAGTATTACTTAATTGCTCATCATAAATATTACTTAAAACAGATTTTAATTCTTTATCTACAGCTTCATCAGAAAATGCCTTATCAAGTAATATATCTACTGCATAATATAAATCATTTTCCTTAATTCCTGCTAATATTCTATTCAATGGTATTCCTTCTACTTTAGAAATAAATTCATTTTGAATTATATCGCCAATATATTCTTGTAGATTTTCTTTATTTTTATCTAGATTAATTTTCAAGTTTTCTAACACATAGCTAATATGGTCATGGAATTTATCTTTTATTCCGTCTATGCTATTTAAATTGACAATTGCAAGTAAATCATCAATATTTTCATTATATATAGAGTCAATTGCTATTTTACATAGTTTATTAATTTCATCTGATAATCTATTACTATTTTGACCCTTTTCAAATATAGTATTTAAAAGACCACTTATATCTAATTCATCAGCTCTTAATTTTAATTCTTCTATATTCATAGGATAAATATCATTATCAAGACTCTTTTGAATTAAATTATTTATTTCATAAAACTTCATATCAATAAATATAGGTATTTTCTTATTTACTGCAACAGATACACAGCTTTCAACAATGGCATCTCCTCCTGCCATTGAATATGCTATCTTTTCAAAGAAATTCAAATTTTTATTAACTTCTTCTTTTACTTTATTCTCTATTAAAGATTCATTATTATGTAGTACCTTAGTTAACTTTTCAATAATTATATCTGTAACTTTGTTTAAATTCTCATTAATTAAAATTCTAATTTTTCCACCAAATAATGATCCAATACTCTCATCTACATTAAATTCATTAGTAACTTTATTCTTTAAAACAGATATAGCTGCATATTTCATTTCATTAAAAACAAAACTTTCAGCATTGTTCATCATATAGCTTTCTAATGACTTTTTCATATCTTCATTAACAACATCATTAATAGTTTTATTAATTACTTTGCTATACTTATCTTCAATCCCACTCAATACACTGTTTACTGATTTATAATCAATATTATTTAATATTTCGTCATATATATTAGTAATGATACTATTCCTAATATTAGAATTTATATTATATAAAATATTATCTGATACGGACTCTTTAATAGTTTTATTACTAATTTTCTGAACTAAATAATTAGCAGTTAAATTTGCTATTTTATTTTTATTATTCTTCAATTTATCTATTAAAATTAACAATTTATTCTTTGTCATAATAGAATTAATATGGATATTACTTATATTGCAATTTATGTTAGAAACGTTCTTATCCTCATATATATTCTTAATTAGTTTTTTATAAATAAATTCTACAATGTTATTCTTCTTATTGCTAACAAAATTCATTAAAACATTATAATTACTATTTTCAAAATACTTTATAGCATACTGTAATGTATTTTCCTTATTATTTATTAATAAATCTTGTATTTTACTACTATTTAATATATCATCATCAATTACTTTTCCAATACTTTTACCAAGATTATCTTTATGTGCAGGTATATATCCTAATGCAAATTTATTAAGTAATGGTATTTTGCTTAATATTTTATTCTTTTTATATGGCTTAAACAGCACTGCTATAGCTATTACATTTGTAAAAACTCCAATTGCTCCCATAAGGGC
>DPOH01000100.1 GCA_003539755.1 Clostridium sp.
TATGAAATATCAAAATTGTTAAAAACAAATAATAAATTTTATGATTTAAATGTTGAACAAGCTAAGGTTATAGGATTTTATGGTCCTATTATAGAATTTTTAACTAATTGTGTTCCAATATTGATAATAGTTTATGGAGGATATTTATGTATAAATAATAAAATCACATTAGGTGATCTTGTAGCATTTACAAGTTATGTATTCAGTTTATCATGGTGTGTTAGAAATCTTGGTGGGTTAGTTAATATGCTATCTCAAAACAAAGCATCTATGGATAAAATACGAAATATATTAAATAGAGATTCACAGATTAAAACTAAGGAAAATGCTTATAACCCTAAGTTTGTAAAAGGTGATATAGAATTTAAAAATGTAAGTTTTTCTTATAATAGTGAGGAAATTCTTCACAATATAAACCTTAAGGTAAAAGGGGGAAGTAAAGTTGCCATAATGGGAAGTACAGGAGCTGGTAAAAGTACTTTACTTGCATTGATTGGTAGGTATTATGATGTGACTGAAGGAGAAATTTTAGTAGATGGTGTGAATGTAAAGGATTGGGATATTGAAACACTCAGAGCAAATATGTCAGTAGTCTTTCAAGATACGTTTTTATTTTCAGATACTATAAAAAATAATATAGAGTTTGGAAATGAAGTTGATGAATCTTTACTTATTACTTCAGCTAAAGAGAGTGAATCATATTCGTTTATTGAAGATATGCCAGAAAAATTTGAAACTTTGATTGGTGAGAGAGGAGTAGGATTATCAGGAGGACAAAAACAGAGATTAGCAATTGCTAGAGCAATTATTAGAAAAACTCCTATAGTAATTTTGGATGATGCTACTTCAGCATTAGATATGGAAACTGAATTTAATGTATTAAATAATTTGAGAAAAGGTAAGAAAAAATCTACAACATTTATCATAGCTCATAGAATTTCAGCAGTTAAGGATGCAGATTTAATTTTGTTTATGAAAAATGGAGAAATAGTGGAACAGGGGAACCATAACAGTCTTATAAAGTTAAGAAAAAATTATTATAATATTTATTCTCATCAATTTCAGGATTTTGAAACCTTAGAATTGGAGGCGAATTAATATGAATGATTTAAATTATGAGTATACAAAATGGCAGATAATAAAAAGATTATTATCATATGTAAAATCATACAAATGGAAGGTTGTGTTTGTAGTATTTTTATTGTTATTTGTAATGGGATGTGGAACAATAACTCCATACTTAATGAGGATATCAATAGATACATTCATAAAAAATGGTGATTTTAGAAGTTTGATTTTTGTAGGAATAGGACTTCTCATATTAAATTTAATTTCACCAATATTATCTGGAATCAGGACAGTTGCTATGTCTAAAATAACAAATAGAATTTTAGTGGATATAAGACATTCATTATACACTCATATCCAGACATTAAATTTTGAATTTTTTGATAATAGACCTGTTGGAAAAATTATTTCTAGAGTTGTTGGTGATGTTAATGCTCTACAAAATTTATTAAATAATAGCATTTCAAATTTAATTCCTAATATATTTACTATTATTTTAGTGGTCACAATGATGATTATGATGAGTCCAAAGCTTGCTGCAATTTCACTTATAACAATGCCATGTTTAGGATTTTTAATGTCAATGGTTGAAATTAAAGCAGATAAAAAGTGGAAGTTATTTAGAGAAAAACGTTCAGCAATGATAGGATATGCTCATGAATCTTTATCTGGAATGAAGGTAATACAAGGGCTAAGTAAAAAAGAATATACAAAAGATATTTTTGACAATCATATAAATAAGCATTTTAAAGGATTTATGACATCTATATTTGTACAAGATTTTTTCTGGCCATTTCTTGATTTGTTTAGAGGTCTTAGTATAGCAATATTACTTGGAACTGGCTATATGCTTTTAGATAAGGACAATATCACAATAGGAACACTATTAGCATTTTTAATGTATATGGAAATGTTATGGGGACCAATAATCCAGCTTTCTTCATTTTATAATGCATTTGTATCAAGTATGTCTGCAGGTGAAAGAATTTTTGACATTTTAGATACAAAAAATATTATGGTTGAAGAAAATTCAAGTAAAAAAATGCCTCAAATAAAAGGAAAAATAGAATTTGATAAGGTATCTTTTGGTTATGACAAGGAGGAAGGGGCTGTACTTAAAGATGTATCATTTGAAATAGAATCAGGTCAGAAAATTGCCTTGGTTGGAGAAACTGGTGCTGGTAAAACAACAATTACAAGTTTAATAAGCAGATTTTATGATCCTACATTTGGAACTGTTAAAATAGATGGAATAAATATAAAAGATGTTGATTTAGAAAGTCTTAGAAGCCAGATGGGAATAATGCTACAAGATTCATTCTTATTTTCAAGTACAATAAAAGAAAATGTTAAGTATGGAAAGCTTGATGCTACTGATGAAGAAGTAATAAATGCATGTAAAGCTGTTAATGCACATGAATTCATTGAAAAACTTGATAATGGTTATGACACAGAAGTAAATGAAAGAGGCTCTAGATTATCACTTGGTCAAAGACAACTTATAGCATTTGCAAGGGCTCTTATATCAAATCCAAGAATATTAATTCTAGATGAAGCAACTGCTAATATTGATACTGAAACAGAAATTTTAGTACAGGAAGGAATAAAAACTCTTATGAAAGGTAGAACATCTATAGTTATAGCACATAGACTTTCGACTATAAGGGATTGTGATAAAATATTTGTTTTATCTAAAGGAAAAATTGTTGAATCAGGTACACATGAAGAACTTTTATTGAAGCATGGATATTATTATAAATTATACTGTGCCCAGTATAGATTTTTACAGAAAGAGGCTTAATAATATATAGTAAAAGTAACATGTTCATAAAGATTAAAGATTTTTATAATTATAGTTCTAAATGAATATACTCCATCCTATTAATATTTTGTAGAGTTGTTAGAGATACAGGAAATATTGTATACTTTAATCGAGCGATGTAATATAGTTGTAACTTAATAAATGTAAGGATGGGGTATTTTATGAACATATCAGAAGTTAAGGTGAAATTAACTGGACAAGATATCGTAAGCATAATAAATGAATTTGTAGATGTCAAAGGACTTGAAATAAAAGAAGTATCAATTAATGATGGAATAACTATAGAAGGAAGCTTTACAAAGGGAATAACTATAAGCTTTATGGCAAAAATAGAAATTCTAAAATGTGAAAATAATAAAATATATGTGAAACTTGTGAAAGTTAAAGTTTTAAAGCTTGGAATATTTAGAATTGTAAGAAGTTTTGCATTAAAACAACTTTCAAAATTATGTTCTCAATTTGGAATTACAAATAATAAGGAAACAGCAATAATATCTGTCAATACTGTATTGAAAGATGTACCCTATATAAATTTGAATATTAATGATATATATATAAGAAAAAATGTAATTTATGTAGAAACTAATAATATTGAAGTGTCTATAGGGGGAACCTTAGTAAAAAAAATTGGTGAAGAAGACAATAAGACGGAATCAATTGAAGAGGAGATTGATTCTTTAAATATTACTAAAGTTGATGACAATTATTCAAAAGGAAGAGACATTTTAATAAATAAAATGTCTGAAAAGGGAAAGAAATATAGTGATTATATTTTTATTATTCCAGATATTGTTTCGTTAATATATAGATTATTAAAGGACAACAGAGTTCCATTAAAAACAAAATTAGTTATTTCATCTGCAATTTCATATACAATGTTCCCAATGGATATTATTCCTGATAAAATACCTTTTATAGGAAAGATAGATGATATTTCAGTTATATTCTTTGCGTTAAATAGAATTATAAAAGATGTTCCTCTTGATGTTATTATAGAAAATTGGCAGGGGAAAAATGAAATACTATTAGTATTATCAAGTGGATTAGATTTTTTAACTAGTTTTACTAATGTAGCAAATGTAGAAAAATTATATGATGTTGTAACTGAAATTTCTGAATTATAAGGGAGAATTGATATATGGCAAAAAAAGTTTATGCAATCCAAAGTGGATTTGATTTTACTAGAAATGAAAAGATAGAAAATAAAATAGTAAATACATGGGCTGAGTGTTTGAAATATGTAAAGGGTGTTAAAGGTGCAAAATATAAAAGCTTTGAAAGTATTGAAGATGCAAATGCATATTTAAATGAAGGAAACAGGATGCTTAAAAAAAGTGATGATAATTATCCTAAGGACTGTCTTCATGCATATGTTGATGGAAGCTACAGCATAGCAGATGGAAGATATGCTTATGGAGTAGTATGTGTTAAAAATGATATTGTTCAATATATAGAGAGTGGTGCAGCTAAAGATACTTCAGAGAGAAATATCAGACAAATTGCAGGAGAACTAAAAGGTGCATTGAGGGCTGTTGAATATGCTTTGAAAAAAGGTGAAAAGAAGCTGGTTATTTTTCATGATTATGAAGGTATAGCTCATCATGCAACAGGTGCATGGGCTAGAAAAGAATCTTCATCTGAAGAGTATTATAATAAAATGCAGGACCTTATGAATTCTGGGATTGAAGTGATTTTTGTAAAAGTAGATAGCCACACAGGAGATTTATTTAATGAACTTGTGGATGAAAAGTGTAAAGAACAGCTTGGAATACCATCTGATAAAACAGTTGAAAAGTATTTAAGTGGCGATATAATAAAGGTTCTTAATGAAGAAGTAAGAGAAGAAATAGCAAAGATAGCTCCTAAAAATGCTATGAATATATTTATAGATGGAGAAAATATAATTGTAAATAAAGCTTCTGACAATGAAGAAATAGATGAATTAGAATTTTTTAATGAGTTAACTAATTTATATGAGATTAATAAAAAAGAGGCTAAAAAAAGAATTTCTAAGATGTTAAGTAAACAAAAAGAAAAATATATTCTTTATTTATTAGATAGGAAATAGATTAAAGTTTTAGGAATAATTTAACTTGAATAACTTTATACATAATACACAACCTATTAAAAGAAAAGTAAATATATCTAAAAGAGGTGTTGTATATGGGTAAGTTTACAAAAGGTTTACTAATGGGAGCAGCAATAGGTGCAGCTTTTGAAATGATGATGATGCCACAGATGGATAGAAGAACACAAAGATCTATGAGGAGAGCCGCAAGAAAAATGAGAGATGTTGCGGATTATGCATATGATGGAATACATGATTGGATGAGTTAAAATCTAATATTAATAACAATGAACTGTTCTTTTTGAACAGTTCATTTATTTTCCGCTAAATGTGTTTATAATTTTTCTTATAAGACGAAAATAAAAAAGAATATTAAGGTTATATATATACAATATAAAAAATATATATAATCTTATCATGAATTGGATAATAAGATTAAATTATATAAAATTTAGAAAAATATAAAGATTTTCATGCAGTTTTTTATAAATTTATGTTATAATTAAGGAAAAATATATTAACATAATTAAATAATTTGTTAAATAGAGAAGGATTGTAAAAATGGAAATTCTATCATTAGGAGAAAAGATTAAAAGAAGAAGAAAACAACTTAATATGACTTTAAAGGATTTGGCTAAGGACAGAATAACTCCAGGACAGATAAGTTTAGTTGAATCAGGTCGCTCTAATCCATCAGTTGATTTATTAGAGTACCTTGCAGCAACCTTAAATACAACAGTAGAATATTTAATGGAATCAGAAGAAAGTCAAGCTGAAAAAATTAGTATTTATTACGAACAAATAGGTGAATCATGTATTTTAAATGGAGACTATGAAAAGGGACAACAATACATTGATAATGCACTTTATTATTCTGAAAAATATAATTTGGAATACAGAAAAGCAAAAATATTCTTTATTACAGCAGAAGCTTATATGAAGAGAAGAGATTTTCCTATGGCTCAGAAATTTTTTCTATCAGCAAATGTTATATTTGTGAAAAACAATAATTATGAAGAGATTATTAGAACATTTTTAAATTTAGCTAACATAGCTTTAGAAATAAAAGCATATCATTCAGCAAGCAGTTATTTAAAACAGGCTGAAAAGGTATATAATGATAATGAGATAATCGATTACTTTTTAATTGGAGAAATACAGTATAATATAGCAAGAACATATTTTGATATAGAAGATTTAGAGTCAGCTATGAAATATTCGCGTTTAGCTAAAGAAAAATTTAAAAAGATATACAATGACGAAGAATATGCGAATAACTTATTCAATTTAGCAGAAGAATATAATAAAAAAGGTGATCTTGTAAATGCAATAAAATATTCTAAGAAAACGTTAGATGTATATAGAAAAATACAATATAATAAAGCAGTATTTAATATTGAACATAATTTAGGTAGACTGTTCTACGAGTTAAACGATATTAATGAATCATTCAAGCATTATGAGATTTCTAAAAACATAGCACTTCAAAACAATGTGGGAAATATTAATGATGCCTTGATTGATATATGCAAAAATTACTTAAAGATTAAGGACATTGAAAAATGTAAAGTGTTACTAGAAGAAATAGAAGATAATCTTGAAGTTACAGATATTGATAGAAAAATAAAATGCCAATTAATTAGGTATACAATAATGAATATTGAAGAAGAAACTGAGGAAGCTAAGAATATTTTAATTAATACATATTTGTTAGCTAAGGAAAATGGAAGATACCTTAAAGCTGGTGAGTTAGCTATGAGAGTAGGAAAATACTTTAATGATAATAAGGATGAAAATCAAGCTTCTTATTATTTAAATGAAGGAATAAGGTTGTTTAGTGAAGCTGAACAGTTACAAAACTAATAAGTAAATGGGTGATATTTGTGGAAATACTATCTACTGGAGAGAAAATAAAAAGAGCTAGAATATTTAAAGGAATTACGTTAAAAGAATTATGCGAAGATAAAATTTCTATAGCAAAAATGAGCTGTATTGAAAATGGAAAAGCAAAAGCGGATAAAGAGTTATTAGAATATATAGCTAAAAAAATAGATATTGATTTTGATTATCTTGTAGAAGACGTTTATGAACAGATTACTAATAATTTAGAAAGTATAAAGAGAAATATATCATGTGATATGGAAAGCGAAAGCAAGATAAAAGATAATCTGGCTTATGCAATAAAATATAAGTATTTTAATTTAGCATTTGAACTTATACATATATTATTTTCATATTATGTAGAGGATAATAAAGTAGAAAATATTCAGCTTATCGTATCTCAATATTATGATTTATATCAAAGAGATAATACACCAAAGAATACATTCATATATTTTAAAGATATGGCCAGATATCTTTCGCAAAATGGAGAATATATTGAAGCTGTTTCTTACTATAGTAAGTTAAGAGAAATTATGGATAGTCATAATACAGATGATTTTGATAGAAATGAATACAGCTTAATAAGCTATAATGAGGCACTTTGTTTTATGCACCTTAATAAGTTCGAAGAAGCATATAATATTCTATCTGATGTGATTGAATACGTGGACGAGCTGCCTGACGAGGAATATAGAGGAAATATATATCATACATACGCTATAATATGTATAAAACTAAGAAAAAGCTGCGCTGATGAATACAAGAAAAAAGCTTATGATTATCAAAAATTTAACCCTATATCATTAGCATTATCTCACGGAGAATATGGAAAGTATTATTTTGAAATATACGAAAGAGATAAGGCTGTAAGGGAAATAGAAGAAGGAATAAAAATATTCCCTAATGATAATGAATGTAAAAATGTAGAGTTCTTAAATTATTGTACTAATTTATTTATGCAGAATGGAGAATATGATGTTGCAAATAAATTAGCAGAGGAAGCCTTAAATATGGCTATAGTAACTGATAATGTAAAATTAATTGAAAAATCATATTATCTTAAAGGTACTATATTACAGAAGATGGATAAGTATGCGGAAGCAGAAAAATATATGAATTTATCTTTAGATGCATTATTTAAGTTTGGATCAAGGGAAGAAAGAAGAGCCAGATATTATGAAATGGCTAATTTATATTATAAACTTGGGTCAACAACAGATTCGTTAAAATATTTTAATTTAGCATTAAATGTAGATAAAAAAATATAAAAAGGCTATAAAAATAGATGGAATTTAAATAAAAATAAATTCTATCTATTTTTTTATAAAAGATTTATTTTAAATGATTGAAAAAGATAAAAAATAAACTTTGACTTTCTTTGATTTTAGTATTATCTTATATATAAAGAGCACATAGTGTTTATAAAATTGAAATTAAAAAGATAAAAATTGATAACATACTATAATTGAAAGCTAGTTAAAATATATAGTAAATTAGGAGGAATAAATATGAATGTAGATAAAATGACATTAAGAGTACAACAAGCATTAAATGATGCTAATGCAACAGCAGTTAAATATACTAATTCGCAGATTGACTTGATTCATCTTTTTTCTGCATTAGTTGAACAAGAAGATGGATTAGTACCTAATATATTTACCAAGATGGGAGTACCAGTTAAGAACTTAATAAATTCTATTAATAATGAATTAGATGCACTTCCAAAAGTTACAGGTGAAGGATTAGGAAATGTATATATTAGCAGAAAAGTAGAAGAAGTTTTAGTAAAAGCAGAAGAAATATCAAAACAATTTGAAGATTCTTACGTAAGTGTTGAGCACTTAATGCTTGCCATAATGGAAGTAGGTAAGAATAGTAATGTTGATAAAATATTAAAACAATATAATATTACAAAAGATAATTTCTTAAAAGTATTATCAGAAGTAAGAGGAAGTCAAAGAGTTGAAACTCAAGACCCAGAAGGAACTTATGATGCACTTGCTAAGTATGGTACAAATTTAACTGATCTTGCAAAGAAACATAAATTAGATCCAGTTATAGGAAGAGATGAAGAAATAAGAAGAACTATAAGAATATTATCAAGAAGAACAAAGAATAATCCAGTTCTTATAGGTGAACCTGGTGTTGGTAAGACTGCTATAGTTGAAGGATTAGCAGAAAGAATAGTAAGAGGAGATGTTCCAGAAGGATTAAAAGATAAAGTAATCTTCTCTCTAGATATGGGATCTCTTATAGCAGGAGCTAAATATAGAGGTGAATTTGAAGAAAGATTAAAGGCTGTTCTAAAAGAAGTATCTAATAGTGAAGGAAGAATACTATTATTTATTGATGAAATTCACACTATTGTTGGGGCTGGAAAAACTGATGGAGCAATGGATGCAGGAAACTTAATAAAACCTCTTTTAGCTAGAGGACAACTTCACTGCATAGGTGCTACAACTTTTGATGAATATAGACAATATATAGAAAAAGATAAAGCACTTGAAAGAAGATTCCAACCAGTAATTGTTGAGGAACCAAGCGTTGATGATACTATTGCAATATTAAGAGGATTAAAGGAAAGATTTGAAATCCATCATGGAATAAGAATTCACGATTCTGCTATTGTTGCAGCAGCAAAACTTTCTGATAGATATATTAAAGATAGATATATGCCAGATAAAGCTATAGATTTAATTGATGAAGCTAGTGCTATGATAAGATCTGAAATAGATTCACTTCCTACAGAACTTGATGTAGTAAGAAGAAAAATATTTAAACTTGAAATAGAAAAAGAAGCTTTATCAAAAGAAAAAGATGAAGGATCTCAAAAGAGACTTGCAGATGTAGAAAAAGAACTTGCAGAATTAAAAGAAAAAAATGATGAAATGACTGCTAAGTATACAAAAGAAAAAGAAAACATAACTGCAATAAAGACATTAAAGAGTCAGCTTGATGAAGCTAGAGGACAAATTGAAGAAGCACAAAGAAACTTTGATTATAACAAAGTTGCTGAAATTCAATATAGCGTAATTCCAAAGCTTGAAGAAGATATAAAAGAAAAAGAAAAAGCTACAAAGGAAAATTACGAAGGTGCACTTCTTAAAGAAGAAGTAACTGAAGAAGAAGTATCAGAAGTTCTTGCAAAATGGACTGGTATACCAGTATCAAGACTTCTTGAAGGAGAAAGAGAAAAATTATTAAGACTTGAAGATGATATGAGCAAGCGTGTAATTGGTCAAAGCGAAGCTGTAGAATCTGTAACAAATGCGATACTTAGAGCTAGAGCAGGTCTTAAAGATATAAACAGACCAATAGGAAGTTTCATATTCTTAGGACCTACAGGTGTAGGTAAGACAGAACTTGCTAAAACACTTGCTAGAAACTTATTTGATAGTGAAGATAATATTATACGTATTGATATGTCTGAATACATGGAGAAACATTCAGTATCTAGATTAGTTGGAGCTCCTCCAGGATATGTAGGATATGACGAAGGCGGACAGCTTACTGAAGCAGTAAGAAGAAATCCTTATAGCGTAGTATTATTTGATGAAATAGAAAAAGCTCATGAAGATGTATTTAATATATTCCTTCAAATTTTAGATGATGGAAGACTTACTGATAATAAAGGTAAGACTGTAGACTTTAAGAATACAATAATAATCATGACTTCAAATATTGGTAGTGAATATTTACTTGAAAACAAGAATGAAGATCATGTTGAAGAAGATATCAAATTAAAAGTACTTGAAACATTAAAGACAAGATTTAAACCTGAATTCTTAAATAGAGTTGATGATATAATCATGTTTAAACCTCTTTCTGAAAATGGAATCAAGAAGATAATAGATATATTCTTAAAAGATGTATCAAGAAGATTAAAAGATAAGAATATTACAATGGAAGTAACTGATGCAGCTAAGACAATTATGGCTGAAGAAGGATACGATCCACATTATGGAGCAAGACCGCTTAAGAGATATATTCAAAATACTCTAGAAAATAAGCTTGCTAGAATGATAATAAAGAATCAAATAACTTATGGTTCAAAAGTTAAAATAGATGGAGAAGATGGTGAAATAACTATTACTCCAGTTGCAGTACAACAAAAGTAGAGTTGTAAATTAGATAATAATTAAGAGGTAGTTACCTAAATTATAATAAATGATTTAGGTGGCTACTTCTTTATTTTACTATTTAAAAGTAAATATTGTTAAAGTTGTATTCAAGTGGTAATATAAAAGCGTAGTATAATAATATGGGTAATGGGAATAGGAGATGGGGCAATGAAAAAGCTAATTAACAAATCCGAAAACGTTTTAAGTGATATGTTGTATGGTCTTGAAGCAGTATGTGGAGACGTATTTACCTCCCCAACGCCAGATCATATAAGTGTGATACTTCTGTATTTAAAATGACTTAACTTTTATTATTTAATTTTATATTTATATTGAGAGAGGTGTATACTATGGTAACTTGTAATGAAGTAAAAGAAATATTAAGAGAAATATCTTTAACTATAAATAAGAAGAAACTTTATTTGAGTGAACTTGATGCATCCATTGGAGATGGAGATCATGGGTTAAATTTAAGTAAAGGATTTAATGCTGTAGAAGAAAAGATTGAAAATATAAGTGATAATGATATAGGAAATATACTTAAAGTGACTGGAATGACTCTAGTAGCGACAGTAGGAGGAGCATCAGGACCTTTGTATGGAACAGCATTTATGAAAGCCTCTACTGTAGTTGATAAAAAAATTAGTATTGATATGAATGATTTTCTACAAATATTAACTGAAGCTCTTAATGGAATAAAGATAAGAGGAAAATCTACAGAAGGTGAAAAAACAATGATAGATACATTATCACCTGTTGTTAATGAATTAAAGAAGGATTTAGAGGAAGGTAGATATTCAAATTATATTTTTGAAGACTTAAAAGATATAGCTAGAAAAGGTATGGAAAGTACTAGAAATATAATTGCTATAAAAGGAAGGGCAAGCTATTTAAAAGAAAGAAGTATAGGATATAAGGATCCAGGTGCTACTTCTATGTATTATATATTGGATACTGTGTTCGAATATATTTTAAATAAGAAAGAAGAATAACATGGTTGGAATAGTTGTTGTATCTCACAGTAGTAATTTAGCTGAAAGAGTAAAAGAAGTAGCATCTCAAATGTCATTTGAAGTTAGTATACAAGAATCAGGAGGTACATCTGATGGGAGGTTTGGTACTGATAAGGTACAATTATTGCTGCTTTAGAGTCAACTATAGGAAAAAGTATAACAGAAATAGTACGAGAATTGAATAATATGAAAATAAATAAAATGAATTAATTATATTATTAGAAAAAGGCATTGTAGAAATTACAATGCCTTTCTTTTGGTACATCTCTCCGGAAATATTATTTTATGCCAGATTCGTATTGTTGTACCATTCTCTTAACCATTTCTCCGCCAACACTACCGCATTGTTTAGAAGATAAGTTTCCGTTATAGTCTGAAAATGGAACTCCCATTTCATTTGCTACTTCAGTTTTAAATTTTGCTAAACCTTGTTTTGCTTCTGGTACTAATGCTGAATTATTTGACATAATATATTCCTCCTTTGAAATATAGTTATTGCTAAGCAATTAATTTCTTTTTGCTTTGCAGTATTATTGTGTGTAAATATTAAAAATATAGTCTATGTAATTGAAGCCATAGAAGAGAGAAATGTTCAAAAAAGGAAAAAATAATAAGCCAACATCAAAGAAGATATATATTAAGAAAATATAATAATTACTATATTTTCTTAATATATTCTTGATAATGTTAACTTATAATTATTATGTTTTATCTATTATTTTTCATTTTTAATATTGCAAGTATTACTGGAATTGAAATTACGCCACTTATTATTGCTTCTGGTATTCCATTAGTTAAGCCAACAGTAGCAATGGCAGCTCCAGCTGTAGAACTATCTATTCCAAGTGCATTTGAATATTTTTCTAAATAAAATATATAAGTTAGTGACAAAACGCCTATTGTATTTACAAGTGTAGCACATATTGCAGCTGCACCTATGCTTATGCTTTTATTTTTTATTTTATTATTTAAAAATGTATAGATATAGTACGCAGTTATTCCAATTAATATTCTAGGTACTAAAGCTATAATTGGATTCCAAAATATAAATGATGTAGGCCCTGGAGCTGTAAAGTTTTGATACATAGAGAATAAACCAAATACTAAACCTACTAATGAACCTACAATAGGTCCTTCGACTATTGCACCTATAATTACAGGAATATGCATTATAGTAGCTCTAACAGGTGGAATTGGTATAAATCCAAGGCCTGTTAGCCCTAAAAAAATTGATATTGCTGACAACATGCCTATCATTGTCATTTGTTTAATTGATAAAATACGTTTTTCTGTTGTTTTTTCCATGTGAAAAACTACCTCCGTTCTCATTCCAATAAGGATATAATTCGGAAAAACTATTATAAATAATTCCGTTCAGTTTTCAAAGAGAAATACCGACAAAAAATATTTTAACATCTTCGGAAAAATAATCAAGACAACCTTACAAAAAAACGCAATTTTTATTATATTTATAAGTTGGTAAAATAACTTAATTAATAGATACCATTCATTACTGTAAAATGTAGTATAATAACTATGAAAATATTTTTCAGACATATTTATAGAGTAGATATTATTGTGTATGAATTGGATTTAATCTAAAAGTTATTAAAAAATAATTTTAAAATATGGTATGATAAATAAGAATAAATAAACTAATGAAAGATGAATTTTAAAAGATAGAAGAACTTTTAAATAAATATAGAGGTGAAGATATGAGTACAATTGCAGGAAAAGGCTGTCCTAGAATTATACCGGAAGGTGAGAAAAAGTCATTACAAGAAATAGAAAGAAGTATAGTTAAAACATATAGAAAACATATATGGTCTAAGTTTATTAAGGCTGTTAAAGATTATAAGCTTATAGAAGAAGGAGATAAGATTGCAGTAGGTATTTCTGGTGGAAAAGATAGTATGCTTATGGCAAAACTACTTCAAGAGCTTCAAAAGCATGGTCAGGTTAAATTTGATTTAGTATTTTTAGCTATGGATCCAGGATACCATCCAGATATAAAGAAATTACTTATTGAAAACTGTGAACATTTAAATATTCCTATACATATGTATGAGTCAGGTATTTTTGATGTGGTAGACAAAATGGCAAAAGATTATCCATGTTATTTATGTGCAAGAATGAGAAGAGGTTCTCTTTATGCAAAGGCACAAGAATTTGGGTGTAATAAACTTGCATTAGGACATCATTATAATGATGTTATAGAAACTACAATGCTTAATATCTTATATTCAGGAAATTTCAAGACAATGCTTCCAAAGCTTAAAGCTAAGAACTTTGAAAACTTAGAATTAATAAGACCAATGTATTATATAGAAGAAGATTATATTAAAAGATTTATAAATAATAGTGGTATATGGCCTTTAAACTGTGCTTGTATGGTTGCTGCTGAAAAAATAGGAAATAAGAGATATGAAATTAAAGATTTAATTAAACAACTTAAGGAAAACTTTGATGGAGTAGAGAAATCTATATTCAGAGCAGCTCAAAATGTGGATATGGACGGAATACTTGGATGGAAGAAGGATAATGAAAAATATTCATTCTTAGATTTTTATGATGAAGAATAAGGAGGAATAGTTGTATGACAAATGAAAGTATAAAAAGTATGGATGCATATATACTTTTAAGTGTAATTAATACAAAATTAAGAGATGAATATAGTTCTTTAAATGTACTTTGTGATGATATGGATATAGATAAGGAACTGGTTGAAAGTAAATTAGCATCTGTTGATTATACATATGATGAAAGTATAAATCAATTTAAATAATAATTATATTGGGGTAAAGATAAAGTTGGTAGGAGGAAGATAATATGAAACTAAAAAAAACAGGTAAGATAGTTACAGTTATGGTTGCAGCTACTGCTTTAATAGCATCATTGGTTAATGACAAAAAGAATAAAGATAAAGAAAATAAATAAAGAAAAAATTTCAGTACATGGTTGACAAATTTATCCAAAGAGAATATTATAATAATAAAGAATAAATCCTTTGATAAGGAAGAGTAGTCAGGTGCAATGTTAAAGAGAGCTGATGGTGGTGAGATATCAGTACGGTAGCTAATGGTGAATGGGCCTTTGAGGAGCAAGGTGAAATCTTTTGAGAGTAGCTAAGTCGTGAGCCGCACGTTATAGCGGATAGGATATGTTAGTATCTGAAAATGAGAGGTATGTATTTATTTACATACAATTTAGGTGGCAACGCGGATAATCTCCGTCCTATTTATAATAGGACGGAGTTTTTTTATATAAATTTATTTTAAATTATTAAATGAAAATTAGTTGAATCAGCGTATGTGGTTAAAGTAACTATTTATGAGCTGAAATTAGGGGGAATATATTATGTTGTGAAAGGAATTATTATTAGAAAAAGTAAAAACGTGAATTAATAATTTTTAAATTATCAAGGGGGATTATCATAATGGATACAAAGAGAATGGTTACAAACGCAATATTAATAGCAATAGGAGCAATATTACATCAAATAACACCAGGTATACAAATGCAACCTGACTTATCACTTGCAATGTTATTTATAATAATTGTTTATAATAAAGATTACAAAACAGCACTAATATGTGGAATAGCAGTTGGAGTTTTTGCAGCACTTACAACTAAGACACCAAATGGACAAATTCCAAATATAGTAGATAAATTCATTACATGCAATGTTGTATATTTAATATTACTTCCATTAAGAAATAGAGTAAGTAAAACAGTTCAGATTTTAACTGCCTTACCATTAGGAACATTAGTTAGTGGTACAATATTTTTAACTGTATTTATGAAGCTAAACCAACTTCCAATGGATACATTTAAAACTTTATTTATTTCAGTTGTATTAACAACAGCTGCACTTAATGTAGTGTTAGGATTTGTTTTATTTAAGATAGTTGGAAGAACTATAAAAATTACAGGAGCATATTCAATAGAAGATAGTATAGCAAAATAGCATATATATTTAAGTAATTTAGAAAAGGGGCTGTCGCATTAGCAG
>DPOH01000199.1 GCA_003539755.1 Clostridium sp.
ATAAACGCCTATCTATAGATATTAAAAACATTGTGATTATATATGTAACGTAATCCTTTTTATATAGATAGGCTTTTATGCTTAAGTAAAGTTAATAATTATAATACTGACGGTATTTAGTGAAAAATCTATTTAAGGCTGAAAAGTATTAAAAATTATATTAAAAATATAAAAAATTATATAACTTGGGAAATTATATAAAAAAATAAAGGTTATGTGTTTTATAATCAAAGATGTAATAAGTTTTTTGTAATAGTTTAATAAAAAGTCAAGTTATATTAGAATGGGGGATTAATTAATGGAAAAAATATTTACATCTGAATCTAATCTTATGCAAAAGTTTAGTGATATAAAAATTTCAAAGAATTATAAGGATATACAAAATACTAATCCATGTATGACTCAAAAGTTTACAGCAGATCCAGCTGTAATGGAGTATAATGGTAGACTTTATGTATACAGTACAAATGATGAATTTATGTATGATAGTAATGGAAAAATTACTAATAATACATATTCAGATATAGTTACAATCAATTGTATGTCTTCAAGTGATATGGTTAATTGGACTGATCATGGTTCAATTCCTGTTGCAGGAAAAAATGGTGCCGCTAAATGGGCAGCTTGTTCGTGGGCTCCAGCAGCAGCACATAAAACTATAAATGGAAAAGAAAAATTCTTCTTATATTTTGCTAACAGTGGAAATGGTGTAGGAGTATTAAGTAGTGATTCACCTTTAGGACCATGGATTGACCCTCTTGGACATGCATTAGTATCGCGTTCTGTAGAAAATTGTGCAAATATAACATGGCTTTTTGACCCAGCTGTATATGTTGATGATGATGGAACAGGATATTTATGCTTTGGTGGTGGTGTTCCGGAGGGTAGGATTACAGATCCAGGAACTGCTAGAATTGCTAAGCTTGGAAATGATATGATAAGTATTTCTGAGACTCCAGTTACAATAAATGCACCATATATGTTTGAGGATTCTGGAATAAATAAATTTGGAGAGATATATTACTATACTTACTGTACCAACTGGTCAGAAAGAAGTGATATTAATGCACCAGGTATTGCAAATATAGCATATATGACAAGTAAATCTCCATTCAGTAAATATGAATATCAAGGTACATTTTTAAAGAATCCAAAAGATTTCTTTGGATGTGAAGGAAACAACCATCACTCTTTAATTGAATTTAAGAATAAGTATTATATATTCTATCATTCACAGTGGCTTGAAAATGAAATGGGTTCAGATAATAAAGGATATAGATGTACTCATGTAGATGAAGTAAATATAATAGATGGAAAGATAATGGAAACAGAAGGCACTCTTAAAGGAGTAGAACAGTTAGTAAATGTAAATCCATATGAATACAATAAAGCATCTAATATGGCATGGGAAGCAGGAGTAAAGGTTACAGGATTCGGAGATACTGGAGTTGAAATGAAGAAAGGTAATTGGATTGGAATTTCTAAAGTATCGTTTATAGATGGAACTTCATCATTAAAAATAAAGGCATCATCAAGAGAAGGAGCAGTAATGAAGGTATGTCTTGATGAACCATCAAAAGATGATGGATTTTATGTTATTATCCCTAAAACAGAAAATATTGATGAGTATAAAGAGATAACTATAGATGTACAAGGAGTATCTGGTGTTCATAATTTATTTTTTGTAGCAGATAGTAATTGCACATTTGAAGGATGGCAATTTTCAAAATAGAGTATTATTTTTATAAAATGAAAAAGTGGCTTGAAGTATGTAGTAACATATTTCGGGCCACTTTTTTAAGAATTTGAAAAAATAGCTATAATTCGATAAAATACTCAGGTGTTTAATGAAAAAAGTTTTGTGAAATAAAAAATATTTGAAAAAAACTTAAGTTGTTAGGTGAATATACGATAAAGTATTATATAAAATATGGTTAACTATAAAGAAATTATCATAATTAGTATAATTTCATAAGAAAGGTAGGGGGAATATGGGGAATAAAAAAGAAAAAAATAATGAGAAGATGAGTATTAAAACAAAGTTATTGATAGTGTTTTTAAGTATAGGTATAGCTCCTATATTAATTTTTGCTATTATATCGGGTGTTATAATACAATCTTCAATGTATAAAAGGGAAGTAGCCTCATTAAAGCAGATATCAAGTATGGTAACTGAAAATATAGATAAATGGGGAGATGACAATATTATTTTAGCAGAGGATATAGCTTCTTCTCAAATAGTATTAAGTAATGATATTGAAGGAATACAAAAGGAACTTAGAAATAAGCAGGCACAGGATACAGGAATATTAAACATTATGTATGTTGATTTTTCAGGAAATGTATTAGCTGATTCTTTAGGTTCAAAAAATGAAAATATAAATAGTGAATCATATTTTGAAGAAGTAACTAAAGGGTATTCATATGTAAGTAATGTTCTTAAGGATGATAATAATAGATATATTATTTTTTCATCACCTATAAAAGTTGATAATGCTATAACTGGGTATATTATAAATAAAGTTAAAATTAATAGTATTGGTGAATGTATAGGGAAGATCACATATTCAAAAGAAGGACAAGTATACACATTCAATAATGATGGATATATTACTTATCATAGTGATTCAGATAAAATAATGAATGAAAATATACTTGATAGTAAAGGTAATCTTAGTAGTGCTGTAGAAAAGGCTCTTGAGGGTAACTTTAATAGTGTAAATTATTCTTATAAGGATGAAAAGGGAGTAGCAGTATATAACTTTATTCCTTCACTTAAATGGGGTATAATGACAACAATTCCTAACTCAGATATATATAAGGGAGTTAAAAATGTCTTTATGACATTTATACCAGTTGTAATAATTATTGTTGCAATCATTATAGTTTTGGTTTTATATATTTCAAAAATTTTCGGAAAAATAATTTCTGATATTGATTTATTTACTCAAGAAGTTGCATCGGGAAATCTTACTGTTAACTGTCAGTTGAGTGGGGCTAAGGAATTAGTTGATATAGGAGATAATTTGAATGGAATGGCAGAAAGTTTAAAAGATCTTGTTGTAAGTATTAGTGGTAAAAGTAATTTCTTAAAAAATGAATCAGAAAAACTTAATGGGTTGTCAATTAGTGCAGAAGATAATAGTAGAGATATATCTAAAGCAATGGAAGAAATAGCAGAAGGTTCAGTTTCTCAAGCAGAAAAAACAGATGATGTATTAAATCATGTAAGAGAATTAGATGGAAGGATGAATCAGTTAACACAAAAAGTTGAGGAAACTAATGATGTAATAAAATTATCAGATATTGCTTTAACAAAAGGAAATAATGGTACTATGGAGCTAAAGAAATCTACAGAAGAGCAGTTCAGACTTGTTGCGCAAGCAGTTAAAGAAGTAAATGAACTAGGAGATTTCATAGGAAATATAGATAATATTATAGAAACAATACAAGATATTACAGAACAAACAAGTTTACTAGCTTTAAATGCCTCTATAGAAGCTGCTAGAGCTGGTGAAAGTGGAAAAGGATTTGCAGTTGTAGCAGAAGAAGTAGCAAAACTTGCAGATGAATCACAAAAGGCAACGGCACAAACAGCAACAATCTTAGAAAGTATAAGAAATAAAACAGATGAAGCTAGAAAAATAATGGTTTCAATTGATAATGGAATGAAACGACAAGCAAATACAGTAAATGAAACTATGAATATATTTGAAGAAATTACTTGTGCTGATAATAAGATTTCAGAGAATATAAAATCATTTAGTGATTTAAGTGAATACATAAAAGGTTTTAGTGATGAATTATTACAACTTATAGAGACACTTGCTAGTAGTGCAGAGGAAAGTGCAGCTGTATCAGAAGAAGTAACAGCATCTTCAGATGATCAACTTAATGTTGTTGGAAAAGTAAAAATGTCAGGTGATAATATTTTACAGATAGTTAATGAACTTAAAGAAAATATAGACAAGTTTAAGACAGAAGAGGAGAAAATCAATGAAGAAAATATTTAGTCTAGTTATTATGGCTGCATTAACGTCATTTTCTATTATGGGATGCAAAAGCTCAGAAGAGGGGAATGTTGTTAATATATCAATTTTAAATTCTAAGCCAGAAATATCAATAGCTATTGAAAATCTTATAAAAGAATTTGAAGATGAAAATGAAGATATTAGAATAAAGACTATTAAGTATAGTCAGGCTAGTTCTTATAAGGATAAATTAAGTTCAATGACTTCGGTTGATAATGCACCTACTTTAACACTTGTAGATGCGGCGGATATAGAATCATTTGGTAAAACTTCTTTAGATCTATCTTCTGAAAAATGGATAAATGATATATCAGGTGAAATATCTGATATTGCTAAAAATGACAAGGGGGAAGTCATAGCATTCCCTTTTGCAACAGAAGGCGCTGGATTTATTTATAATAAAAAGATAATAGATGAAGCTGGAATTAATCCTGATAAAATAAGAACCATTTCTGATTTAGAAGAAGCATTTAAGAAAATTAATGCAATAGGAAAAAGTTCACTTATAATCACTAATGAAGAATGGTCACTTGGAGATCATTTTCTTGCAACAAGTTATGGAGCTGATGTGAAGAAGAAGGGAACTGATAATAAATCTTATTTTGAAAATTTAAGAAGAAATGCAGAAAATATTAAAGACAACGAAACATTAAATGGACTTTTAGATACTTTCGATATTATGAAAAGATATAATATTTATTCAGATAATCCACTTGCACCTTCATATGATAAATGTGCAGAAATATTAGGCAGTGGTCAAGTAGGATTTTGGTACATGGGGAATTGGGCATCACAAAATATAATTGCTGCAGGAAATGGAAATACTGATTTGGGATTTATACCAGTTCCAATTAGTAATAATTCTTCGGATAGTGGAAATAACGAAATTGCAGTTGGTATAACAAAGTATTTTATAGTTAATAAAAATTCATCAGATAAGCAAATAGAGGCTGCAAAGAGATTTTTAAATTATCTTGTTTATGATGAACATGGAAATAAATTTATTACAGAAGATTGTGGTATAATTCCAGCATTTAATAATATTCAGGTGCCAGAAAAGGACCCATTAGTTAAAGAAATAATAAAATATAGAGATGGTGGAAATACAATAGAACTTATGAATAGTTATCTGCCTCCAAATAATTCAAAGATTTTAGGAAATGCTCTTAAAAAGTACTTAAATAATGAAATTACAAGAGAACAGTTAATTGAGCAGATCGAGAATTTTTGGATGAATTCATAAAGTATATGAAAATACGTTAGCCATTTAGTTATATACTAAATTCTAACGTGTTTTTTATTTATAGTTATACATATTTAGAATACATTTAACTTTAGTAACTATATTTTTTCTAAATTTATAGAAATTATATAAAATAATTGTCAGCCTAATTATGGATAGATTTAGAAGTTAGCATATATTGAGTAATAGTAAAAATAATAAATAAAACATTAAAAGGTTTAAGTATTAAAATTTAAATTATCAAGTTTGTGTTCTAAAGGACGATATTTTAATTATATGGATTAATTTTATAGATATAAGGTGGAGATAATATGAGACAAGAAAAATTAGAACAAATAATTGAAGGTATCAAAATTACAAATGGCCTAGTGACTAAGGAAATGGGGATATCGATATTTGATTTAGATGGAACAGTTATATATGTAAGTAAGCCAAAGTCTATGCCTGGTAATTTTGAAAAAGGGTATAAACATGAAGATAAAAATGATGCGATTTTTAAAGTAATGGCTACTGGTAAACCTATGTTTAGTGAAGTACCAAAAGAATTATTTGGAGTTGCTATGGAGGGAAATGTACTTCCTGTATATGATGAAGGAAAAATTGTAGGATGTGTAGCAAGTGCAATAATAAAATCACAAGAGGAAGAATTTGTGAAAAAGAATAAAGTTATAGAAGAAATACATCAATCTATAAATAAACTAGAAGATAGTGTAAGTGGAGTATATGGAGTTGTTGAATCTATAAAGAAAAATACATCTAGTATAAAAATGCTTGCATTAAATGCGTCTATAGAGGCAGCAAGAGCTGGTGAGTATGGAAGAGGATTTACTATAGTTGCTCATGAAATGGGAAAACTTTCTCAAATGAGTTCTGAATCTGTAGAAGGTATTAATGACACATTAAATGATATTACAAAGTCAATTCGTGAAACTACATAATTAATAAAGAAAATCTAATTAAAATATTATAAAATAAGATTTTATAAAAATAAGAAGCTGTTTATTTTGTAAGAATATATTACCTATATTTTATAAGTGGTAGTTTATAATTTGCAAAATAGACAGCTTTTTTGCTTGATAAGTTAATATAAAAATTAAGTATTTATGTATTTAGATTTTTGCTTTTCTGAAAGCAAGTGGTGTTTTGCCATGTACTTTTTTAAACATCTTTACAAAGTTTGAACTATGATTATATCCAACCATTTTTGAAATTTCATCAATGCTATATTCAGTGGTTGATAAAAGATTTTCAGCCATAGCCATTCTAAGAGTTGTAGTATATTCATTTATAGTTGTATTATACCTTTTTTTAAATCCAGCCTTCAGCTTTTGCTCATTTAAAAAAACCATTTTACTTAAGCTTTTTATGGTAGGAGGATTTAATATATTTTCTGTCAATATATCATTGGCTTTTTGAAGAGCTTGAGCATCCGAAAATGATAAAGTGATTTGTCTATTTTTTCCTATTTTTATCTGCCCATAGTTTATTTGAGTAGTAAAAGCATTCTGTTTTGATGAAGATATTTCATTATAGAGTAATGCTATTGATTCTAGAATTTTACTTTCTAAATAAATAGGGGTAAGAGTGTGTGTTTCTGCCATACTTTTTAGTTTTTGAATGATTGCAATTATTTCAATGGGAAGATAGTGATAAGTATAATTTTCTATAAAGTTATCAAAATCTAATGTATTTGGGAATGATGGTTTTATAACTTCGTCAAAATAGCATTTATTGATGATAATTTCAACACCTTGATAATTTTGTCCCTTTTTCCAATACTGTTTTCCTTTTATATCTTTCTCAATCACAAAAAAAGAAGAAGGAGTAGATGAAAAAGTAGGATTGTTTTCAATTTCAAAGGATGTATTACCTGCAGACATTGTACCAAATCTAATGACTTCTTGTGAATGGTTAAATGAAAAAGAAAAGTTAGATGGTATAGTATAGTTGCCAATTATAAAATCATAATATCCAGGTCTTGAATACTTAATAAAGTATCCAAGTTCAGGTTTCTCCATGTTTTTATATATAATATAATTTTTATTTTCATATGGTAAAAAAGTTAATTTGTCTAATATTTTCTTCTGTAAATCTTCTGGTGATTTTGAAATCATATTTATCCTCCGTACGTAAATTATAAGAATTTTTTTATTATCTTAGGTAAAAATATAAGTAAGTATATTATATCAAATATTATTATATTAGATGATAAAATTATTAAATTAGTTGCAGATATTGAAATGATAATCACTATCACTTAGAATTTTAAACAGATGCTAAATCAGATTAAAATCATAAACAATGTCTTATATGAATTCTTATAATAATTTTTAATTTAGTAGAGAAAAATATAAACATATATATTTAAATTACGGAGGTAAGCAAATGAAAAAGAAATTTTTAAAGATAATAGCAGTTTCTTGTATGGCAGTGATGATGTTTGCTGGATGTGGAACGCAGAAGAGTGCAGATAGCGCTAAGTCATCAACTGAAACAGTTACTGTTAAAGATGTAAAGGGAGATGTTGAAATACCAGCTAATCCTCAAAGAATAGTAGACTTAAGTGGTAATAGTGATATTTTATCAATACTTGGATATAAGGTTGTAGGAACAGCAAATAGTGATGCTTATGATTATACTAAGTTTCCTTCATACTTAGAAGATACACTTAGTGGTGCAGAAATATTAGGATACAGCATGCAGGATACAATGGATGTTGAAAAAATTATGAACTTAAATCCAGACCTTATTATTATTTCAACAGTTCAAGAAAAAATGTATGATTCATTAAGTCAAATTGCTCCAACAGTTATGATTAAATTAGATGCTTTAAATTGGAAAGAAGATATTAAATCATTTGCAAAAGTATTTAATAAAGAAGATGTAGCAGACGCATGGATTAAAAATTATGAAGAAACTGCTAAAGCAGCTGGTGACAAGATAAAATCAGAATATGGTAATGATACAACATATCTTTCATTCTTAGCAAGTGGCGGACAGTTCTTTGTATTCGATAATGCAGGATTCGGAAGTATATTATATGAAGATATGAAACTTGCAAAACCAGAAGGAATGCCAGAACAATCTGATATAAGCCTTCCTGTAGTAACTTACGAAGGCCTTGCTGCAATAAAGAGTAATTATATATTTGTAATTGGAACAGATGAAGATTTAGCTCAATTACAGTCAAATAGTATATGGAACAGTCTTCCAGCAGTTCAAGCAGGTCATGTGGTTACTTTACCATCATCACCATACTTTAACCAAGGATACAGTCCAATTGGAAGAGAATTATTAGTAAACGAAATAGGTGATATGTTAAATGGAGCAAAGTAAGAAACATGTAGGCATATTTGTAATCTGCAGTTTATTACTTTTAGTAATAGGAATGGTTCTAGCTATACGCTTAGGATCCGTTCCTATTACCTTTTCTGATATTTTAAATAGTATTTTTAATTTTGACGGCAGTTTAGAAAATATGCTTGTAAGAGATGTACGTATACCAAGAGTTATTTCTGTATTATTTACAGGAGGATTACTTGGGTTAACAGGTGCAATGATTCAAGGTGTAACAAGAAATCCAATAGCTGAACCTTCGATACTTGGAGTGAGTCAGGGAGCTACCTTAGTCATAGCAATAATTTATGCTGCAGGAATTGCAGTAACAACACAAAATGTAATGATAGCTTCCTTTATAGGAGCACTTGCAACAGGAATTATAGTATTAATGTTTATTTCTAATAAAGCAAATAATAATTCTATTACAAAGATACTCTTAGGTGGTACAGCCATGAGTACATTTTTTATCTCACTTACAACAATAATAGGATTATTATCAAATCAATCTCAGATGATAGGATTCTGGGTATCTGGAGGATTTAGAAATGCAGGATGGTCGGATGTTTATCTTGTATTATGTGTAGGAATAATAGGGCTTATTGTAGGAATATTATTATCACCAAAGATAAATATATTAAATCTTGGAGATGATGTTGCTATAGGACTTGGGCAAAATCCACAAAAAATAAGATTTATTACTCTTATAGCAATTATACCAATGTGTGCAGCAGCAGTAGCAGTTGGTAAAAATATTGCATTTGTAGGACTTATAGTGCCACAGGTTGTTAGAAGAATTTTAGGTGAAGATTATAGAAGAAATATACCTTGTTCATTTCTTCTTGGAGCAGTTCTGCTAACTTACGCAGATATTGCAGCAAGAATGATTTTTGATCCATATGAAACTCCAATTGGAGTATTTACAGTACTTATAGGTATACCATTCTTTATTGCAGCAGCTAGAAAGGAGAGAGGATAATGAAAAAAGATAGATTTGGTCTAACTCTTATAATTTTATCGATTTTACTTATTATCTCCTTTGGAGTTACACTTTGCTGGGGAACGTATGAAATTTCACCAATGGATGTAATAAAAACTCTTTTGGGTAATGGAACAAAACTTCAAAACACTGCAATTTTTACTATAAGACTACCAAGACTGTTAGTAGGAGCATTTGTAGGAATTGCGTTATCTACAGCAGGAGCAATATTACAGACGGTAACTAAAAATGATCTTGCAGATACAGGTATAATAGGTATTAATGCAGGGGCAGCAGTTGCAGCTGTATTATTTATAACATATTCTACAGGAGAATATTATAGTCAATTAGGACAGTTATCTATATTTGTGTTGCCATTTATGGCAATAGTGGGAGCAGGTTTGACATCATTTATAATATATATGATGTCAAGCAGAGGTCAAATAAGACCTAATAGACTGCTTCTTATAGGAATTGGACTTAATGCAGGGCTTAATGCATTTATCACATTCTTTACATTTAGAGGAGGAGTAGGAGATTATAATAGAGTGCTTGTATGGACATCAGGAAGCCTTTGGGGGGCAGGAATGAGCTATGCCAAAGTTATAATTCCAATAGTATTATTATTTTTCATACTAGTACTTTTTAATCATAAAAAACTTGATGTATTAAATCTTTCAGATGAACTTGCAATTTCATTAGGCTTAAATATAGAAAAAGAAAGAAAGAAGTTATTAAGTTTTGCAGTTATTTTAGCAGGAACTGCAACAGCATTTGCAGGAAATATAGGATTTTTAGGACTTATATCTCCTCATATTGCTAAAAAGATGGTAGGTCCTTATCATAAGAAATTTATAACTATTTCTGCTATGATAAGTGTCATAATAATTTTAATTGCAGATGCAGTTTCAAGAAATTTATTTTCTCCAATCGAGATTCCAGTAGGAATAACAGTATCAATATTTGGAGTACCATATTTTATTTATTTAATGATGAAGGAGAAATAATGATGGAAGCTATAAGTGTAAAAAACTTAAAAGTAGCATATGAAGATAATGTAATAATTGAAAATATGAATTTATCTATTCCAAAGGGAAAGATAACTATAATAATAGGAGCAAATGGATGCGGAAAGTCAACACTCCTAAAAACAATTTCAAGAATAAATAAAGCTTCAGCGGGTGATATTTTTATAAATAATAAGAACATTAAGAGTGTGAAAGAAAAGGATATAGCTAAAGAGGCTGCCTTTCTTCCACAAGGGCCAGTAGCACCAGCAGGTCTTACAGTAAGACAGCTTGTAGCTTATGGAAGATTTCCACATCAAAAGATGATAGGTGGTCTTACAAGTCACGATAAGGAAGTTATTGAATGGGCAATAAAAGAAACAGGTCTTAGTGAATTTAGCGACAGACAGATAGAAAATTTATCTGGAGGTCAAAGACAAAGAGCATGGATTGCAATGACTCTTGCTCAAGAAACTGAAATAATAATGCTTGATGAACCTACTACATATTTAGATATGTCATATCAACTTGAAGTACTTGAAATTCTTCAAAAACTAAATAGAGAAAAGAATATAACAGTAGTTATAGTTCTACATGAACTTAATAATGCATGCAGATTTGCAGATAATATAGTAGGGCTTAAAAAAGGAAAGCTTATATGCCAAGGAAGACCTATTGATGTTATTAATAAGGAAAACTTAAAAGAGATATATGGAATAGATGCTAAGCTTGTAACTAGTGAAGATGGAAGTTATCCAATATGTATGGAGTATGATCTTGTTAAGTGAAGCTCCAAAAGTGATACTCCAAATTTTATATTTGGATAGTAGAACTTTCTCCGTGAGAATTTTACATTTGGTTAGCTGAACTTACTCAGCGAACGAATGTGAGTCGAGTTTTAAGTAGGGAACCCAAATTTTACATTTGGTGTGAGTCACTTACTCAGCAAACGAATGTGAGTCGAGTTTCCTTTATAAACTGTCAATTAAGGAGGCTATATGAGAAATAAGAATTTTATAATAATTGCTCTAGGACAGATTATTTCTCTTTTTGGAAATGCTATTCAGAGATTTAGTATGTCCTTGTACGTTCTTGCATTTACAGGAAGCACATCAGCCTTTGCTAACATTCTTGCAATATCAACAATTCCATATGTAATATTTGCACCAATAGCAGGTCGTCTTTCTGATAGAATAAATAGAAAAAAGATAATGGTTTATCTTGATCTGTTTTGTTCTATACTTATTGGAGCATATGCATTAATTTTAGTAAATGGACGTGATAGTGAGCTGATAATAGGAGCAGTCATGTTTATATTATCAATATGCTATACATTATATGGGCCAGCAGTAACTGCATCAATTCCTCAAATAGTTGATGAGGAAAATCTTACATCGGCCAATGGAGTAATTAATCAAGTTGGGTCTATAGTGAATTTTGCAGGGCCAATAATTGCAGGAATATTATATGGTCTATTAGGAATAAAAGTCATTGTAATAATAAATGCAGTAAGTTTCTTTGCTGCAGCAGTAATGGAAATGTTCTTAGACATACCAGATGTAGTATGTAATGATGAAGAATGTGAAAGTAAGAATAAATTAGAGCTTATAAGCTTTATTGAAAATTCATTTAAAGATATGAAGAATACACTAGTGTATTTGAAGAAAGAAAATAAAGTTATTTTAGGGATAATAATTTCATATGCATTAGGTAATATATTTTTAGTGCCTATACTATCAATAATTGCGCCATATTTTATTAATATATTCCTAGGATTGCCGTCTCAAGTTTATGGACTGGTAGAAGGTATATCTGTTCTTGGAATGATACTAGGAGGCTTCTGGATAAGCGTAAAGCCAAAGATGTTTTCTATAAGAAAAGTTCATTATACATATATTCCAATGATATTTGGTGTTATATTTATGGCTGTACTTGGATTTATTAAAACAAACAATTACATTTCAGCAGGAGTCTTTGCATTCTGTGGATTACTTATTATGCTTTCTTTGGCGTTATCCAATGTACTTACTTTAACATTTATCCAAAAGCAGATTCCTGAAAACATGCTTGGAAGTGTATCAGCATTTTCAACAGCAGTAGCAACTATAAGTGTTGCTCCAGGACAAATTCTTTTTGGTGAATTAATAGATTTTGGAATTCCTATTGGAATATTATTAGGCATAATTGCATTGGTTAATGTGATGGTTGTGATGTTTGTTAGATGGAATATTAAAGGAATTAAGAGTAAATAATTAAAATACAGCAGTTTTGAGCAAACTATGCTTGATACTGCTGTATTTATATTTATAATATAAAAAAGAATAGAAGAGTTAAAAAATTTAGCATCAATATAAAAGTTTAGCTTTTTGTATTGATAAATATTATAAAAATAGGAAAAGTTTTTGGAGGTAATTTATATGAATGATAAATCTATAAAAGAAATAATTTCAGTCAGACACTCAGTAAGAAACTATAGTGATGAGCCTTTATCTGATGAAATAATTAATAAAATAAATTCCTATATTAAAGATTTAACCAATCCTTTCAATAAAGAAGTAAGAATAGAATTAATAGAAAAGGATGAAAGTAATGAAGATATTAAGCTTGGAACATATGGAGTAATAAAAGGTGCTAATTATTTTTTTGTATCGGCCTGTAAAAATGATGATATATCTTTAATGGCACTTGGTTATTCTTTAGAAAAACTAATTTTATTTTGTACTTCTTTAGGGCTTGGAACTGTATGGCTTGGTGGTACTTTTAAGAAAAGTAACTTTGCAAAAGCTATTAAGTTACAGAAAGATGAGGTACTACCTATAGTATCGCCAGTTGGCTATGAAGGAGGAAAGAAAACTCTTTTAGGCACTTTATTTGGAAATCATCATAATAAGCGTAAGCCTTTTTCAGAGTTATTTTTTAATGAAAATTTTTATACACCTCTTAGTGAAATCCATGCTGGACAATATTTTGAGCCACTTGAGATGTTAAGGTTAGCTCCATCAGCAGTAAATAAACAGCCTTGGAGAGTAGTAAAAGAAGACGATAAAATACATTTTTATCTTGCAAGTACTAATGCTCTCAATAGAGTAGATATTGGAATAGCTCTTTGCCATTTTCATTTAACAGCTTTAGAAGATAAATTAGAGGGTGAATTTAAAGTTGTTGATAGTAAAAGAGAAAATACAAAATTTACTTATATTATATCTTGGAGCAAGTAATACAAAAAGGTAATGGCGTTTATAAGTTCAGCTTTATGCTCTGTTATATTTGTTTTTTCAGGAAAAATAATATTGTATCCATTAAGTATAATTGTAGTAACATATTGTGTTAAAAAGAAATGGAGAGCTAATGCAATATCAAGTAATATAGAAAAATGATTATTCTTTAGCTGACTATATACAGGCTTTTTTGTATTAGTGAAAAAATATATTTTATTTCCGTCTGCAAAAAGATAATATATGAAATGTATGATTTGAGAAAACAGTATAAAGAAAATTTAAACATATAAAAAGTCGGCTATTTAGGATTTTAAGCTGAGATAGTCGGCTTATATTAGTTGCTAATATATTATAAAGTTAATTTATTACAACCACATCTGGATTGAATGGAAATTCCTCAGCAGTTTTGTTTCTAAAATCTACTTTGTAGCCTTTTCCATCCTTAGAAAAGAAACCATTAGCAAGTTCTATTTTTAGGGGATGTTCAGCATTAATAGCTTTTCCAGTGAATGAATAAAAATAATTGAACCGCCATAATAAAAATTAGTTTTTAATGAAATAATTCTTCTGTGAATTTA
>DPOH01000309.1 GCA_003539755.1 Clostridium sp.
AAAAAAAGCTAAATAAAAAGTATAAAAAATGGAATTCCTGTGTCGCAAAATGCAGAAATTATATATTATAAAAAAATAACGATTGCATTTGTATAATTAAAAAAGATACATTTTATTTTTGAAAAATTAATAGTATTACTAGATAAAATTTAATGAAAAGTATTGTTTTGATAAAATTATTTTGAAATTGTTAAAAATAAGGCTAAAATAAAACAAATGTGTTATTATATAACTAGGATTTTAAACGGTTTTACATATCGTTTGTGGGAGTTTGATAAAGTCATATAAATGTTAAGGAGTGTTAAAGATGATATCAAAAGAAATGTATGAACTAGGAAGTAAAAAATCTACTATAAGAACCATATTTGAATATGGGATTGAAAGAGCAAAAGTTGTAGGGGCAGAAAATATTTATGATTTTAGTTTAGGAAATCCAAATGTTCCTACACCTGAAATTGTAACTAAAACTATGATTGATATTTTACAAAATGAAGATCCTTGTGATATTCATGGATACACAGTAGCGCCTGGAAATCCTGAATGCAGGCAGCTTATGGCTGAAAGTATAAATAGAAGATTTGGGACAAACTTTGAAGGAAAAAATATATTTTTTACAGCAGGTGCAGCAGCTTCAATAACTATCTGCTTTAAAGCATTAAGTGAAAAGGATGATGAATTTATTACATTTGCACCATTTTTCCCAGAATATAAATGCTTTGCTGAATCAACAGGAGCACAGTTAAAAGTTGTTCCAGCAGACACAGAAAAGTTTCAAATTAATTTTAAGGAATTTGAAAAGATTCTAAATAAAAATACTAAAGCAGTAATAGTAAATTCACCTAATAATCCAAGTGGTGCTGTTTATAATGAAGATACAATAAAGAAATTAGCAGATATATTAAGAGAAAAGGAAAAAGAATATGGACATCCTATATTTATAATATCTGATGAACCTTATAGAGAAATTGCATATGATGGTGTAAATGTTCCATACATTACAAAATATTATGATAATACATTAGTATGTTATTCATATAGTAAATCTCTTTCTTTTCCAGGTGAAAGAATAGGGTATATTGTAATTCCAGATGAGCTTCCAGATTATAATATTATATTTGCAAGTATAGCAGGTGCAGCAAGAGTTCTTACTCATGTAAATGCTCCAGCATTATTCCAAAAGGTTGTTGCAAGATGTGCAGATGTACCTTCAAATGTTGAAGCTTATAAATTAAACAGGGATTTATTATATAATGGATTAATTGAAGCTGGATTTGAGTGTGTAAAGCCAGACGGCGCATTCTATTTATTTCCTAAAGCTCTTGAGGAAGATGAAAAAGCATTCTGTGAAAAAGCTAAAAAGTATGACTTGTTATTAGTGCCAGGAAGTGACTTTGGATGTCCTGGATACTTTAGAGCTTCATATTGTATAAACACAGAGACTATAAGAAAATCTCTTCCAGTATTTAAGAAATTAGCAGAAGAATATAAGGTAGAAAATAAATAATAAAATAAAGTAGGCAGTACTAAACATGCTATTAGGGTTTTATGTACTGTCTATTTTTAATGTTTATTATAAATATATGCTGATAAAAAATTAAAAGATGTTGAGGAAAAATTATGTTTAAAAAGTATGATATAGAGGTAGCCACAGTCAAGGATGTTGGTATAATTACAAAAATATATAATTCTAATGCAACTTTTCTTGAAAATCATTTAGGAGTATCAAATATTTCAGAGGAATTTATATGTAATGAAGTTGAAGAAATGAGAAGTGTTGGATTTGAGACTGTTTTGATTATAGATAATGAGACACAAGAAGTGGTTGGACTTAGTGATTATAAAATAGGAGAATGTGTTTACTTGTCATTGTTAATGATTGATGGAAAGTTAAAAAGACAAGGGATAGGAACACAGATATATAAGTTTTTAGAAAAGGAATTTAAAAATCAGCATTCTCAAAGAATTAGAATAGATGTTGTAGATGATTATGAAGGAAATGCTATTGCCTTTTGGAAGAAGCAGGGCTTTAAGCATGGAAAAAGAGTACAACTTGAATGGGGACAAAAGAAATCAGAAGCTGTAGTAATGATAAAAGAATTATGATAAATGATTATAGAGAATCGAAGTGATTATATGAATATGAGATTAGTGCCCTTTACAAAAGAAAATGCAGAAGAATTATGTACATGGAAATATGAAGAGGAATATGCTATATATAATTTTCCAAGCTGGGATATAGTTAAAAAACAGAAGTGGGCAATAGCAGATGAGAAAAAGCGAAAAGATGAATTTTTAGCTGTTTATGAAGGAAATCAATATATTGGATTTGTAAGATTTATAAAAAGTAATGATTTCTATTTAGTTGGCTTAGGTCTTAAACCAAGTTATTGTGGAAAAGGATATGGGAATACATTAATGAACTTGATAAAATCTTATGCAGAAAATAAGAAAATAAAAAAGCTGAGATTAGAAGTGAGAAGTTTTAATAAGAGAGCAATATGTTGCTATGAAAAATCAGGCTTTTTTATTGTAGGAAAAGTAAATAAAGATACACCTATAGGAAATTCAGATTTTTATGAGATGGAATGGATTAATGATATAGGATAAATTATAAACTAATTATTGGGGGATATATAAAATGAATAAAGCGTTGTTAGTTATGGATATGCAGAATTTCTGTGTAGGAGAGAATGCGTGTGATATGTTTAGATATAACAAATCAGAACTTATTAAAAATATAAATTCTATTATTTCAAAGTATGATTATGATCAGGTATATTACATAATTAATTTGTTAGAAGATAATGAATTCAATAGACAGGCTCCCTTTAAAGCATTTGAAGGATGTTATGATGCGGAGTTGGTAGAGAATTTATGTGTAGTAAATGATAAGGTGTTTAAAAAGTATGAAAGTAATGCTTTTTCTAATGAGTATCTTACAGAGGCATTAAAAGTATCGCAAGTTGATGAAATAGAAATTGTAGGAGTAGATGGGGGAGGATGCGTAGCACTTACTGCTATTGATGCAATTAAACGAGGATATAAGGTAGTATTAAATACTAAAGGAATAGGGACAATATTTAAGGAAAAAGCAGAAATATATAATCAAGAACTGATGAAAATGGGAGCAGAATTCATCTAATATACATTTTTCAGTGAAATCAACAGTTTCTTCATTAAAAAACTGTTCAAAGTTTAGTCAAAATAATTTAAAAAATTTTAGTTATAATAGAAACAAAGTTTACATAAAAACAAAAGATGAAGATTCTGTTATAACAAAATAGCTGAAAATTCCTGCCAATTTTAGATTAACAGAATGTCATTTTTGGGAGGATATTTTCATGAAAAAGATAAAATTATTAATGGCATTAGGTGTAGTAGTGTGCATGGGGTTAAATGGATGCTCAATAGCTACTACAAAAGCTAATACTTCTACAGCATCAAGCAGTAGTCAAAGTGAAGATAAGCAAGACAATTCAGAATTTCAAGCTGTAGTAAATCAAAATTCAAGCAAATTCCAACAGCTTAGCTTTAAAGATCCTGATACAGGAGCTACACTTGAATATGATTTATATGTACCAAAGGATTATGATTCAAGCAAGTCGTATCCACTTCTTATGTATATTCCTGATGAAACAAGTATTGGAAAAACTCCAGCAGAGCTTGTTCAACAATATTATGGAGCAGATATATGGGTGACAGATGAAGACCAATCAAAACATGAATCTTTTGTATTGGTACCAGCATTCACTGAAAGACCTGTTAATGATGATTGGAGTACATCTAATCAAATTGATACAGTAGTTAAATTAATTAATAACTTAAAAGAACAATATAGCATTGATAATAATCGTGTTTATTCTACAGGACAATCTATAGGATGCAGTACTTCATTATATTTAAGCAGTAATTACAATGATTTATTTGCAGCATATATGTTTGTTTCAGGTCAATGGGATGTATCTGTTTTAGGTGGTCTTGAAAATGATAAGTTCTTCTATATTACAGATGAAGGTGATACAAAGGCATCTGGTGGTCAGGATGAAGTAATGAGAATGTTCTACAACAACGGAGTGGGATATACTTATGAAACATGGAGTGCTCAAGAACCTTTAGAAGCTCAAAATCAAGACGTACAAGATATGATTGCACAAGGAACAAATGCAAATATGATTCGTTTCCAAAAGGGAAGTGTAATGCAGCCTGGAGACACAGAAATGGGAAGTGAAGCTACAGCAGCTGATTATGCTTATAGATTATCATCAATAAGAGATTGGTTATTTGAACAAAGTAAATAATTATAATTAGATGACTAGACTTTCTTTTGTTAAAGTTAATTTTAAAAATACTTAACAAAAGAAAGTCTATTTTTATTTAAATAAAATATAATATGGACTCAAATATCATTTACGTTTATAATCTAAATAACATAAAACAAATTTTGGAAATAAAGAGGCGATATATTATGGATAAAATTGATATTAAAATATTAGAATGTTTAAAAAAGAATGCAAGAATAAAGGCGTCTACCATAAGTAAAGAAATTCATTTGTCTGTTTCAGCAGTTCTTGAAAGAATACATAAGATGGAAGATAACGGGGTAATAAGAGATTATACAATAGTAGTAGATGAAGGAAAGCTTGGATATGGAACAAGTGCTCTTATGGAAGTTAGTTTAGATCATCCTAAATATTATGATTCATTTACAGAGGCCATAAAAGAAAATATAAATGTAGTATTCTGTTATTACTTAACAGGAGAGTTTGATTTTATGTTAAAAATATTATGCAAAACATCAGATGAATTGGAAAAGATACATAGAGAAATAAAAAGTATTGAAGGTGTATGCAATACAAAAACATACTTTATTTTAAAAAATATAAAAAATGATATTGCATAAGATATTTTAAAGTATGTAACACTTATCACTAAAATATTTAAAAGCAAAAAAAATCCATAATATATCCTTAAAAACAGAAAAAATTTCGGTATCATCTATAATAAAAAATAAATTTTTCGTAAAATACAAAAGATATTGAAAAAGGTGAATTGATGTTGTAAGATTTATTCATAAATTAAAAACGAATTAAAAACACGTATATCAGACAATGGTGTCAATACTGTAAGTCTGGTGTGCGTGTTTTTTTATTTAAATGGATATAAGGAGGAATTTATTATGAAGAATTTAGGTTATTACAATGGAGAATATGATTTGATTGAAAATATGAAAGTACCAATGAATGATCGTGTAAGTTACTTTGGTGATGGCGTTTATGATGCTACTTATAGTAGAAACCATAAGATATTTGCACTTGATGAACATATAGATCGTTTTTTTAATAGCGCAGGATTATTAAGAATAAAAATTCCTTATACAAAAGAAGAATTAAAAGATTTATTAAAAGAAATGGTCAATAAAGTAGACAGTGGGGAACAATTTGTATACTGGCAGATTACAAGAGGAACAGCAATGCGTAATCATGCATTTCCAAAGGATTCAAAAGCAAATTTATGGATTATATTAAAACCATTAAGTATAAAGGATATGTCACAAAAATTAAAATTGATAACTTTAGAGGATACAAGATTTTTACATTGCAATATTAAAACTTTAAATTTACTTCCAAGTGTTATGGCAGCTCAAAAGACAGAAGAAATGGGCTGTGATGAAGCAGTATTTCATAGGGGAACAAGAGTCACAGAATGTGCCCACAGCAATGTTTCAATTATAAAAGATGGAATACTAAAAACTGCACCAACAGATAATTTGATTTTACCTGGAATTGCAAGAGCCCATTTAATTAGAATGTGTAAAAAGTTTGAAATCCCAGTAAATGAAACAGCCTTTACTTTAGATGAACTTATGGATGCAGATGAAGTTATTGTTACAAGTTCAGGACAGTTCTGTATGCAGGCATATGAGATTGATGGAAAACCAGTAGGAGGAAAGGCAACAGCTATTGTCAAGAAGCTTCAGGATGCACTTTTAGATGAATTTTTAAGTGAAACAGAAGAAACTTTAAAAGAAGAATGTTGTGTAGGCTAATTTAAATAATTGTTTCATTAATAGATTAATTTTATTAGAAAAATAAGTGAATAAATCAAAAATTAATTTGCTTAAGTGATAGAGGTGGTGGGAATTATATGAATCAAGAAGAATTAACTACATTTATGGTAGGTGAGAACTTAGATAGTTTGATGAACCTTGATCCTAGGGGGTATGGAGTATGCAGAATATTATATGATGCAGCAAGGCAGTATACTAAAGAACCTTTGACAATGAATAGTGCTAAGAAATTAGTGGAAACATTAAAGGAAGGTGATCTTGTTTATATAATGACTGGATTTGTATTGAGGCCATTTAAAAAAGCAGAAACAGATGGAATTATAAGCTCTATGCTTCTTGCACGTGCTCTTGTAAAGGGCTTTAAGGTTAAACCCGTTATTATATGTCAGGAAGAAAATATGGAGGCAGTAAAAAATCTTGCTTATGTTGTAGGACTTCATTTTCACGACACAATTGAAGGGTTAGATGAATATCCATTATCACTTGCAGGAATACCATTTACAAAGGATGAATTTATGGCTGAAAAGCAGGCTGATGAAATTTTAGCAAAGGGACTTCCTAGTGCTGTAATAAGCATAGAATGTCCTGGTGCTAACTCTAAAGGAGTTTACCATAATGCTGTAGGTCTTGATATAACTCCTCTTGAAGCTAAGATGGATATATTATTCAAAAAAATTAAGAAGATGGGCATCCTTAATATTGCCATAGGTGATCTTGGAAATGAACTTGGAATGGCAGCTATAAAGGAGAGGCTTGAAGAATATATTCCTTATGCAGGAAAGGGAAGATGTAGATGTGGATGTAATGGTGGTCTTGCTGTAAGTGTAGCAGCGGATAATATTATAACAGCTACAGTTTCAGATTGGGGAGCATATGGACTTATAGGGGCACTTGCATATTTAAAAAAGGATTTAAATATAATGCATACACCTAAGATGGAAGAAGAGGCACTTATTACAGCATCAAGAAGTGGAATGATTGATATGTATGGAGATCTTATTCCTGCAATTGATGGATGTAATATGGAAATGATAGTTTCAATTGTAACTCTTATGAGAGAAACAATAAAATCAGCTTTAAGCCTTACAAAGACGTGTGAAACATGGTTTGATAAAGTTTTAGAATTAGGCTTTTTTGAGAATAATGAAGTATTTGAAGATGAAGAAATGAAGAGGATAATCTGATAAATTAAAGCTTATATGTAGTAATAAAAAGTATAGATAATAAAGTTATAAACTTTAGATGATTTTATTCAATAAAAATTATTAAAGTTAAGCTGACTAGCTGGTTAGATAAAAAATATTAAAAAGGGGTAGTAATATTAATAAAACAAAGGGGGGAGTGTATAATGGACTATTCAAAGATGAAGCCTTATTCTGTGCGTAAATTAATAAGAAATGAAGAAATAACTATACCAACAGCAGGTATGTGTGCTGGTTTTGCTCAGGCTAATCTTGTTATACTGCCTAAAGACCTTGCGTATGATTTTCTTTTATTTACACAAAGAAATCCTAAATCATGTCCTTTGCTTGAAGTAAGCGATGTTGGAAATAAAATGCTTAGGGCACTAGGAAAAGATATTGATATCACCACAGATATACCTAAATATAGGGTTTATAAAAAAGGAGTAATGACAGGAGAATATACAAATATTAAAGATTTATGGAGAGATGATTTTGTAAGCTTTTTAATAGGCTGCAGTTTTTCATTTGAATCAGAGCTGTTAGAAGAAAATATAACTATAAGGCATATTGAGGAACATTGTAACGTCCCAATGTTTATAACAAATATAGATTGTAATCCAGCAGGAATATTCAATGGGAAAATGGTTGTGAGCATGAGGCCACTTCCACATGATCAAATTGTAAAATCAGTTTTAATAAGTGGTAGTATGCCTAAAGTTCATGGTGCACCTATTCATATTGGAGATCCTTCTCTTATTGGAATAAAGGATATTATGAAGCCGGATTTTGGAGATTATGTTCATATTAAGGAAGGGGAAGTTCCTGTATTCTGGCCATGTGGTGTTACTCCGCAGTCTGTTGTAATGAATGTAAAGCCTGATATTGTAATAACTCATGCACCAGGGCATATGCTTATAACTGATGTGAAGAATATAGATTTAAAATACAATTAAAAGTTATTTAGAGGAGTATATAAAATTTGCAAGTAAAGAATAGTCATATTGGTATGAGAAATAATTTTGTAGGTGAATGAGTATGTATAGAGTTGATATAAATTGTGATTTAGGTGAAAGCTTTGGAAATTATAAAATTGGAAGTGATGAAGAGGTTATTCGACTAATATCATCAGCCAATATTGCATGTGGATTTCATGCTTCAGATCCATTGGTTATGGATAAAACTGTTGAGATGGCAAAAAAATATGGAGTGTCAGTTGGAGCACATCCAGGATTTCATGATCTCATGGGATTTGGAAGAAGAAAGATGGATATTACACCTTATGAAGCTAGAACTATAGTTCAGTATCAGATTGGAGCACTTAATGCATTCTGTAGAGCTCACAATACTAAAATGAATCATGTAAAACTCCATGGAGCTCTTTATAATATGGCAGGAAAGGAGTTTGAACTTGCCTTAGCAGTATGTGAAGGAATAAAAGCTATAAATCCTGAGCTTATACTTCTTGCACTTAGTGGAAGTAAGATGATTAAAGCAGCTAAAGCATCAGGAATAAGGTGTGCCAGTGAAGTTTTTGCAGACAGAGCATATAACGATGATGGTTCTTTAGTAGATAGAAAAAAGAGTGGAGCAGTTATTACTGATGAAAATGAAGCTATAAAAAGGGTAATTAGAATGATAAAAGAAGGAATGGTAACATCTATAAATGGACATGATGTACCAATTAATGCACAGTCAGTATGTATTCATGGTGATGGGATAAAAGCATTGAAATTTGCAGAGAAAATAAGGCAGAACCTTGAAAATAAAAATATAGAAATACTTTCTTTAGAGAAATGGGTGTAATTAAATGTACTTAATTAAAAGTATTATATTTATTTTTAATGGTAAAAGAAGGTGGAGATATTAGTGAGAGATTATCTTAGAACTTATATAAAAGTAGATTTGAATGCTATAGAAAATAATATAAATGAAGTTAGAAAAAGAATAGATAAAAGTGTAAAAGTTCTTGCTGTCATAAAAGCAGATGCATATGGACATGGAGCAGTACAAGTAGGAAAGTTTTTAAATAATAAGGTGGATTACTTTGGTGTTGCAACATTGGAAGAAGCAGTGGAATTAAGAACAAATAGTATAGATAAACCAATATTGATTTTAGGATATGTATCACCACAGCAATATGAAGAAGTTATAAAATATGATGTTACTACAACAGTCTACAATCTTGAAATGGCTGAAAAACTTAATGAAATAGCTGAAAAGTTTAAGAAAAGAGCCAAGGTCCATATTGCTCTTGAAACAGGAATGAATAGAATTGGATTTAAGGTATGTGGTAGAAGCATAGAGGATGTAAAGAGTATAAGTAAAATGAAAAATGTAATTCTTGAAGGCATGTTTACACACTTTTCATGTGCAGATGAGAAAGATAAGGATTATTCGAAAATGCAGATGAATAAATATGATGAATTTGTATCAGCATTAGAAGAAAATAATATAGATATTCCACTAAAGCATATGTGTAATAGTGCTGGAATAATGGAATTTGAAGATCATCGTTTTGATATGGTTAGAAGTGGAATAATTACATATGGACTATATCCATCTGATGAAGTGGACAATGGTTCCTTGAATTTAAAAAGTGCATTGGAATGGAAGTCTCATGTAATAAATATTTCTGAAGTCTCAGAAGGTGTTGGTGTAAGCTATGGGAAGACTTATATTACAAAAGGGACAACTAAGATTGCAACTATATCTGTAGGATATGCAGATGGATATAAAAGAGGCCTATCAAACAAGGGAAGAGTTTTAATTCATGGTCAGTATGCTCCAATAATAGGGCGTGTGTGCATGGATCAGATGATGGTAGATGTTACTCATATTAATGATGTGAAAATAGAAGATGAAGTTACTCTTATAGGACAAGATGGAACAAATAATATAAGTGTTGAAGAACTTGCAGATATTGCAGGAAGCTTCAATTATGAATTTGTATGTGGAATTGGAAAAAGGGTAATAAGAACTTACGCATAATATAAAGGCTGGGGTAATAGATTATGGATAAATATAAATTTAATATTTACCAGATAAGTGAAACATCTGCTCTTGTGGAGTTTGGAAATGAAATTAATCCTGATACAAATAAAAAAATACGAATCCTATGTGACTATTTAGAGAACAATTCATTCTACGGTTTAGTAGAATACATACCTTATTTTACAAGCATATCTGTAATTTATGATCCCATAAAAATAAATTCAATTAGTCCCTTTGAAAAAGTAAAAGAAATGCTGGAAAGTATATTATCAGAATTAGATTTTTCAGCAGAATATGAAGAGCATATAGTTGAAATTCCAGTATGTTATGGAAATGAGTATGGACCAGATATTGAATATGTTGCAGAAGTGAATAACATGAGTGTAAGTGATGTTATAGATATTCATTCAAAAGGAAAATATCTTGTGTACATGATTGGCTTTGCACCAGGATTCCCTTATTTAGGGGGCATGTCAGAGAAAATTGCTACCCCAAGGAGAGGTACTCCAAGAACAGCAGTGCCAGAAGGTTCTGTTGGAATTGCAGGGATGCAGACAGGAGTATACCCATTAGAGACACCTGGAGGATGGCAGATAATAGGGCGAACTCCACTTAAGCTTTTTGATGCTGAAAGTAAAGATAAAACTCTTTTAAAATGTGGAGACATAATAAAGTTTTATCCTATTTCATGTAATGAATATTTAAACATAAAGGAGAAATTATCATGAGCATAAGTGTTTTGAAACCTGGACTTTTGACAACAGTTCAGGATAGTGGGAGATATGGGTATCAGAAAAGTGGAATCGTTGTAAGTGGGGCAATGGATATATATGATATGAAGCTTGCTAATATTGCTATAGGTAATGATGAAAATGAAGGAGTTCTTGAAGCTACAATGATTGGACCATCTTTAAAGATAAGTAAAGGAGAGCTTATTGCTATAACAGGAGCAGATATTTCTCCAACAATAAATAAAATAAAAGTTCCAATGGGGAGGCCAGTTTATATAAAAGAAGATTCAATATTAGAATTTGGACAATGTAAAAAAGGATGTAGAACTTATATTGCAGTATGTGGAGGATTTGATATAAAGTCTGTTATGGGCAGTATAAGCACTTATTTAAGGGGAAAATTAGGTGGATTAGAAGGTAGAGCTTTAAAAAAGGGGGATGTCTTAAATGTGAGGCCTAAGAGCGTAACAGGTGAAAATATTATAAAAAAGCTTGTTGCTGGTTCAAAAGGTATATATGATTATTCAGAATTCTGTGCACCACATTGGTATATTAGAAATTATTCAGATTATAGTAAGAGTAATTCAAAGTATAAAGTAGTAAGAGCTTTTGAAGATAGGCAGTATAAAAACTTTGGAGGTGAATCCACAGAAAAGTTTTGGAATAGTGAATTTGTAATAGATTCTAAGAGTGATAGGATGGGATATAGGCTTAAAGGTCCAAAGATTATTATGGATGAAAAAATTGAAATGATTTCTGGGGAAGTTTCTTTTGGAACAATTCAAATTCCGTCTGATGGTAATCCTATTATTTTACTAGCAGATAGAGCAACAGCAGGAGGATATCCTAAGATTGCTCATGTATGTGATTATGATATTCAAAAGTTAGTTCAGATAAAGCCAGGAGAAAGTATTAAATTTGAGAAGATAGATATTAAAGAAGCTGAGAAATTATATATAGAAAGATTAAAAGAGATAGAAGAATTAAAGAAATCAATAGAACTTATAACTTACTAATGTCTTATATTAGTTTGTTAGAAGAATTTAATTGAGAATTATTTTCTTCGCAACATGTTGCGAAAGATTATTTATAAGTATTTGTGGGCAGGTGGGGCAAGTGATAGAAATAGAAGATCTTGAAAAGATAATAAGTATTGTGGAAAAGCATAATATTTCACATTTTGAATTTGAGCAAGATGATAGCAGAGTAATTATTGAAAAGAATGCAGGCAGTATTTTAAAATCAACTTTTAATCAAGATATAAAAGATTACGATGAAAATATAAAGGACAATAATATTAATCATAAGGAACAAGAAAGTTATGTTGAAAAGTCATGTGAAAAAGATCGTGAGTGTAATAAAAAAGTAATTAAATCCACTCTTGCAGGAACTTTTTATCTTAGAAAAGATGAAAATTCAGAGCCTTTTGTAAAAGTTGGAGATAGTGTTAAGGAAGATACTATTATAGGTCTTGTAGAGGTGATGAAGCTCTTTAATGAAATTGAAGTTGGAGTAGAAGGAGAAATTTCTAAAATATTAGTGAAGGATAAAGATTTTGTTGAATATGGACAGCCTTTATTTGAGCTAATCTAGGAGTTTTTATATGAAAGGTGGTGGTTCTTTGTTTAAGAAGGTACTTATAGCAAATAGAGGAGAAATTGCAGTAAGGATAATACGTGCATGTCATGAACTAGGTATTAAGGCAGTTGCTATATACTCTGAAGCAGATAAAGATTCTCTTCATGTAAGACTGGCAGATGAAGCTTACTGCATAGGCAAATGCTCGCCAAAGGACACTTATTTAAATATTAATAATATCTTAAACATTGCAATTCATTCAAAAGTAGATGCTGTACATCCAGGTTATGGATTCTTATCTGAAAGCTCTCTTTTCGCAAGAACCTGCGAAAAATTTAGTATACACTTTATTGGCCCTAATTATGATGTTATAGATAAATTAGGTGAAAAGTCTAATGCAAAGGATACTATGAAGGATGCAGGTGTACCTATAGTTCCAGGAAGTGATGGAGAAATAGAGAGTGAAGAGGAAGCTTTAGTTACTGCTCATAATATTGGATATCCTGTTATAGTAAAAGCATCTGCTGGTGGTGGTGGAAAAGGCATGAGAGTTGCAAGGAGCGATGATGAACTTGTTAATGCAATGAGAGAGTGCAGAAAAGAAGCTGAAAGCTATTTTGGAAATCCAGCACTATATATGGAGAAATATCTTGAGTTTACAAGGCATATTGAAATTCAAGTTATAGGGGATAACTACGGAAATGTAGTTTATTTAGGGGAAAGGGATTGTACAATACAGAGAAGACATCAAAAGCTAGTAGAAGAATCGCCATCTCCAGCATTGGATAAAGAAATGCGTGAAACTATGGGAAAGGCTGCAGTAAGTGCTTCAAAGGCTGTAGGTTATAACAGTGTAGGTACAGTTGAGTTTCTTTTAAATGAAGAGGATAATAATTTTTATTTTATGGAAATGAACACAAGGATACAAGTAGAGCATGGTGTTACTGAAATGGTAACAGGAATTGATCTTATAAAAGAGCAGATTTTAGCTGCCTATGGAAATGAGCTTTCATTTAAGCAGGATGATATTAAGATTAATGGTTGTGCTATTGAATGTAGAATTAATGCAGAAAATCCAGAGAGGGACTTTATGCCCTCACCAGGGGAAATAAAAGAATATATTGCTCCAGGAGGAATTGGTATAAGGATAGATAGTGCATGTTATAGTGGATATTCTATTTCTCCATTTTATGATTCCATGATATCAAAGGTTGTAGCATGGGGGAGAGATAGAGAGGAAGCCATAGTAAGAATGAAACGTGCTCTTGATGAATTTGTTATTGAGGGAGTAAATACTACTATACCGTTTCATAAGGCTCTTATGGATAATGAAGTTTTCAGAAGTGGTAAATTTAATACTAAATTTATGGAGCTTAATAAGGTTTTATAAGATTTCTTTAAACAGTTAAAAATCTTTAGTAAAACATTGAAAAAACTTTATAAAAATAACCGCAATTATTATTGAAAATTAATTAAAAGATAGTATAATAATAATCAATAAAAGTAAATATTTAGAAAATGTAATCCGTGATTACAGGACAATGAAGTCTAAATTCTGTTCTGTAAGCATGGATTTTTTTATTATCATTTTTACTTTATGAAACTACATTACAAATAAGTTAAGAGGAGAGTGAAAAGAGAAAAATCATAAAGTATAAATTTTTATTAGAAGGTTAGGAATTATAAGAAATAAAAAAGTAATAAGCAGAAAAGGGAGGAATAATAATGGAACTATTTTCAAGTGTTTTATCAGCAATTGACGATTTTGTATGGGGACCTGTAATGCTAGTTCTCTTAGTTGGAACAGGAATTTTCTTAACAATAAGATTAAGATTTCTTACTTGGAGGAACTTAGGTTATGCTTTGAAGAGTGTTTTGAGCAGAGAAGCAAGAACTAAGAAAAGAGGAAGTGGTGATATTTCACCATTCTCAGCACTTATGACAGCACTTGCTGCAACTATTGGTACAGGTAATATAGTTGGTGTTGCAACAGCAATGGTTCTTGGAGGACCTGGAGCTCTTGTATGGATGTGGATTTCAGCAGCATTTGGTCTTACTTCTAAATTTGCAGAATGTATGCTTGCTATCAAGTATCGTGAAGTAAATGAAAATGGTGAAATGTCTGGTGGACCAATGTACACTATGAAACATGCTTTTAAGAATAAAGCATTTGGAAGTTTTATGGGATTCTTATTTGCATTATTTACAGTATTAGCTTCATTTGGTATAGGTAACTTAACTCAAGCTAACTCAATTTCAGCTGCATTAACTCAAACATTTAGTGTTCCAGCTTGGGTAACAGGTGCAGTAATTACAGTTTTAGCTTTATTAATAATTGTTGGTGGTATTAAAAATATTTCAAAGGTATCTCAAGTTGTTGTACCAGGAATGGCAGTATTTTATGTAATAGCTGGTATATTCGTAATCTTAGGTAATATAAGCAATCTTCCAAGTGGAGTAGCTACAATATTCTCAATGGCATTTAATACTCATGCAGTAGCAGGTGGTGTTGGTGGTACTATTATGGTAAGCATGATGCAGTCTTTAAGATGGGGTGTTGCTAGAGGTGTATTCTCAAACGAAGCAGGTCTTGGATCAGCAGCAATTACAGCAGCTGCAGCAACTACAGATCATCCAGTCCGTCAAGGTTATATTAATATGACAGGTACATTCTTTGATACAATAGTTGTTTGTACTATTACAGGTCTTGCAATTGCAGCTTCAGGAGTTTTAGGAACAGTAGATCCAGCAACTGGTGAATTAGTAACAGGTTCAGCACTTACAATATTAGCATTCTCAAGTGTTCTTGGTAAAGCAGGTGGAATATTAGTTAGTATAGGTATAGCACTATTTGCATTCTCAACTATTATAGGATGGGAATATCACGGTGAAAAAGCATTCGAATATTTAGTTAAAAAACCAAAATACTGTATTATATATCGTATAATATTCTCATTAGTTTCATATATTGGTGCAACTACAACATTAGAAATTGTATGGAATTTCTCAGATGTTATGAATGGTCTTATGGCAATTCCAAATTTAGTTTCATTACTTGCATTAAGTGGTGTAATAGCTAAGGATGTTAAGGAATTCCAAGCAGTTATTAAAGCAGAAAAAGAAGAAAAGAAGAGAGATAAAGATATGATTGGTTCAGAAGAATTAGCTTGATATTTTAGGAGGGATAAATTGGAAAGAAGTGTTTTGACGATTTTTAAGTAAATAAGTTAAGTAAAGGAGGTGGTTTTTAGAAAGATGAGATTACTTATATATAAAGGAGTGATGTCTAGATTGAATACTATTCTTATTAAAGACAAATTAAGAGGAGGGGTGTTTAGATCAGAATTGAGAGCGTTGGGAATTCAATATTATAAAGAGAAATCTATAATGGGGTATAAAAGTAGAATGATTGAAATGAATTAAGGGGGGAAGAAGTAAAGAATAATATTAATTATATGTTTATAAATTAATATTACAAAGAAAAGGGAAAGGCATTAATAGCACTTAGTGAAAATGAATAGTAATGAATATAAATAATAGGGAAAAATAGGCAGTCAGAAGTTGTAAAGCTAATCTGACTGCTTTTTTCTATGCCCATATAATAATGTTATTAATCTTTTCTTTACAGGAATCCACAATTCACAGAATAAGCCAGGTTCACCTTGTTCAAAATAAATTTCATAGTCAGTATTTTCAGTCTGCTCATAACTTGATTGAGGTAAAAATTCTTTGAAAAATCTGCTCCACATTTCACTTATGCAGTCACCATTTTCACCATAGCATTTAAATACTACATATGTCATTGAAGGAACATTCCATATTTTGAAGCCCTTTGAGATAAGTTTATTTTCATCAAAGTCTATTGTATTTTCATCAACAAGTACACCTATTCCATAATCAAAAGTTTTTTCATTTTCTTTTGTAGGGCTGCATAAACCGTATAAGTCTTTTTGACCATCCTTACGTAAATTTCTTATTTCATCTACAAGATGTTTTACATGGCATTCACTCCAGAAGTCAGGGATATCGTGATTAGTTTCATCATTCATTATTTCATTATTAAATGCACGAACCCTTGCAATAAATTTTTGAGATTTTGTTTCTTCAATTCTGTAATTCATAGTCTTTCCACCTTCTAATATTATTTTTATTACTAAAGGGTTAAATGAACAGAGCTGAGTACCTTGTATTCTGGCAAGTTTAGGTGATACACCATGAAAACGCGAAAAGGCTTTTGCAAAACTTTCAGGAGTTTCATAACCATACTTGTATGCAATATCTATTACTTTGCTGTCAGTCATTTGAAGCTCCTGTCCTGCTAGAGACAATCTTCTAAAAATTTAGAATAATTCATATTAATTTGCACACATGTTAAGTGTGATTTATAGAAACTGAATTATGGGTAAATACTATAAGAATTGATTTGTTTGTGCAATATAAATTAAAATAGTTATGTAGCACTATGAATTTTTCATATGCTTATTGATAACTTTAGCATTGGAGGGAACTTATGAAGATTTTATTAGAATTATTTATTTCATTTTTTAAGATAGGAGCTTTTACTTTAGGTGGAGGATTTGCAATGATTCCAATTATACAAAAAGAAATTGTGGACGATAAGAAATGGATAGCAGAAGATGAATTTCTTGATATGGTTGCACTTTCACAGTCTGCACCAGGTCCTATTGCTGTAAATATAAGTGCATTTGTTGGGAAAAAGGTTCTTGGTGTAAAAGGTCTTATAGTAGCAGCTTTAGGAGCAATACTGCCATCATTTATTATAATAATATTAGTAGCATCAATATTTTTAAACATAGAAAACAATTCTATAGTTCTGAGAGTATTTAAAGGAATAAGGCCAGCTGTTGTTGCACTTATAGCAGTTCCAGTAATAAATTTAAGTAAAACAGCTAATGTAAATAAGAAAAATATTATAATACCTATATTAGCAGCAGTTCTTGTTGCTGGATTTAATGTTACACCTATACTTATCGTTTTAGGTGGTATAGCAATAGGGATAGTGGATGTTATGATTCATAAAGATAAAAATTAATATGAATAATTAGTATTATGATTTTACAGAAGCTTAAAATATGTAATTATATTAGATGTATTTTATAGTGCAGATTTTAAGAAATATATATAATATGATTGTGTTAGGAGAAACGAAATGTTAATAAAATTGTTTTTAACATTCTTTAAAATAGGATTGTTTAGTTTTGGTGGAGGATATGCTATGCTTCCACTTATTAGTCGTGAAGTAGTAGAGACACATCATTGGCTGACTTCACAGAGTTTTGCAAATATAATTGGAATAAGTCAGGTTACACCAGGACCACTTGCTATAAATACTGCAACTTATGTAGGATTCAAAACAGCAGGAATCATAGGTTCAGCAGCAGCTACATTTGGGGTGGCTCTTCCATCTATAATTATAATATATATATTATCTTTATTTTTAGATAAACATGGCAATAATAAATATGTAGGTGGAATATTAAAATACGTAAGACTTTGTGCTATAGGACTTATAGCAGCAGCAGCAATAATGCTTAAAGATGATGTTTTTGCAAATATTCAAAGTGTACTTATATTTGTTGTAGCATTTATATTGAGCTTTAAATATAAGATGGATCCTATAAAATTAGCAATACTTTCAGGAATTGCAGGATTTATTATTTTTAGATAATTAGTGATAGTATGAAGAATCTGTATTCATCAATTAATAAATAATTACAAAGATATAAAAACTCATGTTATTTTACTATGAGTAGTTTTAAGGAGATATAACTATAATGTTATGTCTTTTTATTTTTTCCTTTTAAAATATTTAAAACATTAAAAGTAATTGAGTTTATAAGTATATGATTTTAATAATTAGGAAAGCTAGTTATAGGAAAAATATTGCTTATAAACTTAAAGTAATATGTGAAATATTTCAGTCAGCTATTATTTTGTTGCTGGAGTATTTTATTAGAAGAGAAGTGTTTATTTAATTTTAAGGACTGATAAGAATGAAGGATGTAGTTATTATTGGAAGCGGAATAGGGGGATTATGCACTGCAGTGAGGCTTTTAAAACAAGGGTTTAATGTAATAATACTTGAAAAGGAAAGTACTATTGGTGGAAAGGTTAATGTAAAAGAAGCACAGGGATTTAGATTTGACCTCACAGCTAGCATACTTATGACACCAGATATATATAGTGAAGTCTTTGAATATGCAGGAAGAGATTATAGAAACTATTTTGAATTTATAAAATTAGATCCTATTTACAATGTTAATTATTATGATGGAGTTCAGTTTTATGCATATGAAGATTTAGATAAGATGAAGTATGAGCTTAATAAGCTAGAGAATGAAAGTGTAAGCTTCAAAATTAATTATGCTGATAGTAAATCTAAGAAATGTAGAAATCATTTTAATTCAAGTCTTTTTGAACAATATAAAGAATTTCAAAATAAATCTCTTAGAAAATATCTTATAACACAGAGAAAGCTTTTATGTAGGCCAATGATTAATTTTAGGGAACTTTTAAATAAGGAAGTTTTAAAATCATTAAATAAAATAAGGCCTATTAAAACTTCAGATAGATACATATGTAAAATCATAAATAATCATAAATTCAGAGATTATCTTTTATTTTTAACGATGTACATAGGAGTGAATCCTTATGAAAGTTCCAATATATATACTATGATACCTGCAATTACTCATAATTATGGCGTTTCATATATTAAGGGAGGGGTTTATGAATATATTTCAGCACTTGTAAAGCTTATTTATGAAATGGGTGGAAAGATTGAAACAAATACTGAAGCACAGCAGATAATAGTAAAACATGATAGAGTTACAGCAGTTAAAACAGAAGACTTAATATATATAAGTGATATAGTGGTATGTAATGCAGATTATCCATATGCAGTAAGAAATTTATTTCATGAAAGTATAGAAAAGAAGTTAGAAAGAGAAAATATAGTTAAAATGAAGGAATCTTCATGCTCTATATTCATCATATATTTAGGTCTTAACAGAAAGTTTAATGATCTTAATGTACATAATATTTATATAAGTAGTGAGTTTAAAAAATCCATAGAGCAGGCCTTTAAGGGAGAAATTCCAGAGCGTCCATCTGTATATATTTATTATCCGAGCGCAGTTGATGATACATTATGTAGTAAAGGAAAATCTGTTATGAATATAATGGTAAGAGTACCTAACTTATCTTATGAAAATATAACTTGGAATAAAGAAGATATAACTGGTTTAAGGAATAAAGTAATAGATGAAATCAAGAATATTAAAGGCCTTGAAGAAATAGAAAAGTATATAGAATATGAAGATTATTTAGTGCCGGAAGATTTAGAAAAGGTGTTTAACGCATATGAAGGAAGCGCATTTGGGTTAAGCCATAAACTTAATCAGAGTCTTGTATTCAGACCATCTATAAAGGAAAAGATGATTGATGGATTATACTTTATAGGATCATCTACTCATCCAGGAAATGGAGTATCTATAATAATTGATGGAACAAAGGTAGTAGTAGATATTATATGTAAGGATTATGTATAAAAATTTACCAATATTAAATAGTATTTGCAATAAATAATTTAAGAGTGGTATTCAAATAAAAATGAAAATTGATTGTTTACAATTTAATTGTACGATAGTATAATGGACTAAAGTTATTTATTCATAATTATTATTAATAAATAGATTGTTTATATATTAAAGTAAAATTCATAAGCATAATTATATATCATTTAATATTATCAATTATAACTAGAATTAGGAGGTAGTAATTTGAATTATAGTACTATTGCAAAGGATATTTTAAAAGGATTAGGTGGAAAAGATAATATAGCTGAAATTACTCATTGTATGACAAGACTTAGAGTGAAGATTAAGGAATATTCAAAATTAGATAAAGAATTTCTTTCTAAAATTGAAGGAGTTATTACTGTTGTAGAAAGTATGGGACAGATTCAAATTGTAATTGGAAATAAAGTTACAAATGTTTATGAAGCAATAATGAATCTTATTCCATCAGGACAATTAAAGCAAAAAGAAAATAAAGATAATGAGGATTCTACTGATAAGAATATATTAAATATTGTTTTATCTAAGATTGCAGGAATATTTACACCAATCATTCCAGCAATTGCAGGTTCGGGAATGATAAAAGGAATATTATCTGTACTTGCCATGTATTTTATGAGTAAGCATGGAATTGATATAAAAGAAACTCAATCATATATAATTTTAAATGCCCTTTCAGATGCTGTATTTTACTTTTTACCTATAATGTTAGCGTACACTACAGCAAAGGTATTTAAAGCAAATGAGATAATAGCGATGATTTTAGGAGCAACTTTATGTTACCCAGCATTTACAGAGCTCATGACAGGGGCAGAACCTGTTGAGTTATTTGGAATTGGAATCACAAAAGCTTCATACACATCATCAGTTATTCCAATAATTATTTCTGTATGGGTTCTTTCTTATCTTCAGAAGTATCTTGAAAAATATATACCAGAAGTAATAAAGATAATAATGGTACCAATGTTAAGTATGCTTATAATGCTTCCTGTCACTTTATACTTATTTGGACCTATAGGTATTTATATAGGAAATGGAATAAGTATAGGATATAGATACATATATGAATTTAGCCCTACATTATGTGGAGCATTTATAGGAGGAATGTGGTGTGTTCTTGTTATATTTGGAGCACATAGAGCACTTGTACCAATAGGAATAAATGATGTTGCCAAAACTGGAAGGCAGAATCTTTTAGCATTTGCAGGAGCCGCTAATTTTTCGCAAGCAGGTGCAGCATTAGGAGTTTTTCTTAAAACTAAAAATGAGAATTTAAAAACAATATCAATGTCGGCATCAATAACTGCTTTATTTGGAATAACAGAACCAGCTATTTATGGAGTAAACTTGAGATTAAAAAAACCTATGATATGTGCTGTTATATGTGGTGCTATAGGTGGAGGAATTATGGGCTTTGGTGGAGCATATGGTAATGCATTTGCCAATCAAGGAGTTTTAACAATACCTGTTTATGCTGCAGCTGGAACTACGGCATTTGCTAGTTATCTTATCGGATGTGCCATAGCATTTTTTGGTTCGGCATTACTTACATATTTAGTTGGATTTGATGACATAGAAAGCAAAAATTTATAAAAGTATAAGGCTGATTTTAACGAAAAAAGGATTTGGATTAAGGAAGGATTAATTATGAATAGTAAATTTCCAAAAGATTTTTTATGGGGAGCATCATCATCTGCATTTCAAATTGAAGGAGCGTATGATGAGGATGGAAAAGGACTTAGTGTAGCTGACTACAATTCCTTTAAAAAATCTCATATACAAGCTGATACAAAGATAGCATCAGATTTTTATCATAAATTTGAAGAAGATATAAAATTAATGAAAGAGCTTGGAATGAAAACTTATCGATTTTCTATAGCATGGACTAGAATTATTCCAGATGGTGAAGGTGAAATCAATCAGAAGGGAATAGATTTTTATAATAAAGTTATAGATAAACTTATTGAAAATGGAATTGAGCCATTTGTAACACTATATCATTTTGATCTTCCATTTGCACTTGTGGAAAAATATAACGGGTGGGAAGACAGAAAAACTGTGTATGCATATGAACGATTTGCAAAAATATGCTTTAAAGAATTTGGAGACAGGGTAAAGCTGTGGCAACCTCATAATGAACAAAATTTAATCGTAAGAGTTAATGAGAGAATAAATATATATGAGGAAAAAGATGAACTTGAAATAGATAGAATGCGTGCACAGATGGATTATAATATGTGTCTTGCACACGCTATAGCCACTAACTTATGCCATGAAATGGTTGAAGGTGGAAAGATTGGGCCAGCAGTTTCATCATCAGTAACTTATCCGCTTACATGCAAACCAGAAGATGTTTATGCAGCAAGAATGAATGATAATTTTAAAGTATATTATATGCTTGATATGCATAAGTATGGTGAATATCCAGGATATTATTTAAATTATCTTGAAAAGCGTGGAATAAAACTTAAAACAAAAGAAAGTGATAAAGCTATATTGAAATCAGCAAAAATGGATTTTATAGCAGTTAATTATTATAGAACTAATTGTGCATCTTATCTTCCTTGTGATGATGAACATCCATTTGGAAGCAGAGAAAAAACTGTTGATTTTGATATGTATGGATTATTTAGAATGTCTATGAATCCTAATTTAAGTGCAAGTGAATATGGAGCAGCTATTGACCCAAGTGGACTACGTGTTGCTTTAAATGAATATTGGCAGAGATATCGTGTACCTCTTATAATAACTGAAAATGGCCTTGGAACTCCAGATGTTGTGGAGGATGGAAGAGTACATGATGATTATAGAATTAATTATTTAAAAGAACATATAAAAGCTTGTGAACTTGCAATAGAAGATGGTGTAGATATGATGGGATATTGTCCATGGTCAGTTATAGATCTTTTAAGCTCTTCACAGGGATTTAGAAAAAGATATGGTCTTGTTTATGTAAATAGAAATGATAAAGAAGAATTAGATTTAAAAAGAATTAAAAAAGATAGCTTTTACTGGTATCAGAATGTCATAAAAAATAATGGGTTAAATGAATAAAAAAAATATTATTTGGTGAAGTAAGTATATGTGAAGGAGAAAAATATAATGGATAAAAATGATATGAACAGAATTGAAGAATTAAAATCTAAAATAAGATTTTATGAAGAACAGATTGCAGAAGATGAAGGAGATGGATTTGAAGAATATGAAATAGAGCTTGTTGCAGCTATAGATGAACTTAATAGATTAACTGAAAAGCTCAATAAAGAATCTTAAAAAAGTTTAAGAAAATTAATAATAACGTATAGTTACCTCAAAATTTATTGGTGGTATAATTTGGATATAAATTTTAGAGGTGATTAAATGTTAAAAAGAAAAAAGATTTTTATATATGTTTTAGCTTTATCATTAATATTATCCCAAGGAGTTTCTGTTACAAGAGTAAAAGCAGCAGAAACAGTATCAAATACTAATATATCTCAGGCTGCAGATGTTAGATTACAGGATGATTTTTATACTGCAATTAATAAGGACTGGATAAAAGATACACCAATAAAAGATGGATATGTAATGGCAAGTGCATTTAATGATGTTGCAGATATTACAAATGAACAATTAAAAAGTTTGGTAAAGGAAGTTGCTGCTAATAAAAACAGTTATGCAGAGCACTCAGATGAAAGAAATATAGCTGTTCTTTATGAAAATTATTTAAACAAAGAACAGAGAAATAAGCAGGGAATTGAGCCTATAAAGGGATTAATCAAAAAAATAAATGATATTAGTTCTTTAGATGACCTTAATGACCTTAGCAAAAATCAGATTGCAAATACATTAATACAATTTTCATGTTCAGTTGATGCTAAAGATGCTACAAGATATGCTTTATATATAGGGCCTACAACACTTTTGGTTAGAGATTCAGATGAATGTACAAATCCTACAGAGGACGCTAAAAATAGAATCAAACTTCAGAAGGAATATTATTTAAAGATGTTTATGATAGCTGGATATTCTGAGAGTGAAGCAAAACAAAAAGTAGATAATGCCTATAAGTTAATGGATATGATAGCACCACATATAATTGGGCAGAAAGAAGCAAGTACCGACGATAATATAAGAGAGAAATGTTATAATGTGGTCACTATAAATAAACTTGAGGATATGGCGCCAAACTTAAAGATTAAAGATTATCTAAAAAATATAAAAGCTGATAATGCAAATAAGATAATCCTTGAACAACCTGGGTGGCTTAAAGCCTTTAATGACATATACAAAGAAGAAAATCTTCAGATATTTAAGGATTATATTGAATTAATAAATATAAATGCAGCAGTAGATTATTTAAATGATGATTTTGAAAAAATAAGTATAGAATTTGCTAATAAATATTATGGAACAAGTGGTGATATGGCACAAGATGATAAGGCAGTGTCAATGGTAAATGGAGCATTGGGTATGCCTCTTGGAAAAGTATATTCTGAAAAATATGGAAGTTCAAAAATCAAATCTGATGTTGAAGATATGATAAAAAATATTATTGCAAATTATAAAATTAGAATAAATAAATTAGACTGGATGAGTGATGAAACTAAAAAAAATGCTATAGAGAAACTTGATAATCTAACTATTAATGTAGCATATCCAGATAAATGGGAAGATTATTCAAAATTGAATTTGAAATCATATGATGAGGGTGGTTCACTTTATCAGAATATACTTGATTTATCAGATTTCTATGAAGAGAGATCTATTGAAAAACTTAATAGTAAAGTGGATAAAGATGAATTTGCATGTTCACCACAGACAACAAATGCATTTTATAATCCACAAAATAATAGCATAACTATACCAATGTCAATACTTAAAGAACCATTATATTATCCAAATGGAAGCAAAGAACAGAACTATGGAGCAATAGGAGCTATTATAGCACACGAAATAACTCATGCCTTTGATAATAATGGATCAAAATATGATAGTGATGGTAACTTAAAGGACTGGTGGTCACAAGAAGATTATGATAAATTTAATGAAAAGGTGAAAAAGGTAAGGGCATATTACAGCACTGTACCAATGGATGATGGTACTTATGTAAATGGTGATATTACTGTTGGAGAAGATATTTCTGATGTAGGAGGATTTACTTGTGTCCTTGATATAGTAAATAGCATGGAAAATCCAGACTATAAAGCCTTCTTTGAGAGCTTTGCAAGAATGTGGCGTGATAAATATACTCAAGAAGCAATAACTAATTTAGTTAAATTTGATGAACATCCAGTAGGTAAAGTAAGAGCTAATGTAACTTTAGGACAGTTTGAAGAATTCTACAAAACTTATGGAGTAACACCAAATGACAAAATGTATATAAAACCAGAAGATAGAGTTAAGATATGGTAATTCACTCAGTTGAGAGTTGAAAGTGGAGAGTGGACAGTTGAGGAAGACTTAATTTAGTTGACAGTTGACAGTTAAGGAGGATTTTACTGACGTAAAATCTTAAATTATGGGAGATAAATTTTGTATAACAAAATCAATGAAATAACAAAATATAAAAGCTAGAAGCTTTTTTACCTTGAATTGTTAATTGTTAACTGTTACTTGTTAACTATTTTAAAAGCTTTTTTGATAACAACTATTTTTGTGGTTATGTAGGAGTGTTAGATAATAAGATAGTAGCAATAAGTGTTGGAATGAAAAAGCCTTGGATAAATGGAATTGAATATTATATAGATGAGTTTTGTGTAGATTATGATATGCAGGGAAAAGGTATAGGCAGCAGTTTTATAAAAGGTATAGAAGAAGATATATCAAAACAAGGAATGAATGGAATGATACTAAATACGGAAAAAGACTTTCCGTCATATAACTTTTACATAAAGAATGGATTTAAGGGAATTGATAATTTAGTTGTACTTGGAAAATAAAATTATAACTGTATACAAAATATTATTAACAAAAAGTAAACTATAAATCATATAAATTGAAAATCATAAAAAATAGGAATATAATGAGTGGGACTATAATGCGTATAGTTTTAATAATGTGGATAGCGTTGTTAAAACTATGTGCTTTTTTGTTGTAAAAAAAGACGGGAGATGGAAAACGTGATATTAACGAAAAAAGCAAAAGTGCCACAATATGAACTAATGACGGAAACACCCCTGCCAAAGCTTATAGGAACACTTGCAGTTCCAACTATAATAAGTATGCTGGTCACTAATTTATATAACATGGCTGATTCTTATTTTGTAAGCCAGCTTGGGACTAGTGCTAGTGGAGCAATAGGAATAGTATTTTCAATTATGGCAATTCTTCAGGCATTAGGGTTTATGCTGGGACATGGTTCAGGAAGTATAATAAGCCGTAAATTAGGAGAAAAAGACAGCAATAATGCAATAAAATTTGCTTCAACAAGCTTCTTCTTGGCTATATTTGGAGGAGCAGTAATAGGAATAATATGTATTATATTTATAAATCCTTTAATGAGGTTTTTAGGAAGTACTGAAACTATTCTGCCTTATTCAAGAATATATGGGTTTTATATTTTAATTTCAGCACCAGCAATGGTTTCTGGATGTGTAATGAATAATATTTTAAGATATGAAGGAAAAGCTTCTCTTGCTATGATTGGACTTACTAGTGGGGCGATTCTTAATGTTATCGGAGATCCTATATTAATATTTGGATTTAATATGGGTATGTCAGGTGCTGGACTTTCTACTGCAATATCTCAGTATATAAGTTCAATAATATTATATTGTATGTTTTTAAGAGGAGAAACAACAAGTAAATTTAAGTTTACAAGAATTACTAAAGATTTCAATGATGTCATTTTAATACTTAAAACTGGTTTTCCAAGCTTTACAAGACAGTCATTAAGCTGTATTTCAACTACTATGCTTAATCAGTTCTCAGGGCTTTATGGAGATGCTGCAATAGCGGCAATGAGTATAGTATCAAGAGTATGTAATGTTATATTTTCTATTTGTATTGGTATGGGGCAGGGGCTTCAGCCAGTTGCTGCTTTTAACTATGGAGCAAAAAAATATTTACGTGTAAGAAAAGCATTTATATTTGCATTCATATCTAGTACATGTATTATAGCATTTATAACAGTAATAACTATGATAGATAGTGGAAGCATAATTCAAATATTCCGTGATGATGCAGATGTTATTAAGATAGGAACAACTGCATTAAGAGCACAGCTTATAGGTATGATTTTCTGTCCTATATCAGTATGTAGTAATATGATGTTCCAAAGTATAGGTAAAAGCAAAATAGCTACATTCTTAGCTGCTCTTAGAAGTGGATTATGTTTTATTCCAGTAATATTTTTAATGTCTAATATGTTTGGATTAAAAGGTATAGAAATAGCACAACCTATATCAGATATACTTGTATGCCTTATTACTATTCCATGTACTTTACCATTTCTTAAACAATTAAAATTAAGTGAATTAGCAGTTGATTAGTTATGGTAAAAGGGAGTATATTTTATGTAAAAAGGAAATATAAAGACTACAATAATATGAATATAAACAAAAGTTATTTCAATAATTAAGAATAAAAAGTAAAGATGTTCAATATTTATTTATGAGGTGATTACTATGAAGAATAATATTATTACTTATGAAACATATTATGGGACATCAAAGAGAACGGCAGAAATTTTAGCACTTATTATTGGAAATGCAAAAGTTTATAGTATTGATGATGCACCAGAGAATATCAGTATGTATGATAATGTTATTTCAGTATTTGCATTTCATGGCTACATCACTGGGCAAAAGACAATGAAGTATCTTAAGGATTTAGATGAATCATTAAATGAAAAATCTTTAGGATTAGTAGGAGTAGGCATCATGGAGAATGACATAAATAATTATGGGAAATTAATAGAAGATGCAATTGGAAAAAAAGCTGATTTTACAAAGTTTATTGAAGGTGAACTAAGAATAAACAAGCTTACTGAAGATGATAGAGCTGTATTGGAAAAATTCCTTGGCGAGCATAATATAAAATTTATGGATATGGGAAAATTTAAGGTGGAAGAAGTATGCGAAGAAGCATGTATAATAAAAGAGTTATTAGAAAGTCATAATAAAAAGCTAGATGAATATGAGCTTCAGAAATCAATAGATGATTATATATCTAGTAAAAATACATGTACACTTACATCTGGAGTATGTGAATTTATAAGGTCAACTCCTATTGAGTACTCATATGTTAACGGATGTTTTTATTTCTTTACTGAAGGTGGATTAAAATTTAAGGGGATTTTACAGAATCCAAATGTTTCAATATGTATATATGATGACTATAGTGGAATGGTAAATTTAAAAGGCCTTCAGATAACTGGAAAAGCTGAGCTTATTTCAATTGGTAGTGATGAGTATAAAGAATTGCTTGAAATAAAGAAATTAAAATTTGAAAATATAAATAATCTTCCTGTAAATTTAAATCTTTTAAAGGTTTATCCAGTTAAATGTGAATTTTTAAATTCAGATTTTAAAAATTATGAAGTAGATGTAAAGCATAAATTAGAAAAATTTTATTAGCATGATCTTAATAGATATTATAGGTCTTAATCCTGTGTAATAACAGGATTAAGACCTATTTTTAATTGGGAGGATTATTAAAATTGATAAATTAGTTTTTGAAAAAATTAATAAATTATAATAAATACAAAGATTTTATAATAAAATTACAAAAATATATTGCAATAGAG
>DPOH01000250.1 GCA_003539755.1 Clostridium sp.
AAATTGTCTGGTCGACACGTCATTATTTTTACCTTTTTTATTTTTGCTATTGGTTTTTATATATTAGGAAATTACCTTTTTTACTTTTGGTATGGGGCTTGATGAAAATATATTTTAAGGAGTGTTATTTATGGTTAGAAAGAAAATATTCAAAAATGTATCTTATATATTAGCTTTATCTTTTATTACAACTATAGGAGGTAGTAATATATTCCTAAGAAAAGTATATGCACAGAGTGAAGCTGTATATTCAGATAAAATATCAGTGCCACAAAAACAGGATGTTATAAATATATCACAATTAGATACACAGTCTAATATTAATTTGGTTGATTTTAATGCAACAAAGGAAACTCGTGCTTTGTATTCATATTTAAGGGCTCTTGGAAAAACAGATAAAGTATTATATGGACATCAAAATGATACGCATAGGAAAGCAGTTTTAAATGATTCTTTTAGTAATTCTGATACAAAGGATGTAACTGGATCAATTTCTGCAATCTGTGGTATTGATGCATCTTATACAGCAGATGAAGTTGGTCTTACAGATGAAGATAAGGCAAATGGTATAGATGAAATACAAAAATGTGCTAATATGGCAATTGATATTGATAAGCAGGGTGGAATAATTACAATGTCTGCGCATATGCCTAATTTTGAACTTGTTAAAGAAAAGGGCAAAAAAGATGATGGAAAATATGACTATTCTGAGTATTCTTCGAATATTACAACTGGTAATATCGTTGCTAGAATAATGCCTGGTGGAGACTTGAATGATGTATATTTAGGTTATTTAGATCGTTTATCAGAATTAGCAAATAAGTTAAGTGATGCTGGTATTCCAGTATTGTTTAGACCTTTCCATGAAAATCATGGAAGCTGGTTTTGGTGGGGAAAGGCATTTTGCGATGAATAAGCATATAAGAATTTATATAGATACACAGTTGAATATTTAAGAGATTCTAAAAACATTCATAACTTTTTATATGTATATTGTCCTAATGGTTTTGAAAATGAAGAAGATTTTTTAAGTAGATATCCTGGTGATGAATTTGTAGATGTATTATCTTTTGATTCATATGCGTCAAATCCTTCTGCTAACGGAAAAACAGATCCATGGATGAAAGGATTTAAAGAGGATGTTGAACTTGTTTCTTCTGTAGCAAATAAAAAAAATAAACTTTCTGCAGTTGCTGAAACTGGAATCAATGTGGATGGTGGAACCCTTGCTGTTAATGGAAATCAAGATAAGAACTGGTTTAGTGAAGTGTCAGAAATAGTTGGAAATAGTGATATGTCATATTATATGGTATGGTCAAATGATAATGATAAAAAGTTCTTTTCTCCATTTATGGTAAGTGAAAATAAAGGACATGAAATGATAAATGAGTTTATTGATTATTACAATGAGGAAAATTCTATTTTTGCAGATGGAGTAGGAGCATATAAAGAAATTTCTGCTAATGTTAAAGATAAATATTCTTATGGATATATTAGTTCTCCTATATCTGGTCTAAGGATACTTGAACCAGTAAAACTAACAGCAAGACTTAATGGATACAAGGATAATCTTAAATTTGTATTAAGAAATAATGATGGAAAAATAATTAGAAAGATTAATGGAAATTTTGAAAATGGAGTTTTTACTGGAGATATAACTAAGGACGATTTGAATACTATTGGCAAGTGTAGTGGAACAATAGAATTATACAGTGGAGAAAATAAATTAAATACAATTAATGCTATATTTAATATCAAAGAAAGAGTAAGAGATTCAAAAAATGTGGATGATTTTGAGTCTTATGGAGATGAAAACAAATTACTTCAAAAGGAATGGGCAACTAATTATGGTTCAGGATGTTATGTAGAGCCAATGTTATCATCGCAAGAAGGTAGAATTTATAGTGGTGGAAAAGGTCTAGAATTTAAATATAAGATCACAAATGAAAAGTCATCTGAAGGTTGGGCTGGAATTACAACAAATTTAAATACTGATTGGTCAGATTGTGATTCATTACAATTTTGGTGTAAACCTGATGGTAATGGCCAAAAACTTGTTATTCAAATCACAAGTAATGGTGAAGATTTTGAAGTACATTTACCTGAATTTGCTGCTACTACAGAACCAAAGCTTTTGACAATACCTTTTAGTGAATTTAAAGGAAAAGATAATGGAACATTTGATTCTTCTCATATAGATAGATTTGGTATTTGGTGTAATACAATAGCAGATGAGAATTCAAATAATTTAGTTAAGGTTGATTCTTCTATGTTTTTTGATGATATTAAAGCAGTAAAGTTTAACTAATCGTAAGTCAGTAAATAAATTAAAAATTTAAAAAAATTATATTTTTTTGTTGTAAATTTTTTTAAAATGAGGTATTATATTCTTGTAGTAAAAAGTTAATTAATTCAAATAAGTTGTTGGCAATGGAGTCAAAAGAATGTACGTGTATATACGTATTCTTTGACTCCTTTTTTGTGTTTAGCAATAATATATTAGCAATAAATAATTAAAGAAAGAGGCAGATAAAATGGAAAAGGTTAATGAATTTTTTGGAACAAATGTATTTAATGATACTGTAATGAAGGAACGTCTTCCAAAGGCTACATATAAAGCTTTAAGAAAGACTATAGAAGAGGGAACAGCACTAGACCCTGAAGTTGCGGATGTAGTTGCATCTGCCATGAAGGATTGGGCTACTGAAAAAGGAGCTACACACTTTACACATTGGTTTCAACCAATGACAGGTATTACAGCAGAAAAACATGATGCTTTTATTAGCCCAGCTGAACATGGAAAAGTAATATTAGAATTTTCAGGAAAAGAATTAATTCAAGGTGAACCAGATGCATCTTCATTCCCATCAGGTGGACTTAGAGCTACATTTGAGGCTAGGGGATATACAGCATGGGATTGTACTTCGCCAGCATTTATTAAAGATGGTTCATTATGCATACCTACAGCATTCTGTTCATATAACGGAGAAGCATTAGATAAGAAAACTCCATTATTACGTTCAATGGAAGCTATAAATAAACAAGCTTTACGTGTATTAAGATTATTAGGAAATACTACTTCAAAGAAAGTTACTACTACAGTAGGTCCAGAACAGGAATATTTCTTAATAGATAAGAAAATGTATGATGCTCGTAAAGATATTATTTTAACTGGAAGAACTTTATTTGGAGCAAAACCACCAAAAGGACAAGAATTAGATGATCACTATTTTGGAGTTTTAAAACCAAGGGTTTCAGCATTTATGAAAGATTTAGATGAAGAGCTTTGGAAACTTGGAATTTATGCTAAAACTAAACATAACGAAGTAGCTCCAGCACAACATGAACTTGCACCAGTATTTACAACAACTAATATCGCAGCAGATCAAAATCAATTAACAATGGAAATAATGAAAAAGGTAGCAGCTAAGCATGGATTGTATTGCTTGCTACATGAAAAACCATTTGAAGGAATCAACGGTTCAGGAAAACATAATAACTGGTCAATGAGTACAGATGATGGAATAAATCTATTAAATCCAGGTAAAAATCCACATAACAATAAGCAGTTCTTATTATTCTTATGTGCTGTAATTAAAGCAGTTGACGAATATCCAGATTTATTAAGAGTTTCAGCTGCAAATGCTGGTAATGATCATAGACTTGGAGCAAATGAAGCACCTCCTGCTATAGTTTCTATGTTCCTTGGAGATCAGCTTGAAGATATATTAGAACAAATTGAAAGAGGAACAGCTACAAGTTCAATTGAATCTAGCGATTTAGCAATTGGTGTAGATACTTTACCTCATTTACCTAAGGATGCAACTGATAGAAATAGAACATCACCATTTGCATTTACAGGAAATAAATTCGAATTTAGAATGGTAGCTTCATCTGATTCTATTGGATGCTGTAACTATATATTAAATACAATTGTAGCAGAAAGTCTTTCACAAATTGCTGATAGATTAGAGAATGCTTCAGACATAAATTTAGAAATAGATTCATTATTAACAGATTTAGTTAGAAAGCATAAAAAGATAATATTTAATGGAAATGGATACTCAGATGAATGGGTCGAAGAAGCTGAAAGAAGAGGACTTCCAAATCTTAAGTCTACAGTTGAAGCTGCACAAGCTTATATAGCTGATAAGAATCTTGAAATTTTAGAAAAACATAAAGTATTATCAAGAATAGAAGCTACAGCACGTTATGAAATTATGCTTGAAAATTATACTAAGACTATAAATATAGAAGCATTAACTACACTTGAAATGGCTAAACGTCAAATATTACCTTCAGTACTTAAGTTTGAAGGAAGTTTAGCAGAATCAATAAATGCTATTAAAGCTACTGGAATTGATACAGATACTTCAGTACAAGCTGATTTATTAAAAGATGTTTCTGTATTAGCAGCTTCGTTAAATAATAATATCAAACTTCTTGAAAAAGCAGTAGAAAAAGCTGAAGGATTTAATGGAGAGATGGTTGAATTAGCTAAAATGTATAGATATGAAGTATTTAGCCAAATGGATGCATTAAGAAGAGATGCAGATAAACTTGAAACAATGGTTGATAAAGAATTCTGGCCAATACCAACTTATGAAGATATGTTATTTAATGTTTAGTTTTAAAATATGATTTATATAGTTATCTAAGCATTATTTTATAAAAATTAAAGTATGTTAAGAATTTTTATTTGAATATAATATTTAATAGAGAGACAGTTCTACAATACCTTTTAAAGGGAAATAGGACTGTTTTTTATATCTATATTACAAAATGTAAGATTATCATGATGAATTATAAGAAAAATTGATATGTAATAATTTAACTTTGAATTATAATCTCAAAAAAACATTGAATATTATATAAGAAAAATAGAATTTATAAAAATAATATTATTTTGTTAGAAAAACTATATAAAATTGAATTGACAGGAAAAATATGCTATTATAAAAAGAAAAAGTCTTAGGTATTTCTAAGGCTTTTTATAGTTAAGTTATATAGTACGTTAGGGAGATGTAGTTATAATGCAGATAAACAAACTTTATTATTTCGTATGTGTTGCAAAATATCTAAACTTTACTAAAGCAGCTGAAGAGTGCCATTTAGCGCAGCCAGCAATAAGCCAGCAGATAAATTCTTTGGAAAACGAGCTAGGATTTAAATTGTTTAATAGAAGTAGTAGAAATGTATCATTAACTGATAGTGGAAAAGTTTTTTATGAAAGTGTGAAAAGTATTATTGATGATTATAATGAAGCAATACGAAAAGCAGAAAGTGTAGCGTGTGGATATAAAGGAATTATAACACTGGGGATATGTGGTGAAACTGAAAGTCTCGTTATACC
>DPOH01000177.1:0-10747 GCA_003539755.1 Clostridium sp.
TTAAAAAAAAAAAATACTAGAAGATATAAAATCAATAATAAAATAAAATAAAAAAAAGTAATAAATTATCCAAAAACATATAAAATTATAAAATAATATGCGAATCAAGAGATAAAAAAATAATAAAAAAGAAACAAGACCAAATTCAAATTTAGTTTAAAATATAAGTTATGAACAAAAAGACTATACTTAAACTAATTGAATTATATTGTTATGTTTCTGCTATCTATGATAGCAGATTAGTATATTCTGTGCAACGTTTTAGTAATAATTGTTCGCCTAAATTCACTGATCAGGAGATAATGACAATTTACTTATGGGCAACTTTACAAAAACAATATACTAAAAAAGATGTATACAAATATGCTGTAAGCCATTTAATAGAGTACTTTCCGGATATCCCAAGTTATCAAGCCTTCAATAATAGACTTAATAATTTACATGAAGCATTTAAAGAGTTAACTTACGTTTTAACTTCCTTATTTACAAGCAAATTTTCAACCTTTACCGAAAATATAGTTGATTCTTTTCCGATAGCGTTAGCTAAAGATAGAAGATCATATAAAGGTAAAGTTGCTAGAGAAATTTGCAATAAAGGATACTGTGCAACCAAAGACTTTCATTACTACGGTTGTAAACTTCATGTTATTGCTAATGTTAGGCCAACAACTACGCCTTATCCAGAATATGCACTATTAACTGAAGCATCAGTGCATGATTTAGAGGCTGTACGAGAGATTTTCTTAAATTTTGAAAATCGTAAAGTATATGCTGATAGAGCCTATTCAGATTCAAATCTTCAATCATTAGCAAATGCTAATGGGACGGTTATTTTAACTCCGTATAAGCGAAAGCGAGGAGAAAAAATGATTGATTCTGCACAGTTATTAAGCTCGACAGCTATAAGTAGAATTAGACAGCCAATTGAATCACTTTTTAATCAAATTGATGAAAAAGTCAAATTACAAAATGCTTCAAAAGTTCGTTCGCTAAAAGGCGTACTTACTCATGTTTGGGGTAAACTTACAGCATTTATGTTAGTTTTTAGCAATGTTTTTGTAATTTAAATATACTAATTAAAGAATACAAAAATAAGACAGAACCTAGTATTAATAACTAGCAACTGTCTTATTTTTTATATAATTAGATTTATTACGGTACTCAATATATATAATTTTAAAAATAGAAATTAACTATATCTTTAAAAAAGTTCTGGTAAGTAGTTCTCCCCACCATTTGTATTTATATATGCAGATGCTGATTTATCTAAATAACTAATAGTACTTGTAAAAGTTCCTTTTTTATCTGGAACTTTTACTGTATATTCAACTAATATTTTCATCTTACTTTCTGTTAATTTATCAAAATTAATAGTATATATATTACCTGATTTACTAGTATCCAAATCAATTAAATAATTTCCTTCACTATCAAGAACATGTGCATGTACACTATTTTCTACAACAGGCAATTTCCCTATATCCAATTTAGCTATTGTATTCTTATATGCTGTAAATGTAGCTGCTAATTTTCTGTTACTACCAGTCACTAAAACTTTATCCGCTGTATTTTCATCTATTTCTGGTTCTCCATTCTTTATATTTCCATCATAGAATCCATGTTTTATTTCTCCAGCTTCTAGCACAAATATATTAGGAGTTTCTAATTCATATTTCATAGTTTGATTAAAAATTCCTGTATAAATTATATCATTTGGGCTACCAAATCTTATATGACCTAATAAATTAGATTCAGGCTTAACTACAAATGATACTTTTTGTTTCTCTTTATCTGGATAATAATATCCATCATTATTTAGAGTATATGTTACAGGAATGCTTTCAGTTTCATAAGAAGAATCATCACTATTTGTACTATTTAAACCTGAAACCACATCAAAATTCCCTCCTAAATTAAATTTCAACTTAGGATAAACCGTATATGTTTTAGTATTATTCGAACTTGCTTGCATTTTATCCTTTAAGTTAGTATCTATTTTTCCCATTATTACATTTTCTATAGCATTAGCTTTTGAATTTAAATTATTATCATCATTAAAAAATTTCACTGAATTATTTTCATTATAATTATCATAATTTACATTTATATAATAATAGTCATTCATTTCTTCTATTAATTCATTTTTTTCTTCCTTATCAGTCAATTTATAATGCATTTGTTTAATATTATTGTCAGGATTTGTTTTTCCTGTTGCTAAATACCTACTATTAAATGTTATAACTTTATAATTATCAGGTAATTTTTCAATGCTATCTAAGTCTTCAATACTTTTGTTACTAATTATAACAATATTCTTATTAGTTTTCCCTCTATCACTATCAATATCTTTAGTAAATACCTCATTTCTTCCATTATTAAATACTTCTTTTATCTCATCTAAAGCTGGTTTTATAGATACTTTATCACACGGTTTCAATTCTAATTTTGTTATAAGAGTCTTTACCGCCGATACATATTGACAGTTATTATCATACTTTGAATTCGAGTCGTTTTTTATAGCAGTAGCTGCATTACTTATTTCAGACTCATTCATATAATCATCTAATTTGTAACGCTTAAAATCATTATTACCATAACTTATTATAGTATATCTAGTATTTTTATTTTTGAAATAATCATCACTTAATATTTTATTTATTATTGGCTGTGCAACACCATTACTTAACGTAGAATCCACTAAAAAAGCTATATCCTTATCATTGTCTTCATCATAACTATCGTTACTTGTGCTCCCATCATTAAGCATAAACTTCTCTGGATGTAGCGTGTATTCAATATTAATATTCTCACTTGGAATAGCATTAACATTTTTATTTGATGTTAAATCTGCTTTTATACAAGGTACTTTGTCATGAAAACTTAATTCAAGTGTACTTTTTTTATTTTTTTTGTAACTCAACTCAGTAAAATTAATATCTACAGAAGCCGTTATACTTTGTAAGCCTACTTTAGTTCCCTTTACTTTCATTGAAAATTTAATAGGATCAGCATTATAAATATAACTTCTATTATCTTGCGATTCAATTCCAGTATAAGTTATCTTTACGTCATTTTTATCAAGTTCTTTACCGTTTATATCAAAATACCTAACATCTTCTATTTTAATTTTATCTTGTGGGAAATCAAAACTAACATCTAAATTATCCGATATAAATGTATTTTGTACTCTATTTGCTATATCTGAAAAAAGTTCTTTTATGGTATTAGTTGTAGCATAACGTATTTCATTTTTCCTCGTAAGATCTGTCATTGAATTATGTATTTCCTCAAATATACCTTTTTCATAGTGTTTTTTTCCATCAACAGTTGTATCATCTAATTCATATCCAATTGAATAAATGTTAGCATGAATTTTATCTCTTATAATATTTCCAACCTTCACAGTATTTGTTTTGCATTTTTCAATATTATCTTTATGTGACGTACTAGTTAAATCACTTACCCCCCCACTACCACCTAAGTGAGGCTCATTACTTTCCGATCTTATTGTATTATTATCAATAGCCTCATATAATACAGCGCCTTTCCCTTTAGTTTTACCTGGATAATATCCTGGAACTCCATCCGTCATAAATATTATAGTTTTATCACAGTCATTATCAGTATCTTTATTTAGCATATACGCTGCTTTTCTTAATCCTTCTCCAATATTAGTACCAGTTGATGTCTTTAATCCATCTACTATTTTTACCAATTCTTCATATTCACCATTACTATTCCCTTCATTCTTACACATAGTGTTAAGAAACTTTTTGTTTTCATAACACTCATAATATTCAACTTTTTTCTTTTTATCTTTATCATCTTTATAAATTTCTCCTATTTCATATTTTCCGTTTTCACCAATCTTAAAAGTAGGATTAATAAAAGTATCTGCAGAATATGCAATAATAGCCACTTGAATATTATCTTTATTTTTTATTTTTTCTAAAAATTCTTTTGTTGCTAATTTTAATTTTGCAATCCTCGTATCAGTACTATTCTTTGGCTCCGCCATACTTTCTGATATATCAAGCACTAATACAACCTTTTTCTGAATTATGTTTTTCATAAAAGGCTTAGGCGTTATAACGCCATCGACAATCATTTCATCATCAACAAAATCAGTTTCTGTATTTTTTGATATACTAAAATCAAACGATGGAGCATCCTTGTAATCTTCTGCCTTTATAGCATATGGTGAAAATCTTAATACAGATATTATAGTTATAGCTACAATAAATATAGATAAATACTTTATGAAAATTTTTTTCTTAAATCTTTTATTCATCTTCTAAATATTCCTCCATCCCCTTATTTCTAAATACAATGACCATATTAGATTCTACTTTAATATTGCTTTCTTTGACTTCAGCTTTTCTTTTACTTAAAGTAATATTTATATTGAGTGTGCTACAATCCTTAAATGATTGTCTAGTATCTGCTGGTTTTATTTCAATACTTTCTACATTTTCGTATAACTTAGAGTCATTTAACATTAAAGTTTTTGAGTCTTTATCATATACTAATTTAGAATTATATCCACTTATAGAATTGTTCCCCTCTATACTCTCTTCATTTCCCTTAAGACTTTTAATATTTATAGCCAATTTTAATTTATGGTCATATTTAAAAAAATCATTTTTACATAATTCATCATATGGTACCTCAATTAGTTTTCTTTCCTTATCATCTATAGTAATTTCATCTATTATAGTAATTTTATCTATGCCTTTTTCTGAGTCATCATACAAATGAACTTTTTCAATACATTTTGCTTCCATTCCGAAATTTAATATCTCATTTTGTATTTCTTTTGACTCATCCTCCAGTTCAGATTTTATAAATGTATTGGCATTTATCCTAGTTCCTATTCCAAAAAAAGTACCAACTATACTTAATACAATTACTGTAAAAGTTAAAGTAATCACAACTTCAACTAACGTGAATCCATTTCTTTTTCTTTTCAAGTTAAATACTCCCCCTTTACTTTGAAGCAGTATTTTTCTTAAGTTGCCATAAAGATTGTTTCAAGAATTTACTCAAGTCATAATCAATTACTATGGCGCTTTCATCAGGAGAAACTTCATCTTTTAGAGAACTACTTAATTTAAATACTTTTGCAAAAACTCGTGGATTTTCTTCCTGTAACATTTCTGCAACCTTTGGATTATATCTTATAGTTTTATCTCCATTGCCCTTTACAATAAGATTTCCACCAGCAATTATATTTCCTGAGAAATTTACTCTTCCATCTATAATTACATTGCCACTTGTGGCAATGAATGCTGATATATTCCCCTTATTATCAGTATCAACTACTATTTCATTACTTCCTGCCGTATGATTACTTGAATCAATTCCTTTAATTATAATATCCTTGCTCACATCTTTATTAAATATTCCTTTATATTCACCATGCTCAATACTTATCTCTGATTCATCTATATTTTCAATAGCAAAGGTTTTATCTTTTAATTCTTGTGTAGTTGGTGGATTATTATACAACGCCATTTCTTTACTTGCATCATTAAGACTCTCTCCAAAATTATATACATTTACAGCATAATCTCTTTTCTTTTCTGCAATTACTCCATCCATGTCATCTATAGTATAATTTGATTTTTGGGGTTTTAATTCATTCCTATTAACAACAGCTCCTACAGAATGAATATTTTCAGGTATACAAAATACTATTCCACCATTTCGTAATTTACTTAAATTCTCCTGCCAATAATCATGAAATTTATTAGATTTGCTTTCTATATCACCATCAAATTCATTAATATTTTTATCATTAATATTCTTACCATCTGAATATGCTCTATAATTTCCTCTGATTGCTACAGATTCTCCAGTTTCATATGAATCAGAAGTATCAACAAAGGCAACTCCCATAATATAAGCTTCTTTACATATCTTTATTGCATCTTTTTCTGGATCTTGTAATGTATTGACTATTATACTACTAGATATCTGTTCCTTAGCTTCATTTCTAATATTATTGCTTACATTTTTATCATTGATTCCATAAAAATTATCTATTTTTATTCCTGGTATATTTTTATTATTATTATTTATTGCTTTTAAGGTAAAGTCATTATTCAATATCATATTTGTGTCACTTGACTCATCATCAGTTCCCATCATAAGATATGAATTATTTCCTTTCTTACCATCTGTCTTTCCTACATATACATTACCTGCATATAAATCTTTAGATATGTTTACCTCTACATTATCAGATAAATTAAAAGTATTCCTGGTTATTAAATTCCCATCAAAGGATATCTTTGTGTTCGTTCCATTACTAGCCTCTAATGATATACCTCCATAATACTTTTCTGTTATATGAGTCGTGGAAATATCATCATTAGCATTAAATTGTTTTCGCTCACTACTATTAATTATTGCTTGCCCATTAGATTTAAGTAAATTCTTATCACCTTGAACAAATACATCTCCAATAATATCCAGACTACTATTCCCCATATCTCTAACTTGCATATTACCAAAAACAGTTATTCCCTTATCTTTGTATGCTGCATATTCGTATCCACTATACTCTTGCTTTGAAAATAATAAATCATTATAATTTGGTATAATTAAGTTATATATAGACTGAACTTGCTTCTGATTCGTCTCAGAATCTTGATTTATAGTTGAAAACTTTGATGTTATTTTTATTATGAATGTCTGTCTGCGCTTGTAATTTTCGTCCATCTCTAAAGACTTATCGTTATCCTTATTTTTAACAGAATACTCTACGCTAATATCAGGATTATTTGCCAGAGAAACCTTATTTATATAAAAATCAGCAGCAGTTATTTCATCTTTTTTGGGATCCAAATCATTTCCTTCTGGTGTACCACCCTTATTTATTTTTACTGCATATTCTCCGTTTTCTATGGAATATTTTAGCTGATTAGGACAATACTCCTCAAACACATCTGAATACTCATTCCCAAATAAGTAAAGCTTAAAATTTCTTTTAAATTCTGAATTAATAACCTTATCCTTTTTAGACTGATTTTCTTTTATTTGTTTCTCTAATTCTGCTGAACTTAAACTTTCATTTTTTCTTATTTCTTCTTCTTTTTCAATCAAATTTATATATTTTATTTGATTTTCATTGCTGTGTGACAGTTTTAAATTTTTCATCTGCTCTACTTTAAAACTTGCAAAATTTCCTGCCATATCAAAATCAGCTGCAAGTATATCATAAGCCACATCAAGTCCTGAATCTGCTGAGTAGAGATTTTTAAGTTTTTCACTATCACTAATCCTTATTTTATATTCACTATTAATCATCGACAGCATTGCTGAACCTACAGTTCCAACCATCATTATCATTATGATTGTTGTGATAAGTGTCGATCCTGTCTTTTTTTTGTTCACAAATTTATGCCCCCTTACAATTAATTATTACCTTCTGTAGCATCATATATTTTTAAATTTTGACTTGCACTACCTCTAAAAACTTCTTTTTCGTTTTTATTTATTATTACAGATATATCATATAAGTTACCTATATTGCTTGCTGTCTCAAATGATAGCCTGTTATTATATACTTTACACCCACCTTTTTTTGTATCTACTACAATGTCTGCATCTTCAATTTCTCCTGAATCATTTTCCACATATACGCGTGTTTCAAGAAGATTAGATTTCTGAATACATAAATTTAAATCTTTATCATCATTATTCCTAATAATTATTCTAAATTGTGGATTACTAACTTCTTTTTCACCTTCAAAGTTAAAATCATAATTTGAGAAATCTAAGTTAAACCTTATTGGCTCATTGTTGAAAAACTCTTTTTCATACTTTCCTTTTTCTATATTTTCCTTATTAACATAAACTTTTTTTGAAGTTCTACCCTTTTCAACGTCTACATCAATTTCAAAATAATTATATTCACCATCTTTCTTTACCATTAACTCATCTGATTCTTTATTATCTATTTTTATATTTGCATTTCTTCCACTTCCATTTACTTGAAGGGTATATATATTTGCTACAGTACTTGATACTTGTTTCTGTCCTGCTCCTATTCCAGATTCATTTCTTGTGATGGTTATATCTGCAATATATCCAGTTAAATTATCAATACTATTTGAATCAAAATTCTTTAACTCGTATTGCCCACTATAACTATTACTGTTAGAATTTTCAGAAAGTTCTATGCCATCAAAAATAATCTTATAACCAGAATTTCTATCACCACTCAAAGTTTTTGATATATCTGCTGATTTAAGCTTTTCAATAATTTGCTGTCCATAATATGAAGCTAACTGTCTTTCTCCTGATTTTTTATTCATTTTCATTAATGTAATAATCATAGTATATGAAACCCCAATTAACATAGCTCCTAATGTCAGACTTATCACAACTTCCACCAAAGTAAAACCTTGATTTTTTCTAGAACTATTTTTCATAATTCCACCTACTTTTTATTTATGCTTATATTACTTCCATCACCATCTATAGTGACTCTAGGATTTTTGCTGTCATCTCCATTTATATTAATTTTTAAAAGCTTGTCCGTATTATTTGTAATTTTTAAAATTAATCCTGATTTATCATCAGAATTTACTCTTGAATCACTTAATATATCAATTACTATATTCTCTGATATAGGTGCAAATTTCTTGCCTTTACCCTTATAATCAAGTGGATAACTTCCGTTTGCCGTCTTATATTTATAGTAATAGTTATCACCATCTTGGCTTAAAATAAATTCAGCATTCTCATCTTTATTGCTTTCTGCATAAACATAACTATTTCTCAATGAATCATTACTCTTTCCAATAATTACAGTTGGCAATACTGATGTATCAGAGTTAACCGATATTTTAAAATCACTCGTAATACTTCTATCAGAATTTATATTTCCTGCTGACCCTGCTGAAAATGGAATATTTTTGCCATATGTATTATTAAGTTCCCAATTTAGATATTCTTCAAGATCATTATTTAGTTTAGGAACTGCATAGAATTCTAAGTTCATAGTACCAGTAACATTATCAAGTGTTTTCTGAGCAATATTTATATCGGTAACCACTATTTTTCTATTATATTCAGAAAGTGAATTTAAAAAATTACTTAATTGAGAATATTGCCCTTTAAAAGAAAGCTCACATTTAAACTGTTGAATGCTACTTTTATTCTCTGAATTTTTTTGTTCATTTGCATCTTGTTTGCTATTCTTATCAACTGCTTCATCTGTACTAGTTTTGTTATCACTTATTGATGTGCTTTCATTCTCTAATTGATTATATTGATTTACAATATCTGATAATGAATCTTTCTTTAAATTAACTACTTTTTTATCAATACTTTCTACATTTTTCACTTCAATAGCATTAAATTTATATTGTCCTGTTAATCCACTATCCTTTAATAATTTATTTAATTCTAATATAATATGCTCTTGATTTATGACAGGATAAAACCTACTTGATATATCATCAGATTTAGAATTTAGTATTTTCTTTTCACTTTTTCTATTCTCCATTTGATTAATTGTAGTTATAGCCCTATTATATTCATCTTCTATCTTGTCTCTTTCTATTTTCTTGGCTTCTATTTTTCTTGACTGTACTGAATACACTCCTTCATAGTATATAATCCCTATAACTAACATTCCAAGAATACAACTTAATACTTTTTCTTTTTTACTTAACTTCATTCTAATCAACATCCTTTAATATGCATTTTATTTGGAATGAATATTCCCCCTTAACTGAATCGTTGCCATCTAATGATTCTACAAAAACATCTGACATATTATTCATCTGCTTTAAGTTATGTTGGAATTCAGCTACCGAATCATTATTACTTGATATCCCTTTAATATTTATCTCATTTGATTTCACTTCTATATTTTTAAAATATATTTCACTTGGAATCTTTTCGTTTATACTTATTAATAAATTATTTGATACATTATCTCTTGATTCTATATTTTCTGAAATTTCTCCTAACTTTTTAGTATATTTATTTAAAATATCTATTTCAGAATTTATCTTATTTGCTTCCTTCAATTCTGTTTGAATTGTACTATCATTAAGCTTTTCAGTATAATTATTTATTTCTCTATTAAGCATAAAAATTCTTATAGTATTTACTCCTACACTTATTAATACAAAAGCTGAGAATACTATTAATGTAGCATACATATATTTAAGTATGTCATTTTTCTCTTTATCCTTTTCTTGATAAACGCTAAAAAAGTTAATATCATTCATTTCAAACTTCTCCTCATACTTTATATTCTCATCATTGCTCCTGTTACGTTCATATAGTCATCTACATTATCACAATGCTCTTTATAATTTAATGTTATTTTAGGAATGCTCTTTATTCTTTCAGTATTTATGGAAAGTTTTTTTGTCATATAATCACTTAGCCCTTTAATCTTAGCACTTCCTCCATAAATAAATATTTTACTTATCTCCTTATCTTTGTTCTTATTACTATAGAATTGAATTACCTTCTCTATTTTTTCTATCCAATCATCTATTTCATTAATAATTCCAATATTTGTACCTTCGATTTCGTCTTCTTTTAAACTTATATCTTTCATTTTATATTCTTCAAAGTTATTATCGTCAATAAAACCGTTAAGTAACTCATCTATGTATACTCCGCCAGCCTTAATTATTCTAGTAAATCTCAAAATTCCAGCATTATATATATTCACATCTATGCTTTCTGCCCCCATATCAATAAATACCACTGAATC
>DPOH01000177.1:10961-15684 GCA_003539755.1 Clostridium sp.
TCTAATGCATATGGTTTTAAATTTAATTCTTTCAAAATATCATAATAACTTCTTGCCATTTTTTCAGGATATGCTATAACACGTACATCAAGTTTATTATCTTCTGTTTCTTCTAAAATACTTGTCTGTATAACATAATCATCAAGATTTATAGGGAGATATTGCTGTATTTCAAATCTTACAACTGTTTCAATTTCATCGTTTTCTACTTTTGGAATAGTGATCTCTCTATTGATAATAGAGCTTGAATTATTAGTACAAATTCCATAATCAGCTTTTATACTATTTTCAACTAATATATTTTTTAGTTTATTTACTAATAAGCCTTTATTAACTATATCTCCATCTTTAATTACACCTTGTGGTGTTTCAACTTTTAAAAGTTTATCTATAGTAATATTTTTTTTATAATACATTCCTTGTGCAATCTTAATGCTTTTACTTCCAATATCAAAAACAACAACTTTTCTTTTTTTATCTTTAATTTTTAGAACTTTGTTATTTCTTTTAAGATCTAAAAATACTTTTTTTAAATCTTTAACATCAAGATTCATTATTTCTTTAAATTTATCTGCATCTATAATTTTCTTCTTATTTCCGTTCTCTTTATTATCAGATACATTTACTTTACCATCTATCTCAGAATTGCTTCTTGAAAGTTTCACTATTTAATCGCCTCCAATTTTATTTTCTCCGTAATATAGTAAAGTGTAAAGCTTTAGTTAAGCTTTACACTTTTTAAGCAATAGATTTTTATCTATTATTTTTCTAATTAATTACCACCAGCATTTTGTCCATTACCACCAGCATTTTGTCCATTACCACCAGCATTTTGTCCATTACCACCAGCATTTTGTCCATTACTATCTGGATAAACTTGGTTACCACCTGTATATTTAACTATTATATTTCCATTAGTAGAGTTTACTTCATACGTAAAAGAAGTTGCAGTTCCTGCTAATTTAGATTTAGGCTTTATATTTCCATCTAATTTACCTGCTATTATATCGCCATTTCCACCTACTTCTGCACCTGTTAATTTTTCTCCATTGGCTATTTCCTGTGCTACTGCTGAAGCTATATTTTTAGCTGTTGCTTTGTCTGATTTTTGATTTGAATTTTCAATCACTTGTCCAAACTTAGGAATAGCTAATGCTACTAATATTGCAATAATTGCAATAACAATAATAAGTTCAACTAAAGTAAATCCTTTCTTTTTTCTTTCTTTCATTAAATTTCTTAATGATAATTTGTTCATTCTTAATCCCTCCTGAATAATATGTAAATATATTAGCGCACTCTGGATCGCACATTGTGCACATTACTTATCCTATTTGTGTATAACTATCGTACATAGGTAACATTACTGAAATAATAATAAATCCAATAACAAGTCCCATTACTACAATTAATATTGGCTCCATAAGTGCTACGGTTGCCTGTATTGTTGTTTCTAATTCTTCATCATAAAAATCTGCAGTTTTATTCAAAATATCATCTAGCGAACCTGTATCTTCTCCTATTTTTATCATTGAATAAAGCATTTCTGGAAAAATGTCAGTCTCTCTTATAGATAAATTCAAACTTTGCCCTCTAGTAACTTTATCTTGAACCTCTATTAATGATGATTGTGCAATTTTGTTTTCCACAACTCCACATACTATATCTAATGCTTTAATAACCGGCATGCCACTTGCTAAAAGAGTTGATAAAGTTCTAGTAAATCTAGACACTATCATCATTTCATTCAACTTATTTATAGCTGGAATTTTAAATTGCAATCTACTTTTTACTATAGCTCCATTTTCAGTATTAAAATAATATTTTATGCCTCCAGCAAATCCAGCTATAATCAGAAGTAATAATAATCCATTATCTTTTAAAAAGTCACCACTTCCTAATAACATTCTTGTATACCATGGAAGTTCTGTACTAGTTTGACTAAAAATATCATTAAATGTTGGCATAACGTAAATTAAAATAAATACGACTGCTACAATTGCAACAAGACTTAATATTATAGGATAAATCATAGCATTTTTAACTTTATTTCTTATCTTATTTTCTTTTTCAAAATGTGTAGCCATTCTAAGCATTATCGAATCTAGATTACCACTGGCCTCACCTGCTTCTACTAAACTAACAAGCAAATCTGGAAAAACCTTTGACTGTTTTCTCATTGATTCAGATAATACTTCTCCTCTTTCAACATCTCTATATACTTCAACTACTGCATTTCTTAAAATTTCATTCTCAGTCTGATTCGAAAGTATTTCTAAGCATGTTAATATTGGAACACCTGCATCAAGCATTGTATAAAATTGTCTACAAAAAACTGATATATCTCTTACTTTAACTTTTCTTGGTTTTAAATTTAGCTTTATTTCTTTACTTTCTATAACCTCATCTACTAAAAGTGGATAATATCCGTTTGATGCAATATAATCTATTACCTCTTGCTTTGAATCAGCTTCCCTAGTACCTTCAAATTTCTCTTCATCAGCATTCATTGCCCTGTATTTAAATTTAGCCAATCTTATCAACTCTTTTCAATATAAAATTTACCACTTATCTTATTGATACAATGCTTGAAAGCTCCTCAATAGATGTAATTCCTTTCAAAACAAGCTCCTGTCCCTCCATAAATAATGTATGCATTCCATTTTCTAACGATATATCAGTAAGCTCGTCCGAAGTAACTCCTTCAGTAATGGCATCTCTATGTCTTCTTCCTAATTCCATAATCTCATAAACGCCTACTCTTCCAGAATAACCAGTATTATTACAATAACCACATCCATGAGATTTATATAACTTTAATGACTTACTTAAGTCTTGTTTTAAAAGTGTTTTTTCTTCTTCATTAGCTTCATATTCTTCCTTACAATGATCACATAGTTTTCTTACAAGTCTTTGAGCCATAACTCCTACTACAGATGTAGCAACTAAATATGGTTTTATTCCCATATCTATAAGTCTTACTATAGATGATGGAGCATCATTAGTATGTAAAGTACTTAAAACTAAATGTCCTGTTATAGCTGCTCTTATTGCAATTTCCGCTGTTTCTTCATCTCTTATTTCCCCAACCATTATAATATCTGGGTCCTGTCTTAATATACTTCTAAGTCCACTAGCAAATGTTAGTCCTGCCTTTTCATTAACATTTACTTGATTTATTCCATCCATTGTATATTCAACAGGATCTTCTACTGTTATTATGTTAACATTGCTTTTATTTAACTCACTTAATATTGAATAAAGGCTTGTCGATTTTCCACTTCCAGTAGGACCTGTAACTAATATTATTCCATGTGGATTAGAGGTTATTGAATCTAGTTTTTTTATATTTTCTTTACTTAACCCTAATTCCTCTTTAGTCAATGCTGATGATGTAGTATTTAGAATTCTAATAACAATCTTTTCACCATTTACAATTGGTAATATAGATACTCTTAAATCTACTTCTTTACCACCTAAATTGAATAGTATTCTTCCATCCTGTGGTATTCTTTTTTCAGCAATATTAAGATTTGATAAAATCTTAATTCTAGTAACCAAAGGACCTAGGCTATCTATTCCAAGATTATTTATTTCTTTCAACTTACCATCTATTCTATATCTTATTCTTATATAATTTTCATAAGGCTCTATATGAATATCAGATGCTTTCATTTCAATTGCATTTTTAAATAAGTAATCAACCATTTTTACTACTGGCGAACTATTAGTTTCATCCAGAGTATCAACTGATGTTTTTGCATTTTTATCAGCCTTATTACTATTTTCTTTTAGCAACTGAATTACAGCATTATCTACCTGCTGACTACTGTAATATATTCCTATATATTTTAATATATCTTCCCTTTTAGAAATGAATGATTCAATTTCAAATCCTGTTGATATGGCAACATCATCAATAGCAAATATATTTAATGGATCTGCCAAAGTAACTTTTATTTTATTATCTTCAAATCCAAAAGGTATAAGAACATATTTCCTACATAAGTTTTCAGGAATTAACGTAATAGCTTTTCTATTAAAATCAACAGTATTTAAATCAACTTTTTTAATTCCTGTTTGTTGCTCAATAGCTTCTATTATGTCATCTTCAGTTATAATATTGCTATCAACAAGAATTTCACCAAGTTTCTTTCCTAATGATTTTTGAGATTTTAATGCATCTTGAAGCTGAAAACTTGTTATTTTTCCAGCATTAACAAGAATATTTCCCAATCTTCTTTTTTCAATAGCCATAATAAGCTCAGCCTCCCCATATCAAAAATTTATCATTATGTTTCTTAAACTAATAATCTTAAATACGCATTTATTATCTCATTTCCATAAAGAGCAGATATCATAGCCCCAATAGCTATAAATGGTCCAAATGCTATTCTATCCTTAGCATTTTTTAGCTTTAACAAAAGGATAAATATTCCCACTATTCCACCTAATATAACAGCTATAAATAGTGCTAACAAAATACCTTTCACTCCTAAGAACAAACCACAGACTCCAGCTATTTCAATATCGCCTTCACCCATTCCTCTTGTAACAAACACTATAATTCCTATAATTAATACTCCTGCAATTCCTCCAAGAATAAATTCTAAACTTCTTTCTTCAAGTGCAAACTGCTGAACTCCTATAAATATTATTCCTGCAACTGCTCCAAACATTATTGTTGAAGTATATACATCCTGTGTATCAAAATCAATCATAG
>DPOH01000177.1:15805-16221 GCA_003539755.1 Clostridium sp.
TATCAAAATCAATCATAGAAATCACAATTAATAAAGACGTAAGAATAAAATATTTTAAAGTAAAAATGCTAAATCCAAATCTAAAATAAATAATCAAATAAAAAAATCCATTTAATACTTCAATTAAAGGATATCTTATAGAGATGTTTTCTTTACAATATCTACATCTACCTCCTAAAAATACATAGCTTAGCACGGGGATTAGATCTAAAACACCTAACTGATGTTGACAGCTTGTACAATGTGATGGCGGAAAGCAAATAGATTGCTCTTCAGGTATTCGAAATATACACACATTCAGAAAACTTCCTATTACCAGACCTATTATTACAACAAATAAACAATCCACTTTATAGTTCCTTTCAATATAATTAAAATTTATTTTTCAATAAATTATCATTTTTTATCTTTAATAC
>DPOH01000244.1 GCA_003539755.1 Clostridium sp.
CTGCATAGTTTTGAGTATATTATTATTTGAAAAAATATTTATTTTCAAAGATATACCTTTAATAATGTATAATCTTATCTTGCAATTATTTCTGCTCCATCTTCATTTATGGCTATTGTATATTCCCATTGTGCTGAAAGAGATCCATCATCTGTGTATACTGTCCATTCATTATCTGAATCAACAAATATTCTATGAGTTCCTTCATTTATCATAGGTTCAATTGTAAATACCATTCCTGGAACCAAAATCATTCCTTTAGCTTTTGTCTTATAATGATATACAAATGGATCTTCATGAATATCTAACCCTACTCCATGTCCACCAAATTCACGCACAACTGAATAACCATTTTCCTCAGCAATATTGCCTATAACTCTACCTATATCACCTAATGATGTTTCCCAAGGCTTTATTATTTCAACTGCTTTATCTAAAGCTTCTTTTGTCACATTAACAAGTTTTTTCGCTTTTTCACTTACATTACCTATTAAAAACATTCTAGATGAATCTGAATAATATCCATTTAATATAGTTGTTGCATCACAGTTTATAATATCTCCATCCTTAAGTACTACATCTTTACTAGGTATTCCATGGCATACTTCATCATTTATAGATGTACATATACTCTTTGGAAATCCTTCATAATTTAAATCAGCAGGTATTCCCCCGTGAGCAATTGTATATTCATGTGCCATAGTATTAATTTCTTCTGTACTCATTCCAACCTTAATATTCTTTTCTATTAAATCTAATAAACCATTATTTATAACTGCACTTTTTCTTATTCCCTCTATCTGTTCAGGTGTTTTAATCATCTTTCTTTTAGGTATTTCGTATCCTTTTCTTCTAAATGCTTTTAATTTTTCATCAAATTCGTAATGACAGTTTTTATATTTTAACCCACTGCCACACCAACACTTATCATTTCTACCAAAAACCATAATTTCTATTTCTCCAATCATTAATAAAATAAACATTAAAATTTATTTTTGTTTTAATATAAACATTATAGCATATATAAAAAATGATTTTTTATAATTTCAATTCTTACATAAACCTTTAAGTATTTTACTATCAGTTTATTATTTACTATATTAAATAGTTACAAAAATAATAGAACCATTGTGTTTTAGTTCACCATGGTCCTACATTGTTATGATAAAAATTCAGACAAATCTTCTTCTGCATCTTCTTTATTATCATATTTTAATTCAAAATTATTTATTTTATATACATCATCTTTTGGAAGCATTTCAACACTCTTATTTTCTCTATATACATCACTATCATTTTCTATAAATAACTTTCCATTTTCATCACTTTTATAAATAGCCAAATATCCTTCTTTTTCACCTATATAATATTTATCTGGCTCTACAGTTTGGGAATCATCTTTTTTAAACTTTAAATCAGACTCTTCTGCACTATCAAGGGTATATCCTATTTTCTTTAGTTCTGAGCAAAGCTTATTTATAGTTAAATCAGAATCTAAATTAAACTTTTCTTTTAATTCTTTTAATGATAATTCTTCATTTGAATTATCATCAGATATTAAACATATTTTCATATTATCATCAATAGCTTTTTCTGTATTTTGAGCTGCTATTGTTGTATTCTCAATTTTTGCATTTTTCTTATTCATCATATATCTATCTGCTATGCAGTAAGTTAAAGTAAATATAAGTGCTAATGATATAGTTGTAACAATAAATAATTTCCTTTTATTTTTCATAATAATCACTCCCTTTTTTTGGTATTATTGACTATTATGTTTTAATATATACATTTATTATATATATTTTATATTTTATTCGAATAATGAATTATCAAACAACAAATAGTATCCTTGTGGTTTTTTACATACAGGACATACCTTTGGAGCTTCTTTTCCTTCATATATAAATCCACAATTTGTGCAAATCCACTGAGTACTTTCATCTTTCTTAAATAATGTGTTATTTTCGAATTCATCTGCATATCTGTTAAACCTATCTCCATGAACTTTTTCTATGGATGCAATATTTCTAAAAGTTGTAGCAATATCACTAAAACCTTCTTGTTCTGCAAGGTATAAATAATTATTAAAAATCATAATAAATATAATAATTTTTAATAAAATTTATTTGTTAGTCAATTTATAATATACTTATAAATTTACTCTAACTGGATTAAACCCATAATCCTTTATCTCATAGCCTTTAAAGGCATTTGAGAATACTTTTTTTATTATCTGCAAACTACCGTTTACATCTGCATTTATTAATTTACCTAAATTGCTTTTGAATAATCCTCTCTGAATTCTTCTTGATTTATTATAATTTTGTTTTATAGGTAATTCATTATCTAGGAAGCTTGTTCCACTTGTATAACTTTCTTCAGTTATAATTGTTTTTATACCTACATTTTCAGCTTTATATATTATTTGATTAATCAACATTTGGTGTGGGATACCTACAAATGATTGATTTACTTTTTTACTCATAGTACTATTTCTTTTCCAATCTTTATTATTACCAATAACAATAGTATTTGCCCCACAGCTTAAAGTGTAATCAATAACACTTTTACTTGCTTTGTGTATTAAATCCATTATTAAATTATTTCTTTTGATTGTTAGCTTATTCATTTTATGAGTATAATCTAAGTTATTCATTCTTTTTGCAATTTCACGACAATAACTCATTTGTTTATTATAATATTTATTTATAGATTTTAGTTTTCTACCACTAATAATAACAGGCTTTACTCCACAATTATTAGTTAAGGTAGCAAAGTTATCTAAACCAATATCAATTCCTACATATTTAGAATTGTCTTCTTTAAGTTCATGAATATTTGTATTATAAACAACTTCTATAACAATATGTTTATTTCTAGGCAATATTCTAACTTGTTGCAAATTATCACAATTTGTATTCAATCTAAATCCACTAAATGACTTAGGAAAATTTATATATCCATCTTTTATTTTACAATTATTATTAGTTAATATGAGAATATTCCTACCATCTTTTTTTAAATACTTTGGGAGTTTTGGTCTTCCTGAATATTTGTTTTTATGATTAGTCCAGTCTTTGATGGATTTAAAGAAAGACTTCCAGTTCTTTTCTAATCATCTCAATCATTGTTGAGCAGATTGAGCCACTGGCATCTTAGAATACTCATATCGTTTGCTAATAAAATCATTAAATTCATAATTTATACATTTATTATCAATATTGAAATATTTATATAGCTTTGGTTCTTTGACTTTTTTACCTTTCTCTAAATCTTTTTTATATTTTTCTAATCTTTTATTATTATAGTCATCAACTTTTGAATTTAAAGTATTAACAAATTCTAATTCCTGATATGAAATTTCTTTTCCTTCTGATAATTTAGACAGGATAATAAAACATTGTCTAACTTTATAATTGGCATAATTATAAAGATTTTTAGATTTAAAGCAAAAGTCAAATATATAGAATAATATTCGTTATTTTGTTTTATAATATTTTTTTCAACTCTTGTTGCTTTCACTTCCAATCACGTCTCTCT
>DPOH01000247.1 GCA_003539755.1 Clostridium sp.
CTGTTGAACATCTAATACTATCTTAGCAATAGAAAGTACAATACCTATAATCATACCACTTACAAACAAAACAAAAAAAGGTAAAATAATTGCCAAAAAAATTTTCCATCCACTTCTAAGTTGTTTTTCGTCATTAACAAAAATATTCTTCAATTCAATCCCCCCAATATCCTTAAATGCTATAAAATATTATATTTATAGCACTTTAAAATTTTGCCATCTATTTCTTAATATTTCATTAATTAAAAATAAAAATAAAGAATTTAGACTTAAACAAATCTAAATCCTTTATTTTTTAATTTATTTATATACTAGAAAATTAATTTCAAATCAATAAGTTACATACTATATTATCTTATTCTCTCAAGAATTTATCTACGGCTTCTCCAGCTGCAATTCCATCAGCAATAGCTCTTACAACTAAGCTTTGACCAGTTCTAGCATCTCCTGTAGAGAATACTTTAGGATTATTTGTGTTGAATGATCCATATTCTGATTTAATATTACCTCTTACATCAGATTCAACACCAAAAGCTTCTTTTATGTAGCTTTGTGAACCTGTGAATCCCATTGCTAATAATATTAATTCAGCTTTATAGTTCTTTTCAGTCCCTGATACTGGAACTGGTGCAAATTTACCATTTTCACCTTTTTGCCATTCAACTTTTACAGTATCAACACTTTCAACATTTCCATCATTATCAGTATTTACTTTAGTTACTGTAGTTAAATATTCCCTTGGATCTTTTCCGAATAATTCAATATATTCTTCTTGGCCATAATCAACCTTAAGAACTTTAGGCCATTCTGGCCATGGATTATTAGCTGCTCTTTCTTTTAATGGTTCACCCATTATTTCAAATTGAACTAATGACTTACATCCATGTCTTAATGAAGTTGCAACACAATCTGTACCAGTATCTCCTCCACCAATAATAATTACATTCTTATCTTTAGCAGAAATATATTCATCATCTTCATGATTTGAATCTAAAAGGCTCTTTGTATTAGCTTTTAAGAAATCTACAGCAAAATAAATTCCTTTAGCATCTTCTCTTCCTTGTACTAATAAGTCTCTAGGCTGAGATGCACCAGTTGCAAGTACTACTGCATCAAATCCATCTAAAATTTCTGAAGCTTCATAGTCATGTCCAACATCAGCATTACAAACAAATTTTACTCCTTCTTCAGCCATTAGGTGTATTCTTCTAAGTACAACTTTTTTATCAAGTTTCATATTAGGAATACCGTACATTAATAATCCACCTGGTCTATCGTTTCTTTCAAATACTGTAACCTTATGTCCGCATTTATTTAATTTATCTGCTACAGCAAGACCTGCAGGTCCAGAACCTATTACAGCTACAGTTTTACCTGTTCTATTAGCTGGTGCATTAGCTTTAACATCTCCATTTTCAAAAGCAGTATCTATAATTGCTCTTTCATTTTCTTTAATATTAACAGCTGGTCCATTAATTCCACATGTACATGCAGCTTGACAAGGTGATGGACATACTCTGCTTGTAAACTCAGGAAATGGACTAGTTCTACTTAATCTTTCATATGCTAATTTCCATTTACCTCTATAAGCTAAGTCATTCCATTCAGGAATCAGGTTGTGCAAGGGGCAACCTGTAACCATTCCTGAAATTGAAATTCCTGACTGACAGAATGGAACTCCACAATCCATACATCTAGCAGCTTGAATCTGTTGTTCTTCTAAAGTAAGTCTTGTATGGAATTCATCATAATCTTTAAGTCTTTCTTGAACGTCTCTATTTTTACCTTCTTTTCTTTCATATTCTAAAAATCCAGTTGGTTTACCCATTATTATAACGCCTCCTATTTACCTCTTACTTCTTTGAATGTTTTGATTAACGCTTCATCTTCATCACATCCAAGGTTTTTATACTTTTCAACAGTTTCAACTACTCTCTTATAATCTCTAGGAATTATCTTTATGAACTTAGCTTTTTCTGTTTGAAAATTAAATAATATTTTGTTGGCCTTAGGAGACCCTGTAGCATTTACATGTTCTTCGATTAATGATTTAATTTCATTTTCATCATCTAAACTTAATTCTTCTAAAAGAATCATTTCTTCATTGATATTTGTTCTGAAGTTTTCATCTTCTCTGTAAAGATAAGCAACTCCACCACTCATACCAGCTGCAAAATTTATACCTGTTTTACCTAAAACAACTACTTTACCACCGGTCATGTATTCACATCCGTGAGCTCCAACACCTTCAACTACAGCAGTTACACCTGAATTTCTTACACAGAATCTTTCTCCTGCAATACCATTTATATATGCCTTACCTGAAGTAGCACCATATAAAGCAACATTACCTATTAATATATTTTCTTCAGCTTTAAATGAAGATTTCTTTGGAGGATAAATTACAAGTTTACCACCTGATAGCCCCTTACCAAAGTAGTCATTAGCATCTCCTTCGACTTCGAATGTTAATCCATTTGGAATAAATGATGCAAAACTTTGACCAGCTGCTCCATTGCATTTAATAGTGATAGTATCTTCAGCTAATCCTTTATGCCCATTAACTTTAGTTATTTCAGATCCTAAAATAGTTCCAAGAGTTCTATCTGTATTAGTAATATTCACTTCATATCTAACCTTTTCACCATTTTCAATTGAATTCTTGAATTTATCTAAGAACACTTTTTCATCCATAACTTTATTTAACTTAAAGTCATATTTCTTTTCTGGATTGAATTTAACAACTTTTCCTTTATATTTATCTGGTACATAAAGTATAGAGCTTAAATCAATATTTTGAGCCTTCCAGCCATGAGCATGTTTCTTTTGTTTAAGCTTATCTACTCTACCAATCATATCATCAACTTTTCTAAATCCAAGTTTAGCCATGATTTCTCTTAATTCTTGAGCTATGAAATACATAAAGTTAACAACATATTCTGGTTTACCTTTAAATCTCTTTCTAAGCTCTTCATTTTGAGTTGCTACACCTACAGGACATGTATCTAAGTTACATACTCTCATCATTACGCATCCTAAAGTTACAAGTGGTGCAGTAGCAAATCCAAATTCTTCTGCTCCAAGAAGAGCTGCTATAGCAACGTCACGTCCACTCATAAGCTTACCATCAGCTTCTATTCTTACTCTTTCTCTTAATTCATTAAGAAGTAAAGTTTGATGAGTTTCTGCAAGTCCTAACTCCCAAGGAAGACCAGCATTTTTAATTGAGTTTCTTGGTGCAGCACCTGTACCACCATCATAACCTGAAATTAATATTACTTCAGCACCTGCTTTAGCAACACCAGCAGCAATTGTACCTACTCCACATTCTGAAACTAATTTAACTGAAATTCTTGAACCTGTATTTGCATTCTTTAAATCATAAATTAATTGTGCTAAATCTTCTATTGAATAAATATCATGATGTGGTGGTGGTGATATAAGACCTACACCTGTAGTTGAATGTCTAGTCTTAGCAATCCAAGGATAAACTTTTCCTCCTGGTAAGTGTCCACCTTCACCTGGTTTAGCACCTTGAGCTAATTTAATTTGAAGTTCATCTGCATTTACTAAATATTCAGAAGTAACACCAAATCTACCTGAAGCTATCTGCTTAATTGAAGATCTTCTACTATCTCCATTTTCATCTACAATCCATCTTTCTCTATCTTCTCCACCTTCACCAGTGTTAGACTTTCCTCCAATTCTATTCATAGCAACAGCTAAAGCTTCATGAGCCTCTTTAGAGATTGATCCATAAGACATAGCTCCTGTTTTAAATCTCTTAACAATTTCTTCAACTGGTTCAACTTCTTCTAATGGAATTTCCTTAGAAGTATAGTTGAATTCTAATAATCCTCTTAAAGTAACTTCAGCTTGTTCATCATCAATTAAAGCTGTATATTCTTTAAATAATTCATAACTATTTTGTTTAGTTGATTGTTGTAATTTATGAATAGTTATAGGATTATATAAATGTTCTTCCTGACCATTATTTCCTGATCTTAATTTATCATATCCTGGACTATCTAATGTAAAGTCAGCAGCATAAGTTTTAGGTCTGAATCCATTGTCATGTCTTATTTCTGCTTCTTTTTGTATTTCTTCAAGTCCAATACCTTCTATTCTGCTTGTAGTATTAGTAAAATATCTATCAATAACTTCTTTCTTTATACCGATAGCTTCAAAAATTTGAGCGCCTTGGTAAGATTGTATTGTTGAAATACCCATTTTTGAAAGTATCTTAGTTATTCCGCTAAGTACAGCATGATTGTAATTTTCAACTGCCTTATCATAATCAACACCTTCAATTAGTTCTTCTTCGACTGAACCTCTAATACATTCATAAGCCATATATGGGTTAATAGCTGAAGCTCCAAATCCAAGTAATGTAGCAAAGTGATGTACTTCTCTTGGTTCACCAGTTTCAAGTATTAATCCTACAGAAGTTCTAGTACCTTTCTTAACCATGTATTGATTTAATGCTGAAACTGCAAGTAATGATGGTATTGGAACTTTTTCCTTAGATACACTTCTATCTGATAATACTAACATTGTATATCCCTTTATATAAGCATCTTGAGCTTTTTCAAACAGTTCATCTAAGGCATCTTCAAGGGATGTACCTTTATCAAATACAATATCTATAACCTTTGTTTTGATATTTCCTTTATTGTATTCTTTTATTTTAGCTAATTCTTCGTTTGTTATTATTGGAGAATCAAGTTTAATAACTTCACAGTTTGAAGGTCTATCTTCTAATAAGTTTCCTTCTGGTCCAATATACACATTTGTAGCTGTAACAATTTCTTCTCTTATTGCATCTATTGGTGGATTAGTAACCTGTGCAAATAGTTGTTTAAAATAATTAAATAAAGGATGAGCTTGTCTAGATAATACAGCAAGAGGAGTATCTATACCCATTGCTCCTAATGGTTCACTGCCAGTCTCTGCCATTTTAACTATTGTATTTTTGACTTCTTCATAAGTGAAACCAAAAGTCTTTTCTAATCTCTTTCTAGTTTCCTTATCATATTCAATCTTATACTTTTTGCTTTCTTCCATTTTATCTAAAGTAACAAGATTTTCTTCAAGCCACTCACCATAAGGATGCTCTGTAGCATAAGCATGTTTTAATTCTTCATCACTTATAACTTCTTTTTTAGCTGTATCTACAAGTAGCATTCTTCCTGGCATTAATCTATCTTTCTTTTCAACTAATTCTGGAGCTATATCTAATGCACCTACTTCAGAAGTAAGTATTAATTTTCTATCTTTAGTAATATAATATCTTGAAGGTCTAAGACCATTTCTATCTAAAACTGCACCAACCTTTTCTCCATCAGTAAATACGATAGAAGCTGGTCCATCCCAAGGTTCCATTAAAGTAGCATTATATTCATAGAAATCTCTTTTTTCTTTACTCATAGTTCTACTCTTATACCATGGTTCTGGAATAAGCATCATAACAGCTCTGCTTAAGTCCATTCCATTCATATATAAGAATTCTAAGTTATTATCGAAAATAGCTGAGTCTGATCCTTCTTTATTTATGATTGGAAGTACTCTGTTTAAGTCTTTACCAAGTACTCTAGACTTAACATTAGTTTCTCTTGAATAAACCTTATTAACATTTCCTCTTAATGTATTTATTTCACCATTATGAATCATAAATCTATTTGGATGAGCTCTTTCCCAGCTTGGGAATGTATTAGTACTATATCTTGAATGCACTAGTGCTAAAGATGTAACTAATCTTTCATCTTCTAAATCCTTATAAAATTCTCTAAGCTGTGTAGATAAAAGCATTCCTTTATATACGATTGTCTTAGAAGAAAATGATGCTATGTAGAAAGTTTCATTTAAGAATTTGCCTATCCATCCAGCTCTTTTTTCAATTATTCTTCTCACAATATAAAGTTCTCTCTCGAAATCTTTTCCCTTCTTAGTTCCATTTGGCCTCTTAACAAAAACCTGCATTATATAAGGCATAGCTTCTAAAGATGCTTTACCAAGAATTGATGGATTTGTAGGCACCTCTCTCCAGAAAATAACCTTCATACTTTCTTCTTTGCATATATCTTCAAAAAGGCGCATAGATTCTTCCCTTGCCTTTTTTTCCTGAGGCATAAACAGCATACCAACTGCATAATCACCTTCTTCAGGTAATTCTACATATTTGCTTTTTAATTCTTCTCTGAAGAATTCATCTGGTATATTAAACAATATACCAGCTCCATCTCCTGTATTTTCATCTGCACCAGTTCCGCCTCTGTGCTTCAATTTTTCTAATATAGTAAGACAATCTGATAAAATTTCATGAGACTTCTCACCATCAATATTAACTATAGTTCCTATCCCACATGCATCATGTTCATAGTATGGACTATAAAGCCCTTGTTCATTTGGAATATACTTTTTCATGTAATTTCCCCCTCTAAAATATATCTTTGCTATATTGCTTATGAAAAATTTTTATCTTTTTACCTAAATTAAACAATCATACTTGCTTAATCAAAATATTATCTAAATTTAAGCTAATTCTTCTAATATAAGATCTGCAATATCTTTCATTCTTTTACCAGAATCCATACTCAGCTTCTGCATATATCTAAAAGCTTCATTTTCAGTAATTCCTGAAGTTGTCATAAGCTTCCCTTTTGCTTTTTCAATAGCCTTCCTGTCTTCTAAAGTATGCTCTAACTTTTCAACCCTCTTCTTTAATTTTTCAATTCTCCTTTTACTTTGAAAAATTAAATCAATAGCATTAGTCAGTAGAATATTAGAAATCTTTGTACCTATACAATAAATATCTGTATCCTCCTCTATATAAGATCTATATGGCTCATTGACTATTGCAAGGAAATTAGTCTGATCATATAGTGTCTCATATACATCTAAAAGGCTCATATCTTTATATTTATAACCGACTAATGCAAGGTCTGGGGAATATTTAATAACAGCTCTTATAAGTTCATTACCAGAACCACATAATGCCACAATTTGATAACCTTCTTGACTTAACATCGCTTTTAATTTTTCTGATGTATCCGCATTATTTAAAGCTATAACAATTTTTTCTCTCTGCTCCATTGCAATCCCCACCTTAACAACTGATTAAAGATACAATTCTAGTATCTATTTAAATAATGTTCAATTTCCCAGTCATGTACCTTTGTTCTGTAATCATCCCATTCAGCTTCTTTAGCTTCAACGTAATTATTAAAAATATGATCTCCTAATGCTTTTTTAGCTATTTCACTGTTCTTCAAGAAATTTACCGCTTCATATAAGTTATTTGGTAGGTTTTCAATTCCAGCTTCTTTTCTTTCTTTATCTGTCATAGCAAATATATTAGCAACTGTTTCATCTTCTACTTGTAATTTATTTTTAATTCCATCTAATCCTGCCTGCAATAATACTGCTAGTACTAAATATGGATTTGCACTTGGATCCGGGCATCTAAGCTCTACTCTAGTTCCTGCACCTCTAGATGCTGGCACTCTGATTAATGCTGTTCTATTACTACAAGACCATGCTAGATAAACTGGAGCTTCATATCCAGGAACTAATCTCTTATAAGAGTTTACTAATGGATTGGTTACAGCAGCTAATCCTTTAATATGTTTTAATATACCAGCTATAAACTGATATGCTATTTCACTTAATCCATTTTTATCGCTTGAATCAGCAAAAGCATTCTTTCCATCTTTAAATAATGACATATTAATGTGCATTCCTGAACCGTTTATTCCGAATATTGGTTTTGGCATAAATGAAGCATATAACCCGTGTCTTTGAGCAATAGATTTAACAACTAATTTAAATGTCATTATTTTATCTGCTGTTTCTAGAGCGGGACCATATTTAAAGTCTATTTCATTTTGTCCTTCTGCAACTTCATGGTGGGAAGCTTCTATTTCAAATCCCATATCTTCTAATGCCAAAGTTATATCTCTTCTTGCATTTTCCCCTAAGTCTGTTGGTGCTAAATCAAAATATCCTGCATTATCCTGAGTCTTAGTAGTAGCATTACCATTCTCATCTGTTTCAAATAAGAAGAATTCACATTCTGGTCCTACATTCATTTCATATCCAAGACTTGCAGCATCCTCAAGAGCTCTCTTAAGCGCATACCTTGGATCACCTTGGAATGGTTCACCATCTGGTCTATAAATATCACATAATAATCTTGCTACCTTACCCTGCTGTGGTCTCCATGGAAAAATTGCAAAACTGTCTAAAATAGGTCTTAAGTACATATCTGATTCTTCAATCCTAACAAACCCCTCAATTGAAGAACCGTCAAACATAATTTCATTATTAAGAGCTTTTTCTAATTGCTTTTCAGTTATTGCTACATTTTTTAATGATCCAAAGATATCTGTAAATTGAAGTCTTATAAACCTAACACCATTTTCTTCAACCAGCTTTAAGATATCTTCCTTAGTATACTTTGCCATTAAAATTCCCCCTTTAATATAAAAAAAAGCGCACAATAGATATGTCAGTACCAAATCTATTGAACGCCATTGCTCAATCATTTTTATAAGCTAATTATATATTTATACTTTTCAAAAATCAAGTATTATTTAAAAAAATAAGTATTTTTTACATTTTTTATTAACATGATAAAGTTTTAGTCCTAAATTTATTTAAAACTAAATACTTCAACTTTCCTACAATCAATAAAACTCATAAATCTTATTAAATCAACTAAATATTAATTCCATCTTTTCTCTTTAATTCTACCCATAATTAAAAATACAATAAATATTAACAAGTATACTAAATAATTTATTTTAATATTTTCGCTCATAAAAAATCCATTCAAAAATATAACTATATCAGTAAAGATTGAACCTATTATCACTGTAATGCTAAAAATACTTAATTTATAATATATGTTTTTCTTCAATATTAAACTTTCAACTCCACTCTCATAAATTATTTTCATTATCTATGAGTCGTAAAAACAAATTTCGTTACATAAAAATAAAAAAACTTTTAGAAATATTTTAAATAAATATCTCTAAAAGTTTTGATTACCTTCTATCATAATTAATTTTACTCATTTAATAAAGCATCTTTTCCTGTAGCACCAGTCCTTATTTTAATTACATCTGTTACATCATATACAAATATTTTACCATCTCCTATTTCACCAGTTCTAAGTACTTTTTGAGCAGCTTCAACTACCTTTTTAACAGGAACTTCACATACTACTATTTCAATTTTTAATTTAGGCAAAAGCTTTAATTCCATTGGAACTCCTCTATAATATTGAACATCACCTTTTTGAGTACCGCATCCTAATACCTGTGTCACAGTCATACCCATGACTCCTATTTCATTAAGAGCATTTTTTAATTCTTCAAATTTACTTTTTCTTGTTACTATATCTATTTTATAAATCTTATCTGCCATAATCGTCCATCTCCTCTTCAATTGATCATTGAAAATTGATTTATATATTAATATCTATACTTTGGAAATCAGCATAGCTACTTTCTAATCCATGTTCTTCTAAATCAAGACCTCTTATTTCTTCTTCTCTAGTAACACGAAGACCTATAGTAGCTTTTATTACTTTAAATAATATAGTTGCTGTTGCAATAGACCATATTGCTACAACTAAAACACCTAAGCATTGAACTCCAAAGAATTTAAATCCTCCACCATAGAATAATCCTCCATCCATAGCAAATGCACCTGTTAAGATTGTCCCAAGAACACCATTTATACAGTGAACTCCAACTGCACCAACTGGATCATCAATTTTTAATACTCTATCAACAAATTCAATTCCATAAACCATAGCAAATGCTGAAGCTACACCAATTATTGCTGCTCCTGCTGGAGAAACCATATCGCATCCAGCTGTAATAGCTACTAATCCTGCAAGTACACCATTTAAAGTTAAACTTACATCAGGCTTACCATATTTGACCCAAGTTAAAATCATAGTTACGGCTGCTGCTGCAGCTGCTGCAAGGTTAGTTGTAATAAATACTCTTGAACTCATTTCTAAAGCTTCTGGAGTAGATATGCTTAAACTAGAAGCTGGGTTAAATCCAAACCAACCCATCCAAAGAATGAATACACCAAGAGCACCAAGAGTTAAACTATGTCCTGGTATAGCGTTTGATTTACCACCTTTAGTATATTTACCAATTCTAGGTCCAAGAATATAAGCACCAATCAAAGCACACCATCCACCAATTGAGTGAACTGCAGTAGATCCAGCGAAATCATGGAAGCCAAGTTGAGCTAACCAGCCGCCGCCCCAAATCCAGTGACCAGCTATTGGATAAATAACAGCACTTATTATGGCACTATATATACAATAAGAAATAAATTTAGTTCTCTCTGCCATAGCACCAGATACTATAGTTGCTGATGTTGCGCAGAAAACTGTCTGGAAGAATAGAAAAGCATAATTGTTTATTGAAGTTGTAGCATTCTCAGCTATTCCATCAGCAAAGAATACTGGCATTCCAATAATACCTGCCTTATCTGCTCCAAACATAATTCCAAAGCCTAAAATCCAATATATTAATGAACCTAAAGCAAAATCCATTAAATTTTTCATTATAATATTTCCTGCATTCTTAGATCTAGTAAAGCCTGTTTCAACCATTGCAAAACCAGCTTGCATCCAAAATACTAATATTCCACCAATCAATACCCAAAAGGTATCTATAGCCATGTTTATATCCATAAAAAATCCCCCTTAAGAAAATAATTTCGTTTAATGTATAAATACTTCCATAGCACATATACTCTTATCCTAATTACTTTCAATATTTTTTATTAAAATTACTATTCCAGATTACTATCCTATAAATTCTGCAGAAAATTATTTGATAATAAAAAAACGAAGTCATATGAAGAAACTCTTCTATGACTTCGTTGTCTATATATTTAATTTATGTACTAATTATATTCCCCTTAATTTTCCATGTCAATAGCTTTTGAAAATTTTTTTCTTAATCCTGGAAAAATGCTAATATTTTTTTCTTTTTATTAACTAACCTTCTTTATTGCATCAGAATGTCCTAAGCTAGCTGCTCTATTTAAATATTCATATGCCTTAGCTAAGTCCTTTTGAACACAGAATCCTTCATAATAACACATACCAAGATTATATAAACCATCAGGATTGTTATTATTAGCCATCATTGTATATATCCTTATTAACATTGCTTTAGCCTCAGCATTTCCATTAATTGCAGCTTTTTTATACCATATTAATGCTTTATCTATATCCTGCTTTATTATTTTACCCTCTAAATAGGACTTTCCAGCAAGGAATTGATATTTTACTAGCCCTTTCTCTGCTAGCATACTATAAATCATTATTATTTTAGAATTGCACTCTGCACTTCCATTTCTACTTCCAATTTCATAATACTTTAGTGCTTTCTCAAAATCTTGATTAGTATTTAATCCTTGATAATACATATCTCCTAACTGTACGCATGCTTTTACATCTCCATTATTAGCAGATTTTTCAAGGAGATTTATTGTATTATTTATTCCTACCCTTTTTGAGTTATTATTAATATTAGAACCTATATTC
>DPOH01000298.1 GCA_003539755.1 Clostridium sp.
GATATGATTAGGCTGTATAATAAATTTAATGAAAAAATGAAAAAATCACCTTTTATTTAAAAGAATAAATTACATGGATTATTAAGACGTTTTTTTGCAATACTATTATTATAACAGCATTTTTTAATATTAAATTATACTGTATTAATAATAAGGAGTAGATGTGAATGGCTGACATAACAGGTGTAGTAAAATGGTATGACAGAGAAAGAGGATATGGATTTATTTCCTGCAATAATGGAAATGATGTATTTGCACATCATTCACAAATAAAAGAAAAAGGACCTGATAAAGATCTCAAGGAAGGCGAAAGTGTTACTTTTGCTATTCAAGAAGGCGAAAAAGGACCAATGGCTACAAATATTCAAAAAATATAATAATTATAATGCAAAAAATCTCTGATTTAAATTTTATCAGAGATTTTTTATTCATAATATTTATTATGACCATATAAAATTATATCCAGAAACCATTGGATCCTAAAGTATATCCATCAATTACTGTATTAGAGAGCATTTTTCCAAAATGATCAAAGTAATACCATTTGCTATTTATTTTCTGCCACCCTGTTAACATCTCTCCTTTACTATTAAAATAATACCATTTTTCATTTATATTATGCCATCCTGTTTCCATTTTCCCCGAATTATCAAGATAATACCAAGTTTGGCCTAGACCTAACCATCCAGTTTTAGGATTTCCATTACTATCTAAATAAAACCATCCTCCATCATATTTTATCCATCCATTTTGCATTATTCCACTATCATTAAAATAATACCACTTTCCATCTACTTTACACCAATCTGATTTGACCATATTTCCTTTACTATCAAAAAGACTATAAGTTCCATCACTATTCTTTTTCCAACCAACACTTACTGCTGAATGTTTCATATTGGCATCAGAAGTATTTATCTTTGAATTACTATCTGATTCATTATTACCTATAATAACATTACTTTCTTTGTCATTACTTACTATATGCTGATTATTATCCACCATAACTTTTGATGTATCCACTGCAAATGCTGAATATGGAATCATTGAAGCAATAGCAGCGCTTAATATTATTGAAATTTTCTTATATTTGATCATATTTTCCTCCTACATATTATAAATTTACTCAATAAAATACCCTTATACTGTCAATTGTATCAAATATATTCATATTTTTAAAGCTTATGTATATATAATTATCTTTTTCTTTTTCTTATATAAATCTTGTATTAATAAAAACAAATTATACATACTATTTATATAAATATATTTTTAGTAAGTCGGTGCCTTATGAATAATAAATATAATGATTTATTTGATGAACTAGTTAAATCATACTATGATGGAAATTTTGATGAAACACTATCAAAAATCATGGTTTGTCATGAAAAATCTCCTCAAGAAACTTTTAAAATAATTACTTCACTATGTGGAGTTGACATAAAATTTGATAATAATTATTTACACAATTTAAAAAAAGCAATAACCCAATATTCAATAAATAAAAGAATTGTTGAAAAACTTGACTGCTGCTCTACTCCATGCACAAAAGATAAGGATGATAAATATAGTTGTCAAGCTGTATGTCCATTTGAAGCAATAAAATATGATAGTGATGATAAAACCACCTATATAGATCCTAATTTATGTGTAGGCTGCGGATTATGTGTAGATGCATGTAAGAATGGAAGAATTCTAGATAAAGTTGAATACATTCCTGTTGTGGACTTAATACATAATAATAAAGTTGTAGTTGCAGAGGTAGCTCCATCAATAATGGGCCAGTTTGGTTCAGATGTAACTATGGATATGCTTCGTGAGGCATTTATAAAAATCGGATTTACCGATATGATTGAAGTTGCTTTTGCTGCAGATATATTATCAATAAAAGAAGCAGTAGAGTTTGACGCTCACGTTAATAATAAGAATGATTTTATGATTACTTCATGCTGCTGTCCTATGTGGGTAGGAATGATTAGAAAAGTATATAAAGAATTAGTACCCGATCTTTCACCATCAGCTTCTCCAATGGTAGTTGCAGGAAGAATAATAAAAAAATTAAATCCTGAAGCTAAAGTTGTATTTATCGGACCTTGTATCGCAAAAAAAGCTGAAGCAAAAGAAAAGGATCTTGAAGGTATTATTGATTTTGTTTTAACTTACGCTGAAGTAGATGAAATATTCAATGCATTAAATATTGATGTATCCAGTCTAAAGGGAATTCCAACTAGAGATTATGTATCTAAAGGTGGAAGGTTATATGGAAGAAGCGGTGGAGTTTCAATTTCTATATCTGAAATTGTAGAAGAATTATTTCCTAAAAAGCATAAAGAATTTAAGGCTGTTAAAGCATCAGGTGTAAAAGAATGTAAAGAAGTATTAAAATACGCTTTAGAAGGCTCCCTCGATGGTAATTTTATTGAAGGAATGGGATGTGTCGGCGGATGTGTTGGAGGGCCTAAAACATTAATTCCAACTGAATCCGGAAAAGAACAACTAGATAAACTTGCTTATGACTCACCTATAAAAGTACCTCTTCATAGCGATACATTAGACAAAGTACTTAAACAGCTAGGATTTAATACAATTGATGATTTTAAACAGCATGATAAAACATCCATACTTGAAAGAAAATTTTAATATAAAAAGCTTGTCGCTACTATTTTATACATTAGCACGACAAGCTTTTTCAATTATATATTTTTTTATTTCACCATTTCTAAAATATCTTTTACTTTAGGAACAACATAATGGCTTCCGCCTCTATCTTTAACATCTTCTACCATCATTACAACAAGTAGATTATTAGGTTTTTTATTTGTAGTCATACCAACAAACCAACCAAGCTCTGTTCCAGTAGTATCATCTTGTGACTGCTTTATTTCAGCAGTTCCTGTCTTACCAGCTATTTCAAGACCTGGCGTATATGCCTGATGGCCAGTTCCTTGTGGATTTTCAACTATCTGTTTAAGGTCATCTAGTATAATATTACTATTTTCCTTGGATACAACATTTTCTCTCCAAATCTTTGGACCATCATTATTATTTTTAGTAAGTGTTGGAGTTAAAATGTTACCCTCATTTTCAAACATAGTATATAATGAAGCAAGCTGTACTGGATTAATTAATACTTCTCCTTGTCCATATCCACTATCTGCCAATTGAACTTCACTTGAAAAATCTCCACTAGATGAAATCTGTGAATTATATAGTGGATATTCAAATGGTATTTTTTCTCCAATTCCAAAAGCATTAAGTTTTTCTTTCATTAAATCTTTTCCTATATCTAAAGCTGCTTGTGCAAAATATATATTATCTGAATGAATTAATGCATTTGTTAAATTTGCTTCACCATACTCTGATACTCTTGTAACATTATAATTTCCCCAACTTGAATCCTTCTGCCAGCTTAATCCACTAATATTTTTATTTGTAGCTGGATCTATTTTTCCTGTATCTACACCAATTACGCCTATAATGGGTTTAAAAGATGATCCAGGCGCTGCTGTTGCCTGAAATCTATTATATAAAGGCTTTTTAGGATCATTATTTAAACTATTCCATTTATCCTCACTTAATCCTAATATAAAATCATTGGAGTTATAGGATGGCGTACTTGCAAGGCCTAACACTTCCCCTGTATCAGGATTCATAACCACTGCTGTACCTTTATCATTTCCTAGTTCTTCATAAAGTTTTTTCTGTATATTTATATCTATATTTAAGCACAAATCAGTTCCATGCTTAGCTTCTTTCTTAATAATTGTACTCTTTCTTTCACCTTCACTATTTTGAATATATATCTCAGCTCCATCAATACCTCTTAGTGTATCTTCATAATACTTTTCAAGACCAGACTTTCCTATTATTGAATTTTCTGTATATTCCATATCCGCTTTTTCTTTTAATTCATCAGCATTTATAGCTTGTACGTATCCAACAAGATGTGCAGTTTCCATTCCATAAGCATAAACCCTCGAATCCTTTTCTTTTATCATAATACCTGGTATCTGTAAAAGTTCTACTACCTTTTCACTTCCATAAGGTATATCCTTAATTGGTACAAACATATCATCTTTAACATAATCAGCTTGAAGTTTTTTATTTATTTTATCTGCACTCATTTCTAATATAGAAGCAATTTTATTTATACTATTATTTTTATCTGAACCAAGTTTACCTGGTACAATTCCAACATTCGATAAATATGAATCTTTAGCAAGTTCCACACCATTTCTATCTATAATAGCTCCCCTTCTAGATTTCAATGTATTTACTCGTACTTTATCTGAATCCTCTAGCTCAGGAAAGATGGCTTTTGAATTCCACATAACTCCATACCCCTTACCCAACTCTTTTTTCAGCTCTATTTTATTTGAAAATTCTAATTCTCCTGCTATTGTATTCATAGTAGTATCATAGCTTATAGTTGATGTGTCTCCATCCTTCTCAATACCAGTTATATTTACTTGAATATCTTTAGCTTCAATTCCAGAATAAATATTTTTGTTTCTTGCCACAAAATCTTCCTGTGATGTTTTTGCTTTTGCAGTACTATCCAAGAGCTCGTACAA
>DPOH01000138.1 GCA_003539755.1 Clostridium sp.
GACTATATACTGTTAAAATAAGAAAGAATATAAAATTTTATAGAAAAAGGTGAATTAATATGGAAAACAAAGTATTAGCAATTGCTGCTGGAAATGAAATAACAGAAAAAGATTTAAATGCAATAATAGCTAGATATCCACAAGAAAGAAGAGCTGCATTCCAAAATGAGCAAGCTAAAAAACAATTAGTGGAACAATTAATTTCATTTGAATTAATGAATAAATTCGGAAAAGAATTAAAATTAGATGAAACTCAAGAATATAAAGATGCAATTGAAAGTATTGCTAAAGAAGTGATGACTTCAATGGCTATAAATAAGATATTATCTGATATAACAGTTACAGATGAAGAAGTTAGAAAGTATTATGATGAAAATAAAGAAGCATTTGAAACACCAGCTACAGTTTCAGCTAAACATATATTAGTTGCTACTGAAGATGAAGCTAAATCTATTAAAGAAGAAATAGAAAATGGTACTATTTCATTTGCAGATGCAGCTATGAAGTATTCTACATGCCCATCTAAAGAACAAGGTGGAGCTTTAGGAGAATTCTCAAGAGGAATGATGGTTCCTGAATTCGAAGATGCTGCTTTCAATGCAGAAATAGGAGTAGTAACTGAACCGGTTAAAACTCAATTTGGATATCACCTAATAACTGTTGATTCTAAAAATGATGCTTCTACTAAGAGCTTTGAAGAAGTTAAGGATACAGTTTTACATCAATTAATTCAAGAAAGACAACACAAGAAATACAATGAAATATTAAAAGAATTAGAAGATAAATATGGTGTTGAAAGAAAGTAATAAGAAAACTAGATTCACTACTTTTATTGAGTAAGTTCTATTAGCCTAATGTAAAATTTGGAGTATTACTTTTGGAACATTACTAAAAAAGCCATAATGAGCATGAATAATATACTCATTATGGCTTTTGCTATATTTATAGTAATTCTAAATATGAATCTATATATTTATCTGCTAATTTGCATAATTCTTCTTTATCTAATATAGAAGTTTCATCTTTTACAGCTACTACAGTCATATTTGCAGATTTTGCTCCTTTTACAGCAGGAATTATATCTTCAAATACAATACAGTTTTCTGGAGAAGCATTAACTTTCTGGGCGGCTAATAAATATACATCAGGAAAATTCTTTCCCCTTGATACTTCGTCTGTTACTGTAATCGAATCAAAATAATCATAAATTCCATTGTTTTTTAAGCAGGTTTCCAATAGTGGAATAGAGTTACTTGTAGCTAGAGCTATTTTTATATTTTTAGATTTAAGCATGTCTAAAAAATCCTTTGCTCCTTCTTTTAGTTTTACTTTGTTGGCATAAAAATCAAAAGACATCTTGTGCCAGTCTTCTAATATTTCTTCAACTGAATCTGATAGATCAAATCTTTTCTTAAAGTATTCTGCAGTCTGTAGAAAGCTCAAATGGGATATTTCATCCTTTAAATTTTCAGGTACTGTGTGGCCTTTTTTTCTTAGATATTCAATATCTATTTGATTCCATACCCACATTGAATCTACTAGTGTTCCATCAAGATCAAAAATAACAGCTTGTATATTATTATGTATAAACATTAAGTATCCCCCTAATAAAAATTATTATGTAGTAGTTATGTAATTGGTTATTTTTATGTTTTAGTATATATAAATAAAAAATATTAATCATATAAATTTGGTTATAACAAAAAAACTTAAGGAATAATCCTTAAGTTTTTTGTAATTAATTTGGTCGGGGTGACAGGGATCGAACCTGCGACCTCATGGTCCCAAACCACGCGCGCTCCCAGCTGCGCCACACCCCGGAAACATTATTATTATATATCTAAATTCATGTTGTGTCAAGTGAATAAATTTGTAGTAAAAAATAATTATTTAGTAAAAAATAAAATGTTGTAATTAAGAAAAACAAAATATAATCAAAGATATCATAAAATAATGAGAGGATTGATAAGAAAAAGAGGGAAAAATAGAAAAAATATATATATCGATGAAATAACTTGATTTTTCGGAGTTTAGGTATGTTGTCCATATTAGTAGAAAGTGATATACTAAAAATATTGATTTGTATAAATAAAAGGAGGGAAGGTTCAAAAGGGACCGAGAGAAAATGAAAAAAAGAATTCTGGCACTTATGCTAACGACAGTTATGGCTGTAGGTACCTCAATACCAGCATTTGCGACACCAGATAGTACTAAGTTAAATGAGGGTAGGCAAAAATACGCAGAAATTGAAAGCAAAATAGCGGATATTGAGAATAAGATATATGATTTAAATACACAAATTGAACCATTACAAGTAACAGTAGATAAGAATAAAAAAGAAATCGATAACATAAATAATGTTATAGATAATACTACAAAAGATATTGAACAATGTAAAAAAGAAATAACTTCGCTAGATGAAGTATTAGGCCAAAGGGTTAAGGCTATGTATATGTCTGGTGATTTAGAATTCAGTTATTTAAGTTTTATTCTTGATTCAGATTCAACAAGTGATTTCTTTACAAGATTACAAGCAGTTTCACAAATTGTTGGTAAAGATAAAGATGCTATTGAACAAGTTAAGAATAAAAAAGAAGAATTAAATGATAAGATACAATCATTAGAAGATAAAAAGAACCAAATTGATAAACTTAATGAAGAAGTACAAGCAAACTTAAATGAACTTGATGGAAAGAAAAAAGAACAAGAACAATTAGCAAATGAAGCTAAGGAAGAAAGATCTAAGTTTGATTCAGAATATTTATCAACATTAGAAAGAGAAACTGTACAAACTCAATTTGATGTTATAAATAGTTCAAATAGTACTTCATCTGAAATACAATCTGCAATTACTCAATTAAGAAATGTTAGAGATAATCAGCTTAAGAGTGAAATTGTAAAGTCAGAAGTTAATGATATGATTGAAAAAGGTAAGACTGCATATAATCAAAAGAAAGCACAAGAAGATGAAGCAGCTAGAGCAGCAGCTGCTGCACAGGCAGCGCAAGCAACTGTTTCTACTCCAAATAGAGGATCATCTTCAAATAAAGGCACTTCAACACCAGGAGCAGGATCATCTGCTATATTAAATGAAGCATATAAGCACTTAGGTAAACCATATGTTTGGGGAGCAACAGGAGAAAGTACATTTGACTGTTCTGGATTTACACAATATGTGTTTAAACATGCATTAGGTAAAGATATAAGTAGAACAACTTATTCACAAATTAATGTGGGTACTCCAGTAAGTCAAGCAGATCTTCAACCAGGAGATTTAGTATTCCCACATACAGGACATGTTGGAATATATATTGGAAACGGACAAATGATTCATGCACCACAAACAGGTGATGTTGTAAAAGTTAGTCCGGTATATAAATTCTATGCAGCTAGAAGAGTAAACTAGTAAGAATTTACATAATTGCATTATTAAAAAAACCTTTCTACAATAAATAAGTAGAAAGGTTTTTTTGCATTTGTATACATGAATGATATAATAATACTTACTTAATTATATAGTGATGAGGAAAATAAAAATGGATAAGATAAATGAAAAAAAATATATAAATAGTGATGAAAATATAGATGACCTTCAATTAAAAGGACTATATTTAATCCAAAAACAAGATGGTTTTAAATTTGGAATTGATGCTGTACTATTATCTGATTTTGCACAAGTTAAAAAGAAGCATAGAGTTATGGATTTGTGTACTGGTACAGGAATAGTGCCATTTCTTATTTATGGGAAATATGAACCTCAGAGAGCATATGGGTTAGAGATACAAAGTGATATGGTTGAAATGGCTGAAAGAAGTGTTAAGCTTAATTCTCTAGATGGGAAAATTGAATTTATAAATGGAGATTTGAAAGATATTGATAGCCTTAAGAAATTAGATAAATTTGATGTGGTCACAGTAAATCCTCCATATAAATTAAATAATTCTGGTATACTAAATCCATTAGATAAACTTGCAATTGCTAGACACGAAGTATTATGTAATTTAGAGGATGTTATAGCAGCATCTAGAGTTCTTATGAAAGATAATGGGAGGATGTTTATAGTTCATAGACCTGAGAGATTAGCAGATATATTTACTCTTATGAGAAAATATAAAATTGAACCTAAAAGAGTTAAAATGGTACATCCAAAGATGGGAAAAGCACCTAATATAGTGCTTGTTGAAGGGCAGAGAGATGGAGGAGCTTATTTGAAGTGGGAGGCTCCATTATATGTTTATGATGAGAATGGAAATTATACTAAAGAAATAGATGAAATATACGGGAGGTAGTAATAGCATGGAAAGAGGAAAATTATATTTAGTACCAACACCAATTGGAAATCTTAAAGATATTACATTAAGAGCATTAGATGTGTTGAAAGAAGCAGATTTTGTAGCAGCAGAAGATACAAGACAGACATTGAAATTGTTAAATCATTTTGAGATAAAAAAGCCGCTTATAAGTTATCATAAATTTAATGAACAAGGGAAAAGTAATGAAATAATTAATCATCTTGAAGAGGGAAAAAATATAGCTCTTGTATCAGATGCTGGTACTCCAGGAATATCTGATCCAGGAAGTGTTATAGTCGAGAGATGTATACAAGAAAATATAGATTTTGAAGTTCTTCCAGGAGCTACAGCTTTTACAACTGCACTTGTTTATTCAGGATTAGATACTACTAAATTCTTATTTAGAGGCTTTCTACCTAGAGAAAATAAAGATCGTAAGAATGTAGTTGGTGAATTATTAAATTGTCAGGAAACACTTATATTTTATGAAGCACCTCACAGACTTTTAGATACGTTGCAATTTTTATTAGATACATTTGGAGATAGAAGAATTGCTGTATGTAGAGAACTTACTAAATTATATGAGCAGATATTTAGAGGGCAATTAAGTGAAGCATTTAATTATTTTATTGAAAATAAACCTAGAGGAGAATTTGTTCTTGTATTGGAAGGAAAACAGCTTGAAGAAATTAAGCAAGAAAAAAGGGATTCATGGATAGATTTATCTATAGAAGAGCATATTCTTAAATATATGAATGATGGGATAAATAAAAAGGAAGCTATAAAGATGGTTGCAAAAGATAGGGAACTTCCTAAAAATGAAGTATATAAATATTCCACTAATTTATAATAAAAATGAGAGGCTATTAATATTAAATATCTATATTCTGAGTAATATAGATATTTAATATAGATATTTAAAAATTAATAGTCTCTAATAAGTTTATAATTTGTTATAAATCTATTATTATCTATTTTTCATTTCTTCGAAACATTTTTGGCAGATATTTTTACCTTTGTAGTTTATAACGTCTCTAGCATCTCCACAGAAGATACAAGCTGGTTCATATTTCTTTAAGATGATTTGTTCACCGTCTACATAGATTTCTAAAGCATCTTTTTCAGCTATGTCTAAAGTTCTTCTTAATTCTATTGGAATAACTATTCTTCCTAATTCGTCTACTCTTCTAACTACACCTGTTGATTTCATAAAAAATTCCTCCTAATTACACAATTCGACATTCTACAATGTTATATTACCAAGTATGTAATATAAAGTCAATAAATATTTTATTTTCTACATAAGAAATTACAAAATTCAACTTTAATACTACTTTAAAATAAAATATACTACCATATTTTAGGGATGTCAAGTGTACTTATTTACATAAAAGTACAATATTTATAAAAAATAAATCGTAAAGATTGGAAGATATTCTATTATTAAATAATTAAAAATGTAAATACTAAGTATAATTCGTATTGACTGTGAAAAAATTTACAAATACAAGGATAAAAGTAATATTGAAACTTTTTTATAGAAAAAAAAGCAGGTAATAAGATTTTATGTCGATAAATTACATAAAATAGATATTTTTCATTATGTAAAAATTGGTGTGAATATAAGTGAATTATTTAGCGTATATTAATTAATAATGTAGAGTAATAATGTTGAAAATAACTTGTAATAAGTTCAAGCTTACTATATAATATAGTAAAGATAGGAAAGCGTAGGTGATAATATGAAAAAAAAGTTTGATTCTGATTACATAAAAAAATTAGCAGAGGAAATGTCAAAAAGCAGTTCGGTTTCATATGATGATCTACCCAAGTATGATTTATTTTTATCACAGGTTATTGACTATTTAAATGATAAATTTATAGATGAAAGATTTACTAATAATATAGTACAGAACTATACAAAAAGTGAAGTGATAACAAAGCCTGAAGATGGTAAAAAAAGAGGCTATACAAAAATGCACTTAATTCAGTTAGTATTACTTGGTTATATGAGACCAGTATTAAATACAGAAGAAATTAAAAAAGTTTTTAGCCTGGCATTTAATGATATAAATGATAGAAACGATGATATAATATCCTGGGAAGATGCATATAAGACATTTGTAAAAATTCAGGAAGAGAGTGTAGATGATTATTTAATAACAGCTGTAACTCATGAAGAAAGACTTGAGGAAATGATTAAAGAATTTAATCTAAAAGAGAATGATGAAGAAAGAATAAAAATATTTCTTTTAGTTTTATCTCTTATAGCAGAAGCAAGTGTAATTAAGAAATTAGTACAAAAACTTGTAAATGAGTACCATGCAGAATGAAATTAGTAAAATATGATATAATAATATATAGTTTTGAAGAACACTTATTAAATTAGAAAATTATATTCTGGTTTAGTAGGTGTTTTATAGTATTTAAATAATTATGAGGTTGGTATTATGGATAAAATCATTATAAATGAATCCGTAAGAAGTTTAGTAGAATTCTGCCTATTAAAAGGTGATATAGATAATAGATTTACAGGAAGTGCAAGGGCTATAGAAGGTACAAGAGCCCACCAGAAACTTCAAGAAGATAATAGCAAGATATATGAGATATATGATAAGGAAGTAAAGCTTTCTTTTGAATTTGAACTTGAAAAGATTACTTTAAAAGTTGAAGGAAGAGCTGATGGAATAATAAATGATAATGGGAGAATAATTATTGAAGAAATAAAATCTACTTATAATAAATTTGCTTATATTGATGATTCTAATGAAACCCATTGGGCTCAGGCTAAGTTTTATGCCTATATTTATGCTTGTCAAAACAATATGGATAGCATTTATATAAGATTATCATATGTTCAGCTTGAAAGTTATGAAGTAAAAAGCTTTGAAAGACAATATACTCTTGAAGAATTAAAAGAGTTTACAAATAAAATAACAAGAGTATATGAAGAATTTAGTCTTTTAATAATTGATGAAAAAGAAAAGAGAGATAAATCTATTAAAAATATAAATTTCCCCTTTGATAAATATAGAGAAGGACAGAGAAAATTAATTAATATAGTCTATTATACAATTAAGGAGGGGGAACTTTTATATGCACAGGCACCTACAGGAATAGGTAAAACTATTTCTACTATTTTTCCATCAATCAAAGCTATCGGCGAAAATCTTGGTGAGAGAATAATTTATCTGACATCAAAAACAATAAATAGAAAAGTAGCTGAAGATACATTCAGTACCCTTAGAGAACAGGGGCTGTATTTTAAGACTATAACAATTACTGCAAAAGAAAAAGCTTGCTGTAATTCTGATTTTGATTGTAATCCTGAAGTGTGTAAATATGCAGAAAGTTATTATGATAAAGTTAGACCAGTCATAGTAGAAATATTAAAAAATGAACAACATATTTCCAAGGAAATTTTACAGGAATACTCGCAAAAATATAAAGTATGTCCTTTTGAATTATCATTGGATGTAAGTATGTATTGTGATGGAGTAATATGCGATTATAATTACATGTTTAATCCAAGTGCAAATTTAACTAGATTGAGCGAAAGTAGTGGAAATATTGTACTGATAGATGAATCTCATAATTTAATTAATAGAGCAAGGGAAATGTATTCTGCACGTTTAAGTAAGCAGATAATTATGGATTGTAAAAAGATAACTAAGGGGAAATTAAGTAAACTTCATGGTATTTTAAATAAAATTAATACTTATTTTATAGGGCTTAGAAACGAATGTGAGGAATATGAAAAAAGCTGGTTTTATGAAAATGAAGCACCAAAAGATTTGATAAAGCTGTTAAGTCTTTTTACAAATGAAAGTGAGAAAGTTCTTTTAAGTGGAAATAAATTTGAAGGATACGATGATATATTAAATTTATATTTTGAAATTAATAAATTCATTTCTATGATGCAGTTATATGATGAAAATTATGTTACATGTATTGAAAGAGAATCACAGGAAATTATTTTGACTATCTACTGTGTTAATCCATCGAAAAATATAAAATCATATTTATCTAAGTTTCATGCAGCTATATTCTTTTCTGCTACATTATCACCTATAAGATATTATGTAGATATTTTGGGAGGAAGCAAAAAAAGTTATAGAATGAAACTGCCATCTCCTTTTAATAAAGATAATTTAAAGGTACTTGTAAGTTCAATTAACATTAGATATAAGCATAGAAAAAGAACATTAAAGCATGTTGTTGATAAAATATTATCGTTTGTTAAAGAAGAAAAAGGGAATTATATGATATTTGCACCTTCATATAATTATATGGATCTTTTATGGGAAGAGATTCAAAAGATAGATATGGAGGATTATATTTTTATAAAGCAAGAAAGTTCAATGAACGAAGATGAAAAAGAGGATTACTTAAAAAAATTTAGGAATAATAGAAATATAATTGGACTATGTGTAATTGGAGGAATGTTTGCAGAAGGTGTAGATCTTCCGGGAGAGAATCTTATTGGCGCTGTAGTTATAGGAGTAGGATATCCTAAAATTGATACTTATAATGAGATTATAAGAGAATTTTATAAAGAAGAGGGATATGATTATGCATATATATTCCCAGGAGTAAATAAGGTACTTCAAGCAGCTGGAAGAGTTATACGTACTGAAAATGACAAAGGAAGAGTTCTTCTAATAGATGATAGATATATAACTGAAAAATATGGTACATTACTACCTAAAGAATGGTATCCTATGAGAAAATATTAATAAAACGCAAGTAAATAAACAAAACGTTTATTTATCTATATAAGTATGTTAAAATATTCATGTTAGTTTTATAACAAATAAGATAAAGTTAATTAAAATTATATACATATAGTAGAGTTAAGGAGCGAGGAAAATGAATATTCCATTAATTGATCTAAAAGCTCAATACAAATCTATTTCTGAAGATTTAGATAGAGTAACTAAAGAAGTACTTTCTTCAGCTGGTTACATTATGGGTAAGAATGTAACTGAATTTGAAAAAGAATTTGCAGAATACGTAGGAGTTAAACATGCAATATCAGTAGGAAATGGAACTGATGCATTAGTTGTTGCATTAAAATCTTTAGGCATTGGAGCTGGAGATGAAGTAATAACTACACCATTTACTTTCTTTGCAACTGCAGAAACTATTTCAGCAGTAGGTGCAGTACCAGTATTTGTTGATGTTGAAAAAGATACATTTAATATAGATCCTTCAAAAATAGAAGAAAAAATTACAGAAAAAACAAAAGCTATAGTACCAGTACATATTTTTGGGCAAAGTGCTAAAATGGACGAAATAAATACTATTGCTAAAAAGCATAATTTAAAGGTTATAGAAGACGCATGCCAAGCAATAGGTGGAAAATATAAAGATAGAAATATTGGAACTTTAGGAGATGTAGCATGTTTTTCATTCTTTCCAACTAAGAATTTAGGATGCGCTGGTGATGGCGGTATGATCGTTACTGATAGTGATGATGTTGCAACAATTGCACGAGCATTAAGAACTCATGGAAGTGGAGAAAATGGTCAAAAAGCATATAATTTATTAAATAACATAAATGAAGAAATTGATACAGTTCAAAATGCAGATGATACTGTGTATAATCCACTAAAATATTATAATTATTTAATTGGTTATAATACTAGATTAGATGCTATACAAGCTGCAATTTTAAGAGTAAAGTTACCTCACATAGATGAATGGAATGCTAAGAGAAGAGAAATAGCGAAGATATATGATGAAAGATTGCAGGATGCAGATTTAGTAACACCAGTAGTTAGTGAAGAAAACGTTCCTGTATACCATATGTACATTCTTCAAAGTGAAAACAGAGAAGCTATGCTTAGCAAGTTAAAAGAAAAAGGTGTAGCAACAGGAGTTTATTATCCAGTACCATTACATCTTCAAAAGGTTTATAAGGACTTAGGATACAAAGAAGGGGATATGCCTGTGGCAGAATATCTATCACATAGAACATTTGCAATACCAGTATATCCTGAATTAACAAAAGAACAAGTAGATTACGTAATAGACAGTATAAAGAAATAAAGTTTTATAATAATTAAATCTTGTATTATATAATCTATATTTGATTTGTGATAAAAATAAGTATTTTTGAGGTATTGAATATGGAAAAAAATTATTTTGTACATGAGTCTAGTTATGTAGACGATAATGTTAAAATCGGTGATGGAACAAAGATATGGCACTTTTCTCATGTAATGAGCAATTGTGAAATAGGAGAAAAATGCAACATAGGTCAAAACGTAGTTATATCTCCAGGTGTTAAGCTTGGAAAAGGTGTTAAAATACAAAACAATGTATCCGTTTATACTGGTGTAATATGTGAAGATGATGTATTCTTAGGACCATCATGTGTTTTCACTAATGTAGTGAATCCAAGAAGCTTTATTGAAAGAAAAAGTGAATATAGAGATACTATAATAAGAAAAGGTGCATCAATTGGAGCTAATGTTACAATTGTATGTGGCCATAACATAGGGAAATATGCATTAGTTGGTGCTGGTGCAGTAGTTACAAAAGATATACCAGATTATGCTTTAGTTGTGGGAAATCCAGCTAGAATACATGGATATGTATGCAAATGTGGAGAAAAATTAAAATTTAGTGACAATCATGCAACTTGTAGTGCATGTGGTGAAAGCTATATTAAAAATGATGATAAAGTTGAATCTTTAGAAAAATAGCTAATTATAAAAGAATTTTGATATTAAATTTATGATACATTATGCATTATGCATTATGCATTGACAAGATTACAGGAGGTACATTATGTCAATATTAAAAGAACAATTGTTAGACAAAATTAACAACAAGACTGCAAAAGTTGGTGTAGTTGGATTAGGGTATGTTGGATTACCATTAGCAGTAGAAAAAGCAAGCGCTGGATATCAAACTATTGGATTTGATGTTCAAGATAAAAAAGTAAACATGGTAAATGATGGCCAAAACTATATCGGAGATGTAGTTGATGAAAAATTAAAAGAATTAGTTGAAGCTGGAACATTAAAAGCAACAACAGATTTTAGCTTTGTAAAAGATGTAGATACAATATGTATTTGTGTTCCTACACCATTAGATTTATACAAGCAACCAGATTTATCATATGTAGTATCTTCAACAGAAAGTGTTGCACAATACTTACATAAAGGAATGCTTATAATCCTTGAAAGTACTACTTATCCAGGAACAACAGAAGAAGTGCTTAAACCAATTTTAGAAAAGAGTGGTTTAAAGTGTGGAGAAGATTTCTTCTTAGCATTCTCACCTGAAAGAGTAGATCCAGGTAATAAGAATTTCAACACTAAGAATACTCCAAAAGTTGTTGGGGGATGTACTGAAGAATGTACAGAAGTAGCAGCGGCTTTATACAGAAATGTTTTAGAAGGAGAGATACACACTGTATCATCACCAGCTGTAGCAGAAATGGAAAAGATATTAGAAAATACTTTTAGAAATATCAATATTGGATTAGCAAATGAAATGGCTATTCTTTGTAACAGAATGGGAATAGATGTATGGGAAGTAATAGATGCAGCTAAGACTAAACCATATGGTTTCATGCCATTCTATCCAGGTCCAGGATTAGGTGGACATTGTATTCCATTAGATCCTTTCTACTTAGAATGGAAAGCTAAAGAATATGATTACCATACAAAATTAATAGAAACTTCAGGAGAAATAAATGACTCAATGCCTGAATTTGTATTAGACAATGTTATGAAAATATTAAACAAACATAAAAAAGCTCTTAATGGTTCAAAAGTACTTGTAATGGGAGTTGCGTACAAGAATGATATTGATGATTATAGAGAATCACCATCATTCAAAGTAATAGAACAATTTGAGAAGAATGGCGCAGAAGTTTTAGTAAATGACCCTTACTGTCAAGTATCTAAATATAAAGATAAGATTTATAACTCAGTAGATTGGAAAGAAGTTATCGATGAAGCTGATATTGTAGTTATAACAACTAACCATAGCTGCTATGATTATGAAGAAATAGTAAAGAGAGCTAAAGTTGTATATGATACAAGAAATGCTACTAAGAATGTAGTAAACAACAGAGAAAAGATATTTAAATTATAGTTGCTAATTTAGGGCAGTAAGTATAGATGTTATAGATTACTATACATTTATGCTTATTGTCTTTATTTTTGTTCAAATATAAATTTTGGATAAAACATACCTTTGAAAGTATAACTAAAATCCAATAAATACATATAAATGTAAAAATAGTAAAATAAATAAGAAATGTAATCAGTTGTCATAAGAATGACATATAAATATCTGATAATTTTAAGTGGAATAGTATCTAGTGTAAAATTTAACGAAGGGATTAAAAGTATGAAAAGGATATGTAGCTTTATAATACCTATAATAATTGCAGTTGTAGCTGCAATTCTATCAAATAATATTTTAGATAAAAAAATAAGTTATTTATCTGAAACAAAAGATTTAGCTAAGTTCGCTGCTAATTATGGGGATTTTAAGAAGGACAGGAGTATTGTAGCGAAAAGGGTATTAGGAGAGAACGGAGATTTATTTTTATTGGGATCATCTGAAATGAAAATAGATGTACCTCAAAATACCTTAAAGTTGTTTCCTATAAAAGGTGCAGAATATAATGTAAGTTCTTTCGGAAGAGGGTACTCACAAAATCTACAACAAGCTTCAATGATTGGTGCGTGTAATTTAAAGCCAGATCAGAAACTTGCATATATTGTATCTATTCAATGGTTTGATGATGAGGCAGGTATAAAACCAGATAAGTTTGCCAGCAATTTTTCGGACATTGGATTTTATGAATTTTTGAACAATCCTAAAATAAGTGAAAATAATAAGATGTATTATGCTAACAGAACTTATGAATTATTATCTAAAGCTAACAAATTTAAACCAGAAGCATTATATGCAAAACTATATTGTAGTAATAGTTTTTCATCAAAAATCATCAGAAATATATTAAAACCTTATTATGTGACTAAAATTTATTTATCAGAAATAAAAGATAAAGCACTTATATATTCTGAACTTAAGGAACTTCCTGACAAGTCAGATGATAGTAAAGAATATAAAGAGGTTGATTGGAATAAAGAATATAATGAATTGTTAAAGGAAAGCGAAGAAACAAAATCTAGTAATGAGTTTCAATTAACAGATAAATATTATAATGATAATGTAAAAGATATAAAAGATTATGTAAAAGGACTATTAGCTTCTCAAGAGATAACTAAGTCAGTGGAATTAGATGATTTTAAATTCTTCTTAAGTGTATGTAATGATTTAGGGATAAAACCTTATATTATTATACCTCCAGTTAATGGCTGGTATTATGATTATTTAGGTCTCAATGTGGATGAAAGAAATAAATATTATGATACTATAGATTCTCTTGCTGGTAATGATGATATGGATGTTCTTGATTTAAGAAAATATGAATATCAGAAAGACTTTTTAATGGATGTTATGCATTTGGGCAAAGAAGGGTGGTTGAAGGTAAGTGAAGGAATTTATAATCACTTTAATAAGAAATAAGGATATACAAAGAGGGGTGTCATTATCCTTGATACTAGTAATGGCACTTGTAGTTTATTTTTTCTATTCATTAAACGAGCTTCCATTTGTATATAGCCAGTTCTAATTTAATATATAAATTTTTAAGATAACTTGGAGGAATAAAAATGACCTTAGAACAATATGGAGATTATTTTTACCTGTATATTTTAATTATTTCTTTGATACCAGCTATAATTTTAGGGATATTAGAGAAGCCTATTAAATACTATGGATTATTTTTATCTATTATAATGATACCACTGCTAATGAGTCATAATTTTAATGAAGTGTATCATATGTTTGCACAAGGAGATATAAAAGGTGCTCTTAAATCTGGTCAGATGGAATTTATATTGTTTTTAATTTTCTTATTTGTGGAGATATCGGTAATTAAGATATATTTAGAAATAAGAAAAAAAACTGATAATAAGTATGTATATTATATATTTCTTATTTTATCTATTCTGCCTGTATTTATTGCTAAGATAACATCAATTACTCCACTAGGTGCAGTTGGATTTTTAGGATTATCATATCTTAATTTTAAAGTAATACAAATGATAATTGAGATACACGATGGCGCACTTAAGGAAATAAGCATTATAAAAACACTATATTTTATTATATTTTTTCCTACATTAAGTTCTGGTCCAATAGATAGATATAGACGATTTGATTCAGATTTAAATAAAAGAATAGAAAGAAAAGAATATATAAATGATTATTTGATTAAGGGAATTGAATACATATTTAGAGGGATATTGTATAAGTTTATTATTTCAGCACTTATAAGTGTTTGGATGGATGCAATTCCTAAAGATATTTCTTGGTATCATGGAATAAAATACATGTATTCATATAGCCTATATTTATTCTTTGACTTTGCTGGTTATAGTGCATTTGCTATAGGAACAAGTTATATATTAGGGATAAAAACTCCTATTAATTTTAATAAGCCTTTCTTAAGTAAAGATATGAAAGAATTTTGGACTAGATGGCATATCTCATTATCTAGATGGTTTGGAGATTATATTTTTTCAAGATTTGTAATAAATTCAATGAGAAAAAAGATATTTAAAAGTAGATTTACTGCATCCCATGTGGCACAGATTTTAACAATGTTTATTATGGGGATATGGCATGGATTTGAAGTATATTATATTATTTATGGTCTATATCAAGGAATTGTACTAGTTCTTACAGATATTTTTCAAAGAAAGTCAAAATTTTATAAGGCTCATAAGAAAGAAAAATGGTTTCAATGTGTTGAGATAATAGTTACTTTTAATATAGCATGCTTTGGACTATTGATTTTTTCAGGATATGGATTTAAGAAATAATATATATTTAGCAGACAGTTAATTACTGTCTGTTTTTTTGTAAATGATAAAGTATAATCTATTTATTATAATTATAGTTTTTTGGATTAATAAAAAAATAGTAGCATATACTATAAAAAGCGCGTTATAATTGTTTTTATGTGAATAAATATTAATTATATTTTAGAATAGTTAAAAGGAAAATGGTGATTAAATGAGTAAAAATAGATTGACAATACGGAGCAGAGTTAATGTATTGATTCATCTTATATTAAAAATAAAAAATGATGACATTGTTGCATTAGCTTCTCAATTAGCATATTATTTGATGTTATCGTTTTTTCCATTTATTTTATTTTTAATAACTCTTGTAGGATTTAGTAACTTAAATTCTTCTGAAGTTCTTAATGGACTTAATGGATTACTACCTAAAAGCATAGTTGAGCTTACAAGGTCAACTATTACGGAGGTTGTTGACAACCAGCATACAGGATTATTAGGAGTATCTATTATTCTTATGATGTGGACTTCTTCATCAGCATTTAGAGCTGTAATAAAGGGGGTAAATAAGGCTTATAATTTTAAGGAAGACAGATCATTTATTAAAAGAGTTATTATTTCTATGCTAGGTATATTATCATTGGCTATAATAATTATCTTATCTCTATTTATGGTTGTATTTGGTACTGTAATAAGTGAGTATATTAAAGCAATTATACCATTATATAGGCCATTTTTGTTTATATGGGATGTATGCAGGCATGCTTTTGTATTTATTGTAATGGTATTTATTTTTTCGGGAATTTATTGTATGGCACCAGCAAAAAGAATTAAATTAAAAGAGGTAGTGCCAGGTGCAATTTTTAGTACTATTGGATGGATAATAGTTTCATTCGTATTTTCTTTTTATATAAATAATTTCAGTCATTATTCAAGGTTTTATGGAAGTCTTGGGGCTGTATTTATTTTGATGACATGGTTGTTTTTAATTTCAATGATTTTTATTTTAGGTGTTGAAATTAATTGTGTTCGATCTCAGATGAAACAAAGGAGAATCATACCTTAAGCCATTTAAAGCATATTTTATTTGAATATTATTTTTTCCTCTGTAATATGTATATATTTGTTTAAAGTGGATATTAATTATAAGGAAATATACTCAGGAGGTAAAAGATGAATAAAATAATTTTATTGGGAACATTAACAAAAGATCCAGAGTTAAAACAAAGTGAAGGTGGAGAAAAAACATACACTCGTTTTGTTATTGCAGTACAAAGGAATTTTAAATTACCAGATGGAAGCAGAGAAGCTGATTTTATACAAGTTGTTGTATTTGGGAAAAAGGCAGAAATAATTTGTAAGTATTTAAGAAAGGGAAGTATGCTTACATTAAGTGGAAGACTAAGAACAGGCAATTATGAAGATAAAGATGGAAATAGGAGGTATGTTGCAGAAGTAATTGCCGAAGACTTTAAATTCTTAAATTATAAAAAGCATAGTGATGAAGATGAAATAAGCTGCTAATATTAAAGTTTATATTATATATAAATTTTCACAAGAAAACAATACAATAATTTTAAAAAAAGTAAAAATATATTACAATTATACAGGCGATATTTAAATGGGTATAGATTTTGGTTATGGTTTAAATAAGAGAAGTTATGAGATAAAAAAGAGCGAAAGCTCTTTTTTTATTTGAAATATTTTTTGTAATTCGACAAATTCTAAAAAAATAAAGTAAGAATCTTTATTGTTATATGTTGTAAAAAGCAGATGAAAAGATTATATTGTCAATAAAAAAGATATAATTATTAGAATATTAGTACATGCTTTGACATTTTATTAAAGGACTATGTGCTAACATTTAGATGTAAACTTAACATAAAGGAGAATGGAATTTATGAATATTCTTGAGGAGTATAAAAGTATTAATAAACAAAAAGATATAGAATTTCGATATTATTATAGACTAATTAATAAGAAATTTAATGGGGTAACAGCATATGGGATTGAAGTAGAACGAAAAGATTACATTGGATCAAAAAATGTAAATCTAGAGAGAGATAAAATAGATATTATTTCTCCAGAAAAAGAAGATGTAGAAAAAATGCTAATAAAAATATGGAACAATCAACTTTCGCCAATACATTTAGTTGATGTATTAGGAACTTATGTTGATGATAATGTATGTAAATTCAATATTTAATTAAGTAACAACTGAATAGCATAAGATAAAAAAGTAAATATTTATTAATTCATTATGGTAATATGTTACTAAATGGAGGCGATAGTATGATTACAGGAATTGGAACAGATATAATTGAAATATATAGAATAGAAAGTGCAGTTAAGAGAACAGCCAGTTTCATTGATAAAGTATTTACTTGTAAGGAAAAGGATTATTTTAAAAGCAAAAATTTTAAAGCGGAAGTAATGGCAGGTAATTTTGCAGCAAAGGAAGCTGTAAGTAAAGCTTTAGGAACAGGATTTAGAGGATTTGGTCTGTTAGACATTGAAATTTTAAGAGATGAAAAGGGAAAGCCTGTTGTTAATTTAAGCGATAAAATTTGTAGAATATTATCTTTAAGTAATTTTAAAATTCATGTTAGTATTTCACATAGTAGAGAAAATGCAATAGCATATGCAATTTTGGAGGTGATAGAATGATTAATGTTTTATCAGCAAATCAATGTAGTGAAATGGATAGAAAGACCATAAACAATATTGGTATTCCAGGAATAGTGCTTATGGAAAATGCAGCTTCTGAAGTTTATAAGAAAGTTAATGACAAAGCTGAATCTTTTTTAATATTGTGCGGAAAGGGTAACAATGGAGGAGATGGATTAGCACTAGCTAGAAAGCTTATAGTCAAGGGAAAGAAAGTTAAGGTTTATATAGTTTCAAAAGACGATAATTATACAGAAAATTTTAAGTGCAATTTAGACATATTGATTAATATATCTAATGATGAAAATATTCTTTTTATAAAATGTGAAGAAGATATGGATGATAAATTCATAAGTGATTTAAAAAATTATGACTTTATTGTAGATGCAATATTTGGAGTGGGTTTAAACAAGAACATATGTGGGATGTTTGAGAATATAATTGAGAAAATAAATAAATATGGTAGATACATAGCAGCGATAGATGTACCGTCAGGTTTAAACTGTGATACTGGAGCAGTTATGGGGATATCAGTAAAAGCAGATAAAACATATACATTTGAATCAATAAAAAAGGGGTTTTTAAATTACAATGCTTTTGAATATATCGGGAATGTAGAGGTTTTAAACATAGGTATACCAAACAATATAAAACAGGATTTGGGAAAGGTTATCAATATATTAGAAGAGGATGAATATAGAGATTTAATACCTAAAAGAAGGTTATATGATCATAAAGGTAATTATGGTAGAGCTATAATTGTTGCTGGAAATAGTGGATTTACTGGGGCTGCATTTATTACAACAGAATGCACTGTCAGAGCAGGCGCTGGATTAACTACTTTAGTATGCAGTTCAAAAGAAGTTCAAAATGTCCTTGAAAATAAACTAATAGAAGCAATGACTATAACTATAGATGATGAAAGAATTGTTGATATTATAAAAAATGCTGATACTATTGCATTTGGTCCAGGAATGGGAACTGGATCTTATCAATATAATATGCTAAAGAAAGTTATCAGCATAAGTAGCTGTCCTATTATCATAGATGCAGATGGAATAAATATATTAGCAGATAATAAGGATTTATTATCTGAATTGAAAGGAAGATGTATTATTACACCACATCCTGGTGAGATGGCTCGTTTTATTAATAAGAAAATTAGTGAAATAGAGGCTGATAGAATTGCAATTGCTGAAAAAACAGCAGAAGAATACGGAATAATTGTTTTATTAAAAGGCTATAATACTATAATTACAGACGGAAAAAAAACATATGTTAATCCTACTGGAAACAGTAAAATGGCATCTGGTGGAATGGGAGATGCACTTACAGGTATAATTAATGCTTTTGTTTCACAAGGAATGAATTTAATGGATTCAGCTCTTATTTCTGCTTATATACATGGAAAAATAGCAGATGACTTAAGCGGCAAAAATTACATAATAAATGCAAGAGATGTAATAGAAAATCTTCCTAAGAAAATAAATGAAATAGTTAACTTTATTTAGAATAAAAATTCATAGAGTTTCATAATAGTATTACAGTAATAATAATTTCTTGGGGGATTTATGAATTCAAACTCTAAAACAATAAATAATAAATTCTTGATAGGTGCCTTGATTACTATACCTTTATTAATTATTTTAGTAATTATCATATGTAGATATATTACGGCTCCAACTAATCAAGATATTGTTAACAATTTAAAAAACATGAAATGCTACACTTCTTCAGTTGAGTATGAATTTAAAAATCAAAAATTAGATTATAAAGAAAATACTAAACAATATTATGATGCTGAAAAAGGTGTAAGAATTGAATTTAAAGATGAGGGCGATAGAGTTAAGGTATACAAAGGTGGGGAGATAAAAGTACAAGATAATGATGATGAATATTCTTTAGATAAGGATATGGATGTAATATATCCATTAGCATTTTTAGAAAATATATTTTCAAATAGTGATGCTAGAGAAATGCAAGAAATAAAACCAGAATGGAGCGATGAAATATATTTAAAGCTTGATATAGATTATAATTGTAAAAATAAGCATTTAAATAATGCGCAATTTTATATCAATAAAAATACTGGAAACCCTGTATTGCTAAAAATATATGATGTAAATAAGAAAGAAAGAATTATTATTAAATATAATGAATTTTTAGAAGAGAAACAATTGAGTGATGAATTATTTTAATGTAAGAAATAGAGTTTCTTTTTCAAAATAAAAGAAACTCTTAATTTAAAATATAGTTAGATAAGCAAATGAAGTAAATTAGATTAATATATAAAAATATATTTCAAGCTAAATAGACAGAGTTAACATTAATTATCAACATAGATTAGTACATATTTATATGGTATAAAGGGGTATATTGACAAATAAAATTAAAAGTCTTTGTTATAATTTAATTGAGAAAATGAGAGAATTAATCCTTTGAC